>JAIPAF010000019.1 GCA_021740225.1 Bacteroidales bacterium | reverse complement strand
CAGGATGCTTCTACCTTTGAAGCGGATTTACGGGAGATTGTCGATAGTGATTTGGGCTATGATGATCTGGGTGTTACTTTTATGAAGGAAGGAATCTGGCGTATAGATATACCCGACAGGCACCGCGAAGGCCATGAGGCACATTTTAAAAGCGTGATGGAACAATATCTGGAATATTTGAAGGAAGGAGAGATCCCCGACTGGGAGATCTCCTATATGCGGGTTAAATATTACCTAACTACCCAGGCTCTGAAAATGGCCAGAGAAACTAACTAATGCCTGAATTCAGGAATGCGTGAATGATTGAATGGAAGAAGACGAGAGATATGAGAATGGAAATATATTTTTAAAACTTGGATTCTGGCTTGTTCAGTTTATGTATTCACGCATTCAATCATTCACACATTCTTGCATTATTATCAAACAGGAGAACGCAAAAAACATAACCCATGACAGACAAACAGTGGAATACCTTACTTGACACCATCAATGGAAAAGAAACGAACCTTCCCATAGGTTTTATTATTGATAGTCCCTGGCTTCCAAATTGGTACGGCATTACGAAGCTTGATTATTATACCAGCGATGACCTTTGGTTTGACGCCAATATGAAAGTGATCAACGAATTTCCCGAATGCATGTTTCTGCCGGGATTTTGGTCGGAGTACGGAATGTGTGGTGAACCCTCCGCTTTCGGGGCGAAAGGAAGATTTCCCGAGGATGAGTTTCCCCATGCCTTTCCCTGCATAGACTCGGTAGAGGAAATTGATAAACTGGAAAATCCCAGGGCTAATGCTGACGGGCTGAATCCCTTCATTCTGAACCGGCTTAAGCTAAACCGGAAGCGGATAGCAGAAAATGGCCACAAGATTAGATTTTCCGTTACAAGAGGTCCCTTGAATGTTGCCTCTTATCTGATGGGCACTACCGAGCTTTTACCGGCCATGATCTCCGATCCCGAAAAGATTCATAAGCTGCTGCGCATCATTACCGATTATCTGAAAGCATGGCATACGATTCAGATGGAGGCTTTTTCTACCATAGACGGCATCCTCATTCTGGATGATATTGTGGGTTTTATCGGTGAGGATCATTTTAAGGAGTTCGCCCTGCCCTATTTTCAGGAATTGTTTGACCGGGATGTTTCCGTGAAATTTTTCCACAACGATGCCCCATGTAAAGTTTCAGCGCCCTATCTCCCTGAAATGGGTGTGAATTTTTTCAATATGGGCTTTGATATAACCCTTAATGAGTTGAAACGGCTCACCGACGATCAGGTAACCCTGCTGGGCAACATTCCACCCCGGGATGTGCTGGCCAATGGCACTCCCGAAGATGTTGAAAATTCAGTAAGAGATCTGATTGATTCTCTTGAAGATCGGTCTCGCGTTGTCTTGTCTTGCGGCGGAGGTATGCCGCCGGGCGTTTCTTCTGAAAATCTGCACGCATTTGTCGAGACCGTTAAGAAGTTCAGGCAATAGAATGAATATTGGCGTATGATGCTAAATCTGGTTTATTAATGAAATAATACCGCTGTTTTATGGAATTCAACAGAAAGCATACATGTAAAAGCTCGTTGGCAATTATTGTATTGATTTTTTTTACATCAATGAGCATCTCATGTGGACAAAGTGAACCTTTGACCCAAATTATAGTTGAGACAGGTGATTATGAGCGAAACAATACGCCTGTCCATGCTTCGCTTGAAGCCGTGAATTATTCCCCGCAGGATCGTCCTTTTGTTTTGGTGGAAACTACGGGTGACATGGAGAAGAAGGTCCCCTGCCAGGTGGAGTCCGGCAAGACAGATAGGCTTTGGTGGATTCTGGATGGAAATACTTCCGAAAATACCCGGCGGACTTTTGAGCTGCGGTCCGGTAGTGGAGAAACTACGAACCTTCCAACTATGGATTACATACAAGATGAGGAAAGCCTTGTATTAAAGAAAGGAGATCAGTCTGTATTGAGTTACCGCTATGCCCTGTATCCTGCTCCCGAAGGGGTGAATGATCTTTACTCAAGGAACGCATACATTCATCCCCTTTATTCACCTTCAGGCAATGTGCTGACCCGCATTCAGCCGCCGGATCATTACCATCACTATGGAATATGGAATCCCTGGACCAAAACCCATTTCGACGGAAGAGCCATTGATTTCTGGAATCTGGGAAAAGGAGAGGGAACCGTTCGGTTCAATGGATTTATTACCCGGGTCAAGGGACCTGTATATTCAGGCTTTGAAACCCTGCAAAAACATATTGATCTGAAGGGTGACACCACAGCCATCAATGAACGCTGGGATGTAAGGGTATGGAATATTGACATAAAGGGGAAAGAAGTTTTTCTTTGGGACCTGACCACCACTTTAAATTGTGCAACAGATAAACCTGTAATGCTTAACGAATACAGGTATGGAGGAGGTATTGGATTCCGGGCGGTGGAAGACTGGAAAAAGGAGAATATCCGGGTATTGACATCCGAAGGAAAGAACCGGAAACAGGCCGATGGGTCCAGGGCCCGCTGGTGTATTACCTGGGCGGATGTAAAAGGCAAGCAACCTTCGGGAATCCTTTTTATGAGCAATCCTGCTAACCGTGAATTTCCCGAGCCCATGCGGGTCTGGCCGCCAGATGCCAACGAGGGCAGGGGAGATTTCTTTTTTGAGTTTTGTCCCATTCGTCATGCTTCCTGGGAATTAAAACCGGGAGAGCTTTATACGCTTAAATACAGGATGATGGTGTTTGACGGGGAATTCCTCACTACTGGGAAAGCCGAAGAAATTTGGAACGATTTTGCACATCCACCCCGGGTGATGGTAAAATAAATGATAATAACCTGACAAACCTTTAAAATCCTTTATATTATTTTTTGTTTTTTGTTCATAAAATATTATCTTGTAATATTATTAGTAAATTAATTAATCCATTCGATTTATAGGGAAAACCGTTTGTTTCACTTTTTTGGATTTTAGAACATTCTCATGTCTTTTTTAATATTCTCATTCAAAGCGAAATGCTTTGAAACTGTTTTGGCACCTGTTCATTGCTTGATGTTGATTTTATTTTTAGTATTTGTAAGCATAGAATCACTATTTGCCCAATCTCAACCTTCCTATTCCAATGAACAGTTTAACAAAATTTCCACTAATATGGGGTTGTCTCAGTCCTCTGTTTTTTCAATAGACCAGGATAAAAAAGGCTTTGTCTGGATTGGTACCCGCGATGGTTTGAATCGTTATGACGGGTATGACTTTGATGTATATAAATATAAACCTCAGGATAATAATAGTTTGAGTAATAATGAAATTACCAGTGTTTTGGTAGATTGGGAAGGAGATTTATGGATAGGCACCCGGGGAGGAGGTTTGAACCATTTTTCTTATGACAATCACTGCTTTTGTGTCACCCAATACTATTGTGGTTGAGGTTCCCGAAGGCGCAACGACCGGCAGGATAAAGGTGGAAACCGTGGGTGGAGTGGACGAATCTGCCGGTTATTATAAAGACGACAATAATGTCTTTATGGACTTTGAAGAAGGACATGGATGTTGGTGGAAACCCAATATAGTATCCCCCGATACAACGGATATGATGGACATTTCCGGGTTGTACGCCAGGGTTCTGGCTGAGGAAGTTGCTGGTGGCTCATGGTGGATGGACCCGTTTGTCAAGGTGTATTGTGGTTCATTGCCTCTGGAAGAAAGCACCGAACCGGGAGATTATCTGTTTAAGTTTGAGATCAATATTCCAGAATCGTTGAAATATGTAGCGCTTCAATTTACTATGATTGGTTCCAGTGGCAATTATTTTTATTGGTATCACCCATGGCAGGATATGGAAGAGGGGATGAAAACCGATGGCTGGGAAACCAAAACCATTCCATTCTCTGAATTTACTACTAAAGGAGATAACGGAGTGCCTGGCGATGCATCTGATACAAAACCCTCGGATCTTTCAACCATTACTGAATTCCGCATGGTGCCCATTAATCCAAGTGATAATGAGGAACCTATTTTTCATGTAGGTATTGATAACTGGAGGGTGTTTAAGATTCCCGAAGAATAGTCGGGTTTGAAAAAATGAATTGTTAAGAATATGATGTCAGGCAGCCGTTGGATCACATGCTAAATGATGATATTTATTTGCATGCTGAAGGAATAGCTGCCTGGCATCCTAAGAAATTCAATATGGGCCATTGGAAAACGCTCCTTTTGAGTGCCTGTCTTTTATTCATAAGCCTTATAGCTTTTCCTCAGGATGATCTGGTGATTGTAGAGGCTGAGTCCGGTGAGACCGGTTCGGATTACCAGATTAGGACCACAGATGGTTTGCAATATGTCGACATCCAGTCCGATTATATCAATCTGGACAATCCCGGAAGTGCTGATCGTGTTATTACCTATGAGGTAACTTTTTCGGATACCGGATCCTATGACCTATATGCAAGGTTAAGGGCAGGACCGGATGCCTATGACGACGATAGCTTTTTCCATGGAAATGGCTTCGGAAGTAAGGATCCTGCCAATGATGAGGATTGGATAGTAGTCAATAACCTTCATAATTCCGGGTTTGTAGAAGATGGGCAGGTGGTCACCGGCAACGGGGGTGCAGGAAATCAGATCTGGAAATGGATTAACATCTCCGGGTTTACCGGAGGAGAACTTCCTGTATCCTTTAAGGTGGAACCCGGTAATCTTACCAGGATTTTTATGCTCGGTGGAAGGGAAGATGGCCTTGCCTTGGATAAGTTTGCCTTCGGGCTTTCTGAATTATACTATACGGTTTCTGATCTGGATAACGGAGAATCCGGATCTGAAGAACCGCCGGCAGAGGATGATGAAGAACCCATTGCCGAAGGTCAGTCTCAATTTCTGGGCAATATTTATTCCCCTGCTCAGTTACCTGATTTTACTAATTACTGGAATCAGGTAACTCCTGAAAATGAAGGTAAATGGGGTAGTGTGGAAAGATCAAGGGATGAAATGAATTGGAGTGGATTGGATGCAGCTTATGATCTGGCAAAAAACAATGGCTTTCCTTTTCGCATGCATGTGATGATATGGGGCAATCAGCAACCGGAATGGATTGAGGATCTTGATTCTGCTCAACAAAGAGAAGAAATTGAAGAGTGGTTTTCATTAGTTGCCGGGCGATATCCTGATATTGATTATCTTGAAGTGGTGAATGAGCCTATTCACGATCCTCCACAGGGAGAAGGAAACGGAGATTATATCAAAGCACTTGGTGGTGAGGGAGAGACTGGATGGGACTGGGTGGTTCAGGCATTTGAGCTGGCAAGACAATATTTTCCCGATTCGGTTGTATTAATGATCAATGATTACAATATTGTTAATAGTTCTGATAATACAAAAAAATTTAAGGAAATTATTGACCTTTTGATGGATAGAAATTTGATCGATGCAGTTGGTGTTCAGGCTCATGCTTTCTCTACACGGATATCCTCGTCTGCGATTAGCGGAAATATTGACAGACTTGCTGAGAAAGGTCTTCCAATAATTGCTACTGAGCTAGATATTGACGGTCCGACGGATGCAGTTCAGTTACAGGATTATCAGAGGATTTTTCCACTCTTCTGGGGGCATCAATCAGTGGAAGGTGTTACTTTATGGGGATTCAGACCTGGATTATGGCGGAACGAGGAAAAGGCATATCTTGTAACTCCTACCGGAAAAGAACGACCTGCTTTATTATGGCTCAGGGCTTATGTAAATGGAAATTATATTCCTATGGGATCTATTTCCGTCTCAACAGCCAGTGGCAAGGATTCTATCAATACAAAAGAGGGTACGTTGCAGATGGAAGCTGAGGTGAGGCCGGAGGATGCTACGATAAAGGATGTTATATGGAATGTAAGCGATACCGATATTGCTACCATTGATTCAGATGGAATATTGACTGCAAAAAGCAATGGAACTGTCACCCTTAGTGCTTCTTCCATTGAATATCAGTCCGATGTTAAGGGTCTTATGGAGATTACCGTTACCAATCAGGGAACAGCACTTTGTAAGGAAAAATCAGGGGATGAAATTACCGTTTTTCCAAACCCTTCCTTGAATGGCAATTTTACCATTCAGGGCACAGGAGGGGTCACTCAGGTTAATATTTTGAATTCGCTGGGAAATCTGGTGCGGTCATTCCATCTGGAAAACCAATCCCTGTTGCGGGTTAATTTAAATGTTTCTCCCGGTATATACTTTATTCAGCTTGTAAAGCGAGGAAAATTCATGATTGAAAAAATTATGATTCTGGGATGAGTCAAATTAAATAAAGGGTGTGAAGTATTCCGGAAATGTTTTCAGAGTGCATATACATTGTTAATGTATGTGTGCGGTTAAATGAAAATGAATAAATTTGTCCCGGAATAATGTAATAACTAATTTTTACTTTACCTTTCAACCGATACAATATGAAAAGATACAGATGTTTTTTTGTTAAGTTTTTGTTATGCCTGTTTTTTTTAATTCCTTACCAAATATTTGCCGAAGATGGTTACAGATTATGGCTGAGGTATGAACCCATAGAAAATGCAGAGCTAAGAAATGAATACAGAAGTATGCTCCGGGAAATAAATTTCCCGGGGGAATCACCAACTTTTCAGGCAGCCAGAGAGGAATTGAATCGAGGCATAGAGGGATTGTTTAATAGCAAAATAAGTATCACCGACAATGATTCTATCATAAAAGAGGGGACTCTTATTGTAGGTACTCCTTCCTCCTCAGATCTCATTGCGGCTTCTACAATTCATGATGAGGTAAGTAAGGCGGGAAAAGAGGGATTTATAATAGAAACAATTGAAACAAATGAGAAACAATGTATTTGTATTGCTTCCAATACTGATACAGGAGTCTTGTATGGAGTATTTCATTTTTTAAGGATGCTTCAAACGCGGAAGCATATTAAAAATATTTCCATTGTCAGAAAACCCAGGATTAGGTATCGGCTCTTAAATCACTGGGATAATCTTGACAGAACAGTGGAGCGGGGGTATGCCGGTTCTTCCTTATGGGACTGGCATAAACTTCCCGATTATATTAAGCCCCGCTATAAGGATTATGCCCGGGCAAATGCTTCTATTGGTATTAATGGGACGGTTATTACAAATGTCAATGCCAATGCCGATGTACTCACCCCTCAATATTTGGAGAAAGTAGCTGCCCTGGCTGATGTATTAAGACCTTATGGAATAAAAGTATATCTCACAGCCCGTTTTAGTGCCCCTGTTGAAATAGGTGGTCTGGAAACTGCTGATCCCCTGGAACCGGAAGTTGTATCCTGGTGGAAAAATAAAGTGGATGAAATTTATAAATACATTCCTGATTTTGGAGGTTTTTTGGTAAAAGCCAACTCCGAAGGTCAGCCCGGTCCCCAGGACTATGAGCGTTCACATGCCGCTGGAGCCAATATGCTCGCCTATGCTCTTGCTCCTCACGATGGTATCGTGATGTGGAGGGCTTTTGTTTATTCCAATGAAGTTCCTGAAGACCGTGCCAAACAGGCTTATAATGAATTTAAGCCTCTTGATGGTAAATTCAGAGATAATGTTTTGGTTCAGGTTAAAAACGGACCAATCGATTTTCAGCCCCGGGAACCTTTTCATCCTTTATTTGGTGCTATGCCTAAAACACCCCTTATGATGGAATTTCAGATAACCCAGGAATATCTCGGATTTGCCACCCACTTGGTATATTTGGCACCACTTTATAAAGAAGCCTTGTATTCAGATACCTATGCAAAAGGCAAAGGTTCCTACGTCTCGGAAGTGGTAGACGGATCATTGGAAGACCACCGGATAAGTGGAATAGCGGGGGTATCCAATATTGGAACCAACCGCAACTGGTGTGGTCACACTTTCGGACAGGCCAATTGGTATGCTTATGGGCGTTTGGCCTGGAATCACAAATTATCTTCCGGGGAAATTGCAGAAGAGTGGCTTCGTATGACTTTTACAAACAATATCGATTTCATCAATCCGGTAAAAAAGATGATGATGGCTTCCCGCGAAATTACAGTAAATTACATGACACCTATTGGTTTAGCTCATATGATGGGCCGGGGTCACCATTATGGTCCTGCTCCCTGGGTAGATGAAGGGCGTGCCGATTGGACCTCGGTTTATTATCACCGGGCCGATACCGGTGGTATCGGATTTGACAGAACAGTTACCGGAAGCAATGCAGTGAGCCAGTACCATTCCCCGGTTGCTGAAAAATTTGCCGATATTGAAACCTGTCCTGAAAAATATTTACTATGGTTTCACCATCTACCCTGGGATTATACTACCAACTCAGGAAGAACCCTTTGGAACGAACTTGTTCACCGATATTATCAGGGGGCCGATTCGGTAAAATGGATGCAGAAAACGTGGAGATCAGTGAAAGGAATGATTGACAGGGAAAGACACAATAAGGTATCAGAATTTCTTGAGATACAGAAACAGGAGGCAGACTGGTGGCGTAATGCTTGTTTGTTGTATTTTCAAACTTATTCCAGACGTCCTATTCCTGAGAAATATGATAAACCTTCAAAATCACTGTTGCATTATAAGAACCTTGAATTTAAATATGTCCCGGGTCACTGAGCAAAAACACCGGGATTCTGATTCTACCAAAGGGCCATCGAAATCAAAAACCAATGCACTCGACTGTTTATTCATATTTACTCCTGAATGTTTGTGTTTGAAAAAGAATTTATTGATTCAGATGATGTAGGAAATTTGAAAGATGCAAAAGTAGCCGAATACCAGTAAAGCTATAGTCAAACCCACCGCAAAGATCCAATGGGGTTTAAGTATTGGTCGGGCCTCTTTGCTTAACAATTTGGGCATAACAAAGAAAAGTCCGATACCAACCAGTAGGGCCTGAAGCGGAGTCAGGATAAGCCCATCCAAGACGGCTCCCAATTTTACCAGCGCCACCGGTTTTAAACCGAGGGTGTAGACAATTATCATATTGGTAAACAGGAAGAATCCCAGGAATATACGGAACTGAACTTTCCATGTAAATTTTCTCTTAAAGGAAGGGATACATATCCGGACAGCATCAGCCAAAAGCCTCGGCCAGCCTGCCATTTGTCCGACCTGGGTAGCTATGAGTGCGGCTGTCCCTCCCAACAGGAAAACAAAACCACCCAGTACCCCCCAACGTGAGGAGAATATCTCTGAAAGGGTAATGGCTACTTTGGGTCCCTGGGGAGCCAGTTCCTGAGGCCGAAGCACACCTGCCCCGGCAATAAGAAAACCGAGCGTTACAAATACACCGATGAACAATCCCAGGGTGGCATCGGTATAAACAACCCGGACCCATCCCTTGATTCTTTTGGCATCTACTTTTGGCATCTTTTTAAGGTAAGAGGTATCCGCCGGTTCTCCGTAATTTCGGTTCTTTGCGGCACCATAACCGGCACCCAATACCCAGTAAGTATACCATACCTGGCTGGCAAATCCGCCGGCACCCCAGCCTATCAACGGCAATATTTCTCTCCACGGATTTTCGTGGACTCCTTGACCAAGTGCCCATTCGGGTACAACCGAATCGCCGGGAAGAAGCCCCTCAAAAAAGTCTCCGGCATGAGGAATCACCTGCCCGGCTACATAGAAAACACCAATTACGGTGATCAGCACGAAAATGCTCATGAAAATCTTGAGCCACTGAAATTTTCCGCTCCATACCACAGATATACAAAATATCGTGATCAACCAGCCACTGATAAAAGAAGGAAGTCCGGGTATGAGGCTGCTTAGAAAAACTCCGGCTGCCGAGGCAACCGACGCGATTGAAATGGCCCCGGCAGCGAACTGCCCTATCAGGACGATCCACACGCTCCAGTGAGCAGGACCGGGCATGCGGTCAAACATATCGATCATGCCTTCTCCGGTGCAAACCGTATAACGTGCACCGCTCATGCCAATCCAGTATTTTAGGAACATGCCCACTACCACGGCCCAGATGACAGAGGTACCCAAAATGGCCCCTGTCCTTGTAGCCAGAATCACTTCACCGGATCCGATGTATTCTGCAGCCCATACAATGGAAGGCCCGACTATAGCCAAAATTGCCAATCCTCTGGGGGGAATGCTTATTTTGTTTTGTTGCATCTCTCAATTTCCGTGGAGGAGACTTAATTTAAATAACCCATCATCTGAGTTCACCCGGAATCTTCTTGCTTTGTAATCATCCTGGCTTGATAACCGTTTCCCAATATAATATATAATTCTATGGATTTAAACAATCTCCGGGAATTTCTCCCTTTAGCATGGTTAATAGGTTGTGGGCCGCACGTTTCTGGAGTTCTGCGATGGATTGTGTAGAATACCAGGCATAGTGTCCGGTGGCAATCACCTGTGGATGGGCCAGCAGGGCATCCTGGTTGGATGAGGGAGGTTCTTCACGATAAACATCGAGGCAGGCACTGTGCAACTTGCCGGTTTGAAGGGCATTATACAGGTCGGTTTCATTTACGATACCTCCGCGGGCTGTATTGATGAGAATCGCATTTTTTCTCATCAACCGAATCTTTCTGGCATCGATGAGGTTTCTGGTTTCTTCGGTAAGATTGCAATGTACCGATAGAACATCGCTTTCTGCAAGCAATTCATTCAAGCCGGTTTTGATGGCTCCCACGGATTCGAACCACTCATCCGGTACGTATGGATCACATGCAAGTACCCGCTTGAAAAGTGTTTGTACTTTCTGACACAATGTACTGCCTATTCGGCCAAGGCCAATGATGCCCAGTGTTTTATCGTGAAATTCGGGAATCTGTTTGACAGGGGGTTTACTGAATTGCTCTTTTACCAGTTGTTCTCCTTGAGGAAGCCCCCGGGCACTAGCATACATCATGGCAATCGCATGATCGGATACGGAATGATTGGCGTATCCCCGGACATTGGCTACTTTGACCTGATGACGATTTGCCGCTTCAAGGTCTATGTTGTCATAACCGACCCCATATCTTACGATAGCTTTTAACCGGGGAGTGGCCTGCAAGAATTTTTCATTGATCTCTGTCCAGCGAATCAGCAAGCCTGCAGCATCTTTTGCCTTGGCTATCTTCCCTGTACGATCATTCCGTTCCCCCGTAAATATCTCCAGTTCATAGCCCGCTTCTCCAAACAGCTTTTTTTCGTAATCATAAGATTCATAGCCGGTATCCAGTATTACAATTTTTTGAGGCATAATTTAGGGCTTTTCTACCTCCAGAGATCAATTATATTTTTTGCAGATGTTCAGTCAGGAATCAATTTACTATTTTGCTCCGGTTTCTTCAAAAAACAACCTTTTGAAGTGCCCTCCGAAGAGATTTTCCGTCACTTCAGAAGCGATGCGCTTTTCGTATTTTTTCAGCAGGTCTGTAAATGCAGCACCCGTTTGTGCCGCTATTTTGTAGGAGACATGCATTAGTTGTCTGAAGTGTGGGTTGTATTCCGGATGACCGGGAACATGACGAAGGGCATTGACAAATTTATCTGCTTTCCAGTGGGTGACTTTTTCAGGTAAAGGCAACCGCGATTGATCAATATCGATCACAGCCGCGTAGGCTTCCGTTAGGCTTTCTACCTGGTCGTAAGCAGTACGGTAAATTCGTTTGGCCATGTCAAGCCCGTCATCTCCGGCGAGAGGCATACCGATGACTTCTGCCAGCCAGGTTGTGCCGGCTGTTTTTACATGTATCCCTTTTCCATATTTTCTGATTATCTTTCCGATAACCGGATAAATGGAAAATTTGTCGCTTCCCGTATGGATGCTCAGCTTTAAATTTTCTGGCAAACCAAATCGTTTGGTGGCATAATCCAGAATTTGAATGTCCGCTTCAAATTCTTTTTCAAATTGACTGATATCACCTTGGTAATCTACACCTTTGTTGAAACGGCCGGAAAATTTGGGAGCCAGAGTTTGGAGCTGGGTGTTTTCATGGGCCAGTGCGCTGAGAATGATCAGCAATTCGAAAGGGGTCTGCGGCAGATCGGTTTCGTCCATAGAAACCTCAGCGACAAAATGATCCTCTCCTTTTTTATCGGCTATGAACCGGTACACTTCCCCTGCTTTTTGAATAGCATAAAGGTACTTCTCTCCGACTTCACGTATTGCATTTTCTGTGACCTGAGAAGCACTATGGATTCCAGGTATTTCAGTATTTCCGATTAGCCGGGCATTGGATTTTACAAACTGGCTTAATTCTTCTTTATCTGCTTTTTTGCCAATATGATTTGCTACATCCAGGGTGAAAAAATTGGCATGATCTGTGAATTGACCCACATTCGACATGTTGATGTGGTCGGCATCAACATAATAATTCTCCTTCCAGCCCAATGCCTCTACTGCCCCGTCGGCTTCTTTTTTCGTTTCGGCATGGTTAGAGCCTACCGTCTGATGTTCGCGAAACGACTTGTTCCATATCGGTGCGATGGAAACACCTGCCTCTTTTGCCTTTATGATCGCTTTTAACTGAGCTTCGCCCTGATGTGCAAAGCGGTCTCCAATGCCGAATGAATATTTTTCCAGTTTCATAACGTGTTGAGTTTTTTATTAAAATCCGAATAATCCGGGTAACCACAGTGTAAGTTGTGGGAAATAGGTTATTAACAGCAGGATAAATATCATTACTGCATAGATGGGCAATAGTGGACGTATTACCTTTTCTATGCCGATCTTACTGATACTACAGCCGATGAACAGTAGGGTACCAACCGGCGGAGTGCACAATCCGATGCTCAGGTTCAGGATCATAATGATCCCGAAATGGATGGGATCTACCCCTACATTGGTAACAATCGGAAGGAAGATCGGGGTAAAGATTAGCACCGCAGGAGACAGATCCATAAATACACCCACAAAGAGAAGCAGTATGTTAATAATGATCAGAATAACGAATTTGTTGGTGCTCAGGCCCAATAATGCCTCAGAAACCTGCTGGGGGATCTCCTGGTATGACATCACCCAGGAAAGCCCAATGGAAGTTGCCACCAGCAACAGAACGATCGTTGAGGTAATCACTGACCGGAGTAAAATGTTGGGAAGATCTTTAACACTGATTTGTCTGTATATAAAAGAAAGGCCTAAAGCGTAAACGACTGCTATGGCTGCAGCTTCTGTGGCTGTGAAAATTCCCGCTATAATACCCCCGATAACTACAATGATCATGCCCAGACTGGGAATGGCATCCAGAAATTTAACCACCCCGTAACGAAAGGTTACTTTTTCCGCCAATGGATAATTGCGGCGATAAGCAATGGCTGCTGCCACTGCTGCTATACCCAGTCCTGTGAGTATTCCCGGCACGTAGCCGGCGATGAACAAGGCTCCGATAGAAAGTCCCCCTGCAGCCAGAGAATAAACAATCAATACATTGCTTGGGGGTATGCTGAGTCCTGTGGTGGCTGAAGTAACGTTTACCGCAGTACTGTATCCTTTATCATAACCTTCCTTTACCATTCTGGGCGTCATAAAACTTCCGATGGCCGATGCCGAGGCAGCTGCTGAACCCGATATAGCACCAAACAACATGTTTGAGAGAATGTTCACAAAAGCAAGGCCGCCGGGGAATCTTCCAACAATGGCCTTGGCAAAATCAATGAGTTTCATGGCTATTCCCCCCTGATTCATTAATTGCCCGGCGAGCACGAAAAAGGGTATGGCCAGAAGGGCAAAGCTGTCCAGGCCTGTAGCTATTCGCTGGGCCATTGTGGTAAATGCCGGAAGTGGGAAAATGCTCACGAGCAATGTTACCGTTGCCGATAATCCAATGCTATAAGCAATTGGGACTCCAAGCGCAAGGAATAAAACAAAGGTGACTATTAAAACTATAATTCCTAAAAGTTCCATGTTTCTTATTTCTTTTATTCTGAGGTCATTGTTTTTTCTTTCAAATCCTGGGGTAGCCCATATACAATCTCATGTATCGAATAAAACATGATGAGCACTCCGCTTAACGGTAATACCAGGTAGACGTAACCCAACGGGATTTCCATGGTAGGGGATACCTGTGTCATTTTAAATGTAATATACATCAACCTGGATCCTCCGATAATAAAAACAACCAATGCAAAAGCCGCAACGAGAATATTTATAAAAATATCCAGCTTTTTCCTGTACGCCGGGTTTCTTTTCTGGAGTTTTTGGGGAAGCAGATTGATGGCAATATGTTCCTTTTTGCCTGTTGCATAAGCACCTCCAAGGAGTCCCACCCAGATAAGCAGATATCTGGCCAGTTCCACTGAAAAAGAGCTCGGCGCATTCAGAAGATATCTGGAAACCACATTCCATACCACATCCAATACCAAAACAGACATGACCGTGACTACTATAACTTCTAAGATTCTATCTATAATCGCTCGGGCTTTCATATGGCATTATCTTTTAGTTTGATCCTCAGTTTTTTTAGAATCAGAAACTTCGACGTTTTGTATTTGTTCTGCTATACTGTATACCTCGGGGTTATTTTCTTTAAAATAATCATATACACTTTGAACACTTTCGCGGAAAGGTTCTTTGTCAGGATAGATCACCTCCACCCCTTCTTTTTGGATCGTTTTCAGCGCCTCTTTCCGGGCCTCTTGCCAATATTCCCGCTGTTTTTCAACAGATTCTCTGGCAGCCTGCCTGAGCCACTCCTGTTCCTTCTTGCTCAGTTCTTCCCAAACATGGGTACTGATTAGCAGCACATCGGGAAGCGTAGTATGTTCATCCATGCTCAGATAGTTACAGATTTCAAAGTGATAGGATAAATGGAAGGAGGGCAGATTATTTTCAGCCCCATCAACAACCTGGTTCTGCAAAGCCGTATACAATTCTCCCCATGAGATCGGTGTAGGAGAACCGCCCATGGCTCTTACCATTCTTACAGACATGATGCTTTCCTGGACCCGTATCTTCATGCCTTCCAGGTCAGAGGGTTTGCGGATGGGTTTATCGACTGTATAAAAGCTTCTGCTGCCTGCATCATAAAATGCCAATCCTTTTAGCCAATATTCCGTGCCTGAATTCAGGATCTTTTTTCCTATCGGTCCGTCCATCACTTTGTGTGCATGCTTCGAATTTCTAAAAAGATAGGGCAGCCCGAATACTTGAAATTCAGGCACGAAACTTTCCATAACCGCGGAAGATACTTTGGTCATGGCCAGACTTCCAATCTGAAGCATTTCCAGGCATTCCCTTTCCGAGCCAAGCTGTTCACTGGGATAAATATCGATTTTCAGCTGCCCGTCCGAAAGTTCACTGACCCTTTTGGCCATGTATTCCATCCCTTTATGCACGGGGTGGGTCATATCTAACCCGTGACCGAGTTTCAGGTTCGTGGTTTCAGTGGCTTTTTTGCATCCTGAAGTGACCAGGATCATGGTCAGTAGTAACAAAGCGGGTTTACTAATAACAGATATTTTGGGCTTCATAATGGTTGTTATATTCTCTAGATCAATTTTTTAACAATAGAGAGCGCCTCGCTGGCTTTATCTTTTATTTTGGAGAATTCACCGTTCTCTACCAGTTTTTTGGTGATCAGTTTAGATCCCATACCCACGCTGCAAACACCGGCTTCAAACCAGGGCCTGAGGTTTTCCTCGGTGGGTTCCACACCACCAGTCGGCATGATGTCGGTCCAGGGCATAGGCCCCCGGATGGCCTTCACAAAACCGGGTCCACCTACCTGAGATCCCGGAAAAATTTTGACAATCTCAGCTCCCAATTCATGGGCTTTGGATATTTCCGTTACTGAGCCGCAACCAGGTATCCAAAGTACTTTTCTCCGGTTGCAAACCCGCCCCGTAGCTTCATCAAGTACAGGGGAAACTACGAAATCAGCTCCAATTTGCATGTATAAAGCTGCTGTAGGAGCATCCATAACAGAACCCACCCCCAGGGAAAACTCCGGCAATTCTCTCCGGACATATTTTTTGAGTTCAGCGAAGACTTCGTGTGCGAAATCCCCTCGATTGGTAAATTCCATTACTTTTACGCCACCATCGAAACAGGCCTGCAGAATGTTACGGGCTGTCTCGAAATCGGAATGGAAGAAAACCGGGACAATACCCGTACTTTTCATTAAACGGACTACTTCAATTCTTTTTAATGTTGCCATATTTTGGTTTATCTCGTGGTTCTTATTTTACACTCCATTCTCTCGGGGAAAAGCCAATGGTTTTGCGTTCTCCTTCCTCTTCTTCCTAGTTGGCTGCAATAGAAGGGTAAATATATAAAAAATTCAAAGATTGATTTTTTATCCCAACAACTTTAAAATTTAAAGTAATTTTTAGCATTGTAGTAACTGATGTTTTTCACCATCTGACCAATGAAATCATAATCCTCCGGCAGGAGGCCCTTCTCTATATCTTTTCCCAGCATGTTGCAGAGAATCCGGCGGAAATAGTCATGCCTGGAGAAAGACAGGAAACTTCTTGAATCGGTCAGCATTCCGACGAAACGACTTAGAAGACCCAGATTGGATAGCACATTCATTTGTTCTTCCATTCCTTTGATGTTGTCATTGAACCACCAGGCCGGGCCCATTTGCATTTTTCCCGGAACCGACCCGTCCTGGAAATTTCCGATCATGGAGCCGATCACTTCATTATCATTGGGATTGATGTTGTAAATGATGGTTTTGGTCAGCTTTCCCTTTCTGTCTAGGCTATCAAAGAAACGGGACATGGCAGTGGCTACAGGCTTGTCTCCGATTGAATCGAATCCGGTATCTTTCCCGAGTTTCTGGAACATCCTGGTGTTGTTGTTTCTCATGGCTCCGTAATGAAACTGTTGAACCCATCCTTTTTCATGATTCATGACTGCCAGTTCATGCAGAAGGGCCATCTGGTACTTTTGGGCCTGTTCTGTGGTTACCGCTTTGCCTGAGCGCGCATTTCCGAATATTCCGGCTATTTCGTGGTCCGTGTATTCACAATCATAGAATGTTTCAATACCATGATCCGAACTCTTACATCCGAGACTGTCGAAAAAATCATGCCGTTTGCGAAGGGCTGTAATCAATTGCTCGTAATTGTCGATGGTGACACCGGAGGCTTTTTCAAGCGTATTAATATATTCATTGAAATGATCCACCTTGTGTATGCCCAACACCTGATCCGGTCTCCAGGTGGGATACACGTTAACAGGTATATGGTTGTCCCGGATCATTTTATGATACTTCAGATTATCTGCCGGATCATCAGTGGTACAGACCGTTTCCACATTCCATTTTTTCAACAGTTGTAGTGTGGAATAATCTTTTTGTTTGAGTTTTTCGTTGGCTTCTTCATAGATTTCCCTGGCGGTATCCGGATTGAGGAGCTTATCTATGCCGAAAGATTGTTTTAATTCCATATGGGTCCAGTGATACAAAGGATTTCGCATGGTGTGGGGTACCGTCTCGGCCCATTTCATAAATTTCTCAAAATCCTTAACATTTCCCGTACAGTATTTTTCCGGAATTCCATTTGTCCGCATGGCTCTCCATTTGTAATGATCTCCCCCCAGCCAGATTTCTGCCAGGTTGTTGAATTGTTTGTCGTTGGCAATTTCTTCAGGGGGCAGATGCGTATGAAAATCAATGATCGGCATAGACTTGACGTATTCATGGTATAGCTTCTCTGCTGTCTTGTTTTCCAGCAGAAAATTTTCATGTATGAATGTTTTCATGGCTATTCTGTTTTATGGATTTTCACTTTGTTAATCGAAAAGACATCTTGTCGACCGGGAGCAATGATATCGGTAAGCTGCCTTTTGCCTGCTTCATCCAGTGCTATGTGATAT
>JAIPAF010000018.1 GCA_021740225.1 Bacteroidales bacterium | reverse complement strand
CAATGGGCATCAATAAAACCCGGGTATACCGCTTTTCCTTCAAGATCCAGCGTCCGGTCAGCACCGTAATTCTTTGTAATGTCCCCGTTAGTTCCAACTTCCAGTAGTTTTCCATCCTTTACCGCGAAGGCTGAGGCAACGGTGAAATGCTCGTCTACCGTGTAGACCTTGGCATTCTTCACAATCAGATCGGCATCTTTCTTCATATTGCCACATGAAAAGGTTATCAGGGATAATACGGCGACAATGAGATAAATGTTTTTCATCCGGAAGCCTTTTTGTTGTTAAATGAAAGCAAAGATAATAAAATTCTACAATCTCATTTGCCTGGAGAACAATAATATTGGAGGTTATTCTTCTCAATAAATTAAATGAAGAAAAGTGTTGTATATCTTAAGAGCACCGGTCGATATCCTCAGAGGACCCTGTTACTATCCTCTGAGGGTTTCCGGATATCCTCCGGGGATATCTCTTGCCCCTCGGAGGACCTTAGTGGATACCTTTTGAGGGTATCTGCCGGTCCTCCGTGGACCTTTCGAGGCCCTCGGAGGATATCTAAGGGTCCTCAGAGGATACTGGGTACATATGCTCTGGGGGTAGCAACCGGTCCTCAGGGGAGCCCATTGTTATCTTCTTTGGTGCTCAACCGGACCTTCCCGGACCCTCGTGTTATCCTCAGCAGACCTTAAGCGGTCTTCAGAGGACCTCTTTGATAACACAGGAGGATATTCCGGGGTCTTCAGTGACCCTCTAGTATATCCTCCGGGGATATCCAGCGTTCTTCAGAGGATACCCGGATGCCTTTTCAAGGAAATTTTGCCGTCGCTACGCGACTCCTGCTTATTGTTAGGGTTGTTAATCTACCATAATTCCGTCGCTACGCGACTTACGCCCTGTCAATACAATCGAATGACCATGAGTGACTACGAATGACAATCGAATGACTATTATTTTTATCTGCCAGCCAAAGCCTTCCCCAACTTTCAAACTCTTTTGTCAAACTTTCAAACGTTCCAACTTTTAAATATATTCCAGCGTCACTTCCTTGAGAAACTTCTCTTCCAGCGTATTGGCGATCCTTTTTACCACCGTTCTGCGTATTTCAAGTTCCACAGGCAGGCTGGGATCCTGATGAGCCTCGTTGATCCGGGTCCCTATAACAAAATGAATTTCATCACTGTCTTTCAGAAGTCTGACGATTTGATCGGCAGGCCCTTTTTTCAGAATGTAGTTGCTGTTGTATTTCTTTAAAATGTCGGCCACTTTGCTGAGGGTAAGGATGCCTTCAGTCACAAGATCAACGCCTTCCATATAGGATACAGGCGGCAGATCGGGATCTTCGAATTCAAAGCTGTCTTCGATTTCCATATTAAGCTCCCGTGCAATGATATCGCCGGTGGTGGCTCCCATTATGACCTTGCTTCCCTCAAAGGTTTTGACTGTATTGGCGAGTCTCTCGTCATCGTTGGAGTCGAAGGGAGGTCCGGTACAGACAAGCAACCTCCTGGGCTCTCTAAAGTAAACAGCGCAGCAGGATGTGTCGTCTTTGGCGTAGTATCCATCGTTTTGATAGGCCATGTTCACAATCTTGGTGGAAAGTTTGTTGGCAGATATGCCGGGATCGTTATATACCAGTCTTTTGACGAACTCCTGGAAATTTTCATGTCCCCAGCCAAAAGGATATTTATCTGTTCCCAGTCCTGACTGGACAATTCCGTCGGATCCGAGAATGATGCGGTCTTCTTTTTTGGGTTCAAAACTGCAGCTTTTGAGTTCTTTGCCTTTGTTTTTTTCACTCTCCAGTACAATCTTTTCCCATTTGGGCTTGTATATTTTATTGCCCCGTAATATAATGGCCGTGGGATTGTCGTATTCCAGTATAGTTACTTTTCCGTTGTAGTAGTCTACATCAACAATGGTAAAGGTGGCATAACTGATTTTTCTGGTTTTATCCACAGGAAGGGTGTTCATGATGATTTCGGCGATGGTTTGTACCTCTTTATGTTCTCTGGTAAAGTTCAGGGCCATGGTGGAAGTAAGTGTGGCCAGCATGTTGGCTTTTACGCCATGGCCCAAACCATCGGAAAGCACAAGAACCATCCTGTTTTCCTCCTTGTACTTTTCGGATAGAAAAACATCCCCGCAGATCCTTTCTTCTTCATGGTTCTTTTGTTTAACCTCGACTTCTATATAGAAATCATTGCTCATTGGAATCTTTGTCTTTCTCGTTTGGCTTTTGTGATTTTTCCGACTGATAGAATTCGATGATGGAGTTGAGCATTTGCTCAGTTTCTGAGGCACCTTCGCCC
This sequence comes from Bacteroidales bacterium, assembly GCA_021740225.1. Classification (GTDB taxonomy): domain Bacteria; phylum Bacteroidota; class Bacteroidia; order Bacteroidales; family UBA12077; genus JAGXLC01. The sequence goes on along the minus strand of JAIPAF010000018.1, from coordinate 15,940 downwards.
AACAGATATCCGATTTTCTGCACCATCTCCAGATTTTTGTCGATTACCTCGGTTACCCTTTTTATTACTTGTTCTTTCCGTATCTCCGGGGCATACATATCTCTTAGCACTGCTCCTACGATTTTCCCTTTTTTTATGTTGAATATAGAAAGATTCAAAAGTTTATCCTGCAGATAAATGTCTCTGTTTACGATATTTTGCTGATTATCCAATACATGAGAAAAAAGGGTAAAAATGTTATGGGGGAGCAGGGATTTCAGATCGGCCCCAACAAGTCCGGGAATTACTTCATTGATCGACTGGGCTTCATCTCCCAGATGATCAATGAAGGTTTTGTTGGATTGCACGACTTTCAGGTTTTGATCAATGATTACCACAGCGGAAGGCAGTTTTTGAAGCATCGCGTTGATGGTTTCCGATGCTTCTTTGGCAGCCTGTTTTTCCTTGCGTGCTTTTTGCTCGGATTCTTTCAGCGCTTTTTGCGTTTGGGCCAGCTTTTCATTGGTGGTACGGAGCGCTTTGATGTACTCATTGCGGTTTCTTAAGGTATAGCTCAGGCACATCTCGGTTTTGGCCAGGCCTTTTGAAACTGCAATGGCAAAATCTCTGCAGGAGGGATAACCACAGGCACTACAACCGACAGAACTGTTGTTGTTGTCTTTTCCTATCGCTTTCAGTACTTCCTGAACTTTTTCCTCGGAAGGGGCTTCGAGGCGCTGGTCATCAGCCTGAAAACCTCTGGAAAAATCCAGGTTAATGTATTGGGCTATTTCTTCTTCCCAGGCTTTTTTATCGAACGTTTCCAGTCTTTTATTGGCATAGTCAATTACTTTGGATCGCCTTTTATATTTTTTGCCTCCGGGGGAGGTCCCGGGACCCATCAGACATCCCTCGCAGAAAAACAGGTTAAAATGGTGTTTGATCTGGTTGATCCCTTCTTCAAACTGATTGATTGCATTGATGGAATTGATTTTACCCGAACCGTTGATGACCGTTCCGGTCAGCAGATCTTCACTGATGCCTGCCGCCTGAAACAACCCGTTGCTTATGGGGAACAGGGAGCCTTTGTATCCGATGGGGGGATCAAAATCGGAGTATTCCATTTTGCTTTCCTGAATGTTGTATTCATTAAATAACTCTCTTAATTCCACAAAAGTGAGTACTGTGTCGATTGTTCCGTCGTCCTGGTAAAGTTTTGATTCCTCTTTTGAATCAATACACGGTCCGATATACACCACATTGATCTGATTTCCGTGTTTTTTTCGTACCACTTTGGCGGTTGCTATGGGGGGTGAAACGAGGGGAGCCAGATTGTTGACCAGGCCGGGATGGTATTTTTCTACATGGGACACTACAGCCGGGCAGTTGGAGGTAATGTAGTATTTACCCTTAAAATTGTCGAAAAGTTCTTTGTATTTTAATGCGATCAGATCAGCCCCGAAGGTAACCTCATTCACATAATCAAATCCCAGTTGCCTGATCATTTGCACAAATCTTCTATAATCGGCAATGTCATCGAATTCTCCTGATATGCTCGGAGCTACAATGGCTACCGTCTGCTCTTCCGATTTCAGCAAATCCTTGGTTTGCTGTTTTGAGTCACGATAAATAATGGCATCCTGCGGACAAACACCCACACAGTGTCCGCAACCTATACATCTTTCAGGGATTATTCTTGCATAATCCGTGTTGACTTTTACCTCTATGGCATTTACCGGGCATTCCCTTACGCAGGAATAGCTCAGGTCACATTTATCTTTGATGATTTGTATTAAAGACATAACGTATTAAAGATATTTATGGAAAATTTCATCCAATACATACAGTAGTCGGTCGGATGGGAAGCCGGTGAAAATTTTGTCCTCGAATTTCAGGTTTGGCCCATCCTGACACCTTTCCATACAGTGACAACCGCGAAAATATACTTTATCTTCCAGTTGGTGCTCTTTGATGTAATTTTTAATCGTATTCACAGCATCTTTGTTTCCTCTTGAAAAACAAGCACTTCCCAAACATATGATTAACTCCTTCTTATGGTCTTTTTGGTTTTTATTACTCATAATTAAATAAAAGTAAAAATAATTATTGGAACAAAAGGCATATTTTTTTATTTAAAATCAGTTCAGTTTGGAATGTTCCATAGCTTCTCCTGCAGTGAAGATTGCAAAGATTTTTATACAAAACCCAAAAATGAGCGTATTTATTGTTAAAAGAATAACATTGTTTATGAAATAACAATTATAATTTGTAATTTTGTCACACAGAACAGATGGTTTCAAGTTGAGTCGGTACAAAAAGAATAATTTTCATGGAAAATAACAAGATAAAAAAAATACTGGAAAGATACCCGTTTGTGGAACGTGAAAATTTGATTCCCATTTTACAGGACATCCAGTACGAGTACGGTCATCTTACCGAGGAAGCTGTGAAGGAGGTTGGAAATTATCTGGAGCTTCCCGCCAGCAAAATATACAGTGTAGCCACTTTTTACAGTAAGTTTCGGTTTCAGCCCAGGGGCAAATTTCATCTTAAGTTGTGCAGGGGTACTTCCTGTCAGATAAAAGGCGCTGAAAAACTGGAAAAAAAAGTGTATAAATACTTGGGTATTATGAACGGAGAAACTTCCGGCGACGGAATGTTTAGTTTGGAAGTAGTTGCTTGTATGGGATGTTGTGGGTTAGGACCTGTGATGGCACTGAATAACCGTTACTATACGGAAATAACAGAAGATAAACTTGAAGAAATCATTGATGATTACAAAGAAAGTGAAGAGTAGATCCTATGGCGAGGTTTGAAGGAAATACCACCCGAGATACAATCATAAAAACCTTATTGGAAGGGAATACAGAGGATATGGACGATAAGGGAAGGGAGGCAATAGATCGGATTAAAGGCGATAAAGTCACACAGCCGGTCATTTCCTTATCCCATAATACCGCAAGTATCGTTGCAGGGGCTGATGAAACTTTTGATGCGATTCGCAGTTACCTGGAAGAACGTGAAATTGATGCCCGATTGGATGTGATTGGTTCATTGGGATTGATTACCGCAGAGCCTCTTATGGACATTCAGTTACCGGGCAAGGCCAGGGTAACCTTCGGTAAGGTTTTTTCCGAAAAGGTAAGCGATATTCTTGATGCCGTTTTCAACAATTTTATTCCCAAAGAATATGTATTGGGCCAACATTTCAACGAATTGCATGAACCCTGGGAGAATATCAACTATGTGAATGAGTTGCCTTTTTTTCAAAGTCAGAAGCGGGTAATTTTGAACAATTGCGGCAGGATTAATCCCGGCTCTGTAGATGAGTATGTTGTCAATGGTGGATACCGGAGTTTTTTGATGGCTATTCGTAATTATACTCCGGAAGAAGTCTGTGATCTGATTGAAAGAAGCGGCTTAAGAGGGAGAGGTGGAGAAGGATATCCGACAGGGAAAAAATGGAAAAATACCCTCCATGCGCCGGCAGAAAAACGGTTTTTGATATGTAATGCAGGGGAAAGTGATCCGGGAGCTTTTATGGAACGTATGATTATGGAAAGCGATCCCCACAGTTTGGTAGAGTCTATAGCTATAGCCTCCTATGCTATTGGTGCACAAAAGGCCTATATATACCTGGAAAGTGAATATGAAACGGCCTGCCGTCGCCTGCAAAATGCTATTGATCAGGCCCGGGGTTATGGATTGCTGGGAGATGATATTTTTAGCAGTGGATTCAATCTCAACATCCAGCTTCACCAGGGTGCCGGGGCTTATGTATGCGGTGAAGAAACCGCTTTAATCGCCAGTATAGAAGGTAAAAGAGGTATGCCCAGGCCTAAGCCTCCTTATCCTTCACATAGGGGTTTGCATAATCAGCCTACCGTAGTTAATAATATGGAGACCTTGTTGAATGTACCTGTAATAGTCAGGGATGGGCCTGCCTGGTATAAGCAGATCGGGACGGATAAAAGCTCGGGCACAAAAGTTTTCTCTATTTCCGGTAAAATTGAACGCAGTGGTTTGGTGGAGATACCTATGGGCACTTCCCTGAGAGAGGTGGTATATAAAATCGGGGGCGGAGTGCCTGATAATAAAGAGCTGAAGGGTGTGCTCGTAGGCGGTCCCGCAGGTGGTGCATTAACTTATGAAAATCTGGATACCCGGATTGATTATGAAGAGTTGAAAGAACTGGGATGTACCCTTGGTTCCGGGGCTGTGGTAGTAATGGATGAGCATACTTGTATACTGGATACCGTAAAATATTATATGCATCTGCTGGAAGAAGAGAGCTGCGGAAAATGTATTCCCTGCAGGGAAGGGACCAGGAGGATGCATGAGATACTTGAGAACATTACCACACGTCCCCGCGAAGAGAATGGTTCATTCACCTTACAGCGCTTTAAAGGAGTCATTAATCTGGAGAGATTGGCCCATGTGGTCAGGGATACATCATTATGCGGTTTGGGTCAGCGGGCTGCCAATCCCATTCTTTCTTCAATCACCGCTTTCCGTGAGGAATATGAAGAACACATTTTCGAGAGAAAATGTCCTGCCGGCGTTTGTCAGGAACTCAGTACCTTTTATATTGATGTGGATAAATGTACGGGCTGTACCATTTGTGCTCAAAAATGTCCCACAGGAGCCATAGTGGGGAGTGCCAAAAAACCCCATTTCATTGTTCAGGAACGCTGTATAGGTTGCGGGATATGTTATGATTCCTGTAAGTTCGGAGCCGTTATTAGAAAGTAAATCCAACATGTATGCAGATTGAAGTTGAAATAAATAATAATAAAATTAATGCCGTAAAGGGACAAACGATCCTTGATGCACTTAAAAAAAATGGCATTAAGATACCTACCCTTTGCCGTCTGGAAGATTTTACACCGACAGGTGCATGCCGGCTTTGTGTGGTTGAAGTGGAAGGAATGGACAACCTTGTACCCTCCTGTTCTTACCCTTTGGAAGAGGGGATGAAAATCAGAACCCATTCCCAAAGAGTCATTGAAGCCAGAAAGATGATCGTGGAACTTTTGTTGTCAAATCATCCGGATGATTGTCTTTACTGTGAAAGGAACGGCAACTGTGAATTGCAGAATCTGGCAGCAGAATTGAATATCAGGGAGAGGAGAATTGCCGGGAAGAAAAATAAGGCCAAACTTGATCTCTCGAGTCCCGGTATTGTCCATGATCCGGAAAAATGTGTATTGTGTGGCAGGTGTATTCGGATTTGTGAGGATATAGTCAGTATCACTACGCTTGAGTTCAGGGGCAGAGGAAATAATACCTCAGTAAGTACCGCCATGAATAAAGGACTTAACTTTTCAAGTTGTGTCCAGTGCGGTCAATGTATTTTGGTTTGTCCTACCGGCGCTTTACATGAGAAGTCTTATTTTGATCTGATTCAGGAAACCCTGGGTAATAAGGATGGAATAACCACTGTAGCCCATTATTCTTCTTCTGTGGTGGTAACCCTGGCAGAAGAATTCGGATTGAAACCGGGGAAACAGATTGTTGGTTTGATCAATGCTGCTTTAAGAAAGATAGGATTCGACATGGTTTTTGACGGGAGTTTCGGTTCTGATATTTATGTAATGGAGCAGGCAGCAGAACTGGAAGACAGATTGGATAAGGAAGAAAATCTCCCTTTGTTGAGCAGTTCCTGTCCCGCATGGATAAAAGATGTAGAACAAAGTTATCCCGATTTGTTGCCTTATCTTTCAACTGTGAAATCGCCGGAACAAATTACAGGGGCCGTAATTAAGAGATATTGTAGGGAGACCGAAAACAAAAGTAAAAACGATATTTTTTCCGTGGCCATTACCCCTTGTCCGGCTAAGAAATTTGAAGCCCAGCGGCAGGAAATGGCCCAGAAGGGCATTCCTGATATTGACGTTGTGTTGACAACCCGGGAGCTGGCACGTTTGATTAAGTTATATGGAATCGATATTCATGCATTAGAACCTGAAAGTGCAAATGTACCTTTTAATAAGAGCAGTTCCTCCGGAAAACTAATGGCTTCCGTGGGTGGAACGGGTGAAGCTGTTTTGAGAACCTTGCATAAAAATGTTACCGGTACGGACATGACTTATCCGAAGTTTGGTAAATTGCGTGGAACAAAAGAATTTAAGGAGTTAAGCCTTCAGGTAGGCCATCATCAGCTAAATATGACTTCAGTAAGTCCCCTTAAAAAGGTTAAAGATATTTTGCCGGATATCCGGAATGAAGGATGCCATTATCACTATTTAGAAGTTATGGCTTGTCCGGGTGGCTGTGTTAACGGAGGTGGTCAGCCTTTTTATACGGAGTCTAAAACCCTTCGAGACCGGACTAAGGCCATTCACAATATTGATGAAAAAAGTGCTGTACAGTTTTCTCACAACAACAAAGTGGTGAGAGATTTTTACAGCCAATACCTGGGCGAACCTTATGGTGGTGAATCCAGGAAGGTATTGCATACTCAATATACAAAAAGAGACATCTTGCTTTAAAATGACAAAGAAAGAAGGATCGAATATAAACAGGGATTTGATCTACACCATCCGCAATAAGTGCAGGGTTTGTTATACCTGTGTCCGTGAATGTCCGGCTAAGGCCATTAAAATTGTAGGTGGTCAGGCGGAGGTGATGAATGAGCGGTGTGTTGCATGCGGTAATTGCATCAAAGTGTGTAGTCAGGGTGCTAAGGTTTACCTGGATACCAAAGGAAGGGTTTATCAGTTATTTGAAAATGACAGAAAAAATGTGGCCATTGTGGCTCCCAGTTTTCCTGCTGAATTTTCGGATTTTGAGGACTATCGGGAATTGGTTGGGATGATTCGGGCTCTGGGGTTTGATGTAGTATCTGAAGTTTCCTTTGGCGCTGATTTGGTGGCGAGAAAGTATAATGAGCTGATCACCAACAATGGGTCCCAAAGGTATATATCTTCTGATTGTCCTGCTATTGCCGCCTATGTTGAACGGTACCATCCTACCCTTGTGGATACACTTGCTCCTGTAGCCTCTCCTATGGTGGCCATGAGCCGGGTAATGAAAGAAAAATACGGCGATGATATCAATTTGATATTTGTTGGCCCTTGTATCGCTAAAAAAGCGGAGACAGACGAGGTGAATGAAATGATCACGTTTGTGGAATTACGAGAAATGTTGAAGGAGAGTAAGATAGAGCGGGAACAAACAGAGCCTTCGGAATTTGATCCGCCAAGGAGCGGACGGGGAGCCATATTTCCCGTTAGTCGCGGACTGCTTCAAACTGCCGGAATCAAGGATGATGTGTTTGACGGGGATATCCTTGTGGCCGAAGGGAGAATAGAATTTCAGGAAGCCCTTAAAGAGTTTGAAAACGGGCAGATCAATTCACGTCATCTGGAACTGTTGTGTTGTGATGGTTGCATTATGGGACCGGGGACCTCAAAAGAAAACCGCCGTCAGTATAATCGCCGCATCCTGGTACACAATTATGTACAACATAAGATTGAACATTTCAATAAGGAGGAATGGAAGGCCAATATTGCGCGATATAAAGACCTGGATCTGACTGTAACATTTGATAGGAAGGACAAGCGGATTTCTACTCCCTCCCGGGAAGAGATTAATAAGATACTCCAATCTATGGGTAAAAATGAACCGGAAGACCATTTAAATTGTGGGGCCTGTGGATACGATACCTGCGAGGACCATGCCATTGCTATCGTAAAAGGGCTGGCGGAAACAGAAATGTGTCTTCCCTATACCATAGAAAAATTGCATAATTCGGTGAAGGAGCTGGCGGTAACCAATGAGAAACTGGTATCCATGCAGCAAACCCTCAAACAAACGGAAAAACTGGCCAGTATGGGCCAACTTTCTGCCGGGATTGCCCATGAATTGAATAATCCGCTTGGCGTAGTGATCATGTACGCCAATATATTGCTGGATGAAGTTCCCAAAGATTCTGATCTTTATAATGACCTGAGGCTAATTGTGGATCAGACCCACAGGTGTAAAAAGATTGTCGGCGGTTTGCTTAACTTTGCCAGAAAGAATCAGGTAACGCGAAATGAAGTGGACCCTAAAAAACTTGTGGAACAGAGTTTCGATGCGGTAGTGGTTCCCGAGCATGTGCAGGTTAACATCAATACGGAGGGGTTGGATGCTGAAAAAGCCTACCTCGACCAGGAACAAATGACACAAATATTTTCGAACCTGTTTAAAAATGCAATGGATGCAATGCCTGACGGGGGAAAGCTGGATATAACCATTGAAAATGATAAAGAAAATATCTGCTTTAGAATTAGCGATACCGGTAAGGGCATCAAAAAAGAAGATCAGGATAAGATCTTTGAGCCTTTTTATACTACAAAAGGTGTTGGTAAAGGCACCGGTTTGGGGTTGGCTACGGTTTATGGAATAGTGAAAATGCACAACGGAAAAATATCGCTTGATTCCAATACCGATCCTCAACAGGGGCCAACCGGAACCACATTTAAAATTTCTATACCCAATCAACCGGAAAAATAGTTGCAATGAATACAAACAAAAAAATATTGGTAGCTGATGATGATGTGGATTATTTGTTTCAGATCAAACTACATCTTCAAAATATGGGGTATGAAGTATTAACCGTTGAAAGTCAGAAAGAAGCCGAGGAGGTTCTGGAAAACACCAAACCGGATCTGGCGATTTATGATTTGATGATGGAGACAGAAGACAGTGGATTTATACTGAGTTATAAAACAAAACAAAAATATCCGGATGTTCCCGTTGTTATTGCCACTGCTGTGGCTTCCGAAACAGGTATCTCTTTTGGCTTGGATACGAAAGATGAAAAAAGATGGATCAAAGCCGATTTGTATCTTGAAAAAGACATTAGAAAAGAACAATTGGAAAAAGAAATTAAAAAGTTATTGGATTAATAAACCATGCAGAAACTGAAAGTACTTGTTGTGGATGATGAACCCGGAATATGCAGCGGGGTAAAAAGAATTTTGGGCAAATTCACGGTAAGTTATCCTTTTATGGATGAGGACCGGGGATTCGAGGTATTTGAAGCATATACCGGAGAAGATGCCATAGAATTAATCAAAAAGGATCCTCCGGACATTGTTTTGCTGGATAATAAGCTACCCGGTATACAGGGTACTGAAGTGCTTGATTATATAAACAAGAACCACCGGGAGATTGTTGTTATGATTATAACCTCGTATGCTTCTCTTGAATTGGCAGTAAAGGCTACCGAAAAGGGGGCATACGATTTTATACCAAAACCTTTCACTCCGCAGGAGTTGAAGTCGTCTATGGAGAAAGTAACCAAACACCATTTCCTCCAGGGAATGACCCAACGATTGAATAAGGAAGGCAAGGAGGTGAGATTTCAATTTTTATCGGTACTTTCCCATGAGCTTAAAAGTCCTTTGAATGCAGTTGAAGGATATCTGAAAATTATGGAAGAAAGACAGGCCGGTGATCAAATTTCGCAGTATGATCAGATTATCGAACGTGCTTTGCAACGGATAAACGGGATGAGAACCCTGATTATGGATCTGCTTGATCTTACCAAAATTCAGTCCGATGAAAAAGAAAAACAATTTGAACACGTTAATCTATTAGATATTACAAAGAATGCAATTGAAACCGTCAGCCCTTATGCCATTCAAAAGGATGTGGAGCTCAATCTTCATGCTGAAGAAGACATCACTTTTTACGGGGATCCGAATGATATGGAGATCGTCCTCAATAATTTGATCTCCAACGCGGTAAAATATAATTATAAGGAAGGTAAGGTGGATGTGAACCTGGAGAAAGATATAGATCAGATCACTATTAAGGTCAGCGATACGGGGATTGGAATGAAGCAGGAAGAAACGTCAAAACTGTTCAATGAATTTGTGCGTATCAAAAATGAAAAGACGAGGAATATAACGGGTAGCGGATTGGGTTTATCCATAGTTAAGAAAGTTATTAACTTGTATAACGGGGATATTCAGATTGATAGTACTCCCGGGAAAGGCAGTACATTTACAGTCATTTTGCCCTTAAATAATCAATAGAACCTGAAAAAGTAATTATATGAAGAGTTTACCCGAGAAGACCATTGAACGTTTGAGTGTTTACAGAAGAACACTGCTGAATTGTTTGGCAGAGGGAAAAGAATATATCTATTCCCATGAAATAGCCAATTTGCATAATATCACTGCCGTTCAGGTACGCCGGGATATCATGCTGATAGGTTATTCAACTACCCTGAAGAAGGGATATAATGTACGGGCTCTTATTGAATTGATAGGTGACATACTTGATTCCCCAAGGGGACTCAATGTTGCAGTGGTAGGTATTGGTAACCTTGGACGGGCCATCACAGCTTATTTTAGAGGGAAAAGATCAAGACTTCAGATTGTTGCTGCTTTTGATACCGATCCTGAAAAGATCAATCGCGTGATTTCAGGGGTAAAATGCTATTCCATGAATGATCTTCAGCAAATTATCAACGAAAAACAGATCCCTGTTGCTATTCTGACTGTACCCCCCGATTATGCTGCAAAAGTATCGGAGGCTTTAGTATATTCCGGTATAAAAGGAATACTTAATTATACTTCTGTGCCTGTAAACGTACCCTCGGATGTTGTATTGGAAAACTATGATATGATTACTTCCCTGGAGAAAGTTGCTTATTACGTTAAACAAAAACTGGGAGACAATAGTAAGGTTTCTTACGAAGAATAGTTATTGGTTGTTTTTGCGCCTTACTAACCGGAACAGTTAATTTATGAAGATACACAGGAGTTTTGAGTATTTGGGGGAAGTTAGAAATCCCGTAGTCACTATAGGTACCTTTGATGGAGTGCATGTGGGGCATAAAACCATATTGAACCGGTTAAAAAAACTGGCGGAGGAGATTGACGGGGAAACCGTGCTGATAACCTTTCATCCTCACCCAAGGAAAGTCCTCTACCCGGAAACTGCCGGCAAAGATCTGAAATTGATCTCAACCCAACGGGAAAAGATCAATCTGCTGAGACAAACAGGACTCGATCATTTGGTCATTATTGAGTTTACTCTTGAATTTTCAAAGATTACCTCTTATGAATTTGTGGAAAATATCCTGGTAGGTAGATTAAATGCTAAACGGATCGTGGTCGGTTTTAATCACCACTTCGGCCATAAACGTGAGGGCGATTTTGCCTATTTATATGAATTGGCAAGCCATCATGATTTTAAAGTGGAGGAAATACCTGAACAGGATGTAGAAAATGAAACGGTTAGTTCCACTGTTATTCGAAAAGCACTGCATGAAGGCAGAATACAAAGAGCCAATGCTTATCTTGATCATTTTTATATTATGACCGGAAATCTAAGTGACGGGCATCCCCGTTGCCGGGAAATCGGGTTTCCTACCTATACCTTAAATATTGAGGAAGATGTAAAGCTGGTACCACCTGAAGGTGTGTATGCAGTGAGCCTTCTTTGTTGCCATCACAAATACAAAGGAATGCTGAATATAAAACAATTCGATGAAGGAGAGGGTGTAAGCGTTGAGGTTCACCTTTTTGGCCATGATCATGAACTTGAGTTAAGAGATGAAATCGCAACCATTCGTTTCCATAAGCGTATGAGGGATGAGTTACAGATCCATGAAGATCAAGCATTACACAAACAATTAGAACGGGATAAATCTGAAATCCGGGAATTGATTTTTTAATCTCCAATTGATTAAAGTTAAGATGATTGGTTTGATTATCCTAAAATTATTTTCCCCCGGTTGGTTGCCTTTATAAATTTTTTTTTATTTATACCGCCATCATTAGAAAAACCATTTCATTTTGGAACCCTATAATGATCTTGAAATTATACGAGGAATCCGTGAGAGAGATAATAATATACTGGAATACTTGTATAATGAATATTTTGGTATGATTTACGATTTTGTATATCAGAATAATGGGAGTGAGGATGATGCAAGGGATGTGTTACAGGAAGCCATTATTCTAATATACAAAAAGATCAGGAATGAGTCACTTGAATTGAATTCCTCTTTTAAAATTTACTTTTATTCGGTTTGCCAGCGTATATGGTTTCATGAATTGCGGAGCCGAAAAATCGAATATAATCATATATTGAATTATGCTATCCCCGACTCGGAATTTGTCGATTCTGTGAACGAGGAATATAAGCAACAAAAGAAATACAGGTTGTATCAGGAACATTTCAATAAACTGAGTATAGAATGCAAAAAAGTATTAAGAATGTTTCTCAGGAATTGTTCCCTCAAACATATAGCCAAGATGATGCAATATAAAAGTCAGGAGTATGCCAAAAAGAGAAAGTTTATTTGTAAGGAGCAACTTGTGAAATCCATTAAAAATGATAAAAGATTTAATAAATTATTATGACGGACAATGAATTGATTTGTTTATATCTGCAAAACAATTTATCGGAATTCGAGAAAATTGAATTTGAAGAGCGGTTGGAGCATGAACCTGAGCTTATGGAAGAATACAAATTTCAGAAAGAATTAAGAGAGGCATTGGTTGATGAGGAGGTTATGGAACTCAGAGCTCAATGTAAAGCAATTGGAAATAAGAATAGTTTAGTACAACATACCAGGGAAAAGATACGATTTTGGGGAATGGCTATGGTTGCCGGATTTTTGCTAATAATATCTTCTATGTTGGCAATTTATCAATCTGGTATTGGATTTTCTGATCCCGGCCAAATCTTTACTAAATACTATAAGCCTTATGAAAGTGTGGTTTCTGTGAGATCTGAAGAATCTATGAATAATAAATTGATACGTAAGGCTTTCAATCATTATTCAAATGGTAGGTGGCAAAAATCGGAAGATTGTCTGAAAAAGGTGATCATACAAGAAACAGATGATGCTGTATATAAGTTTTATCTGGGTATTGTTGAACTTGAGCTTGGAAATATAAACTCATCCATTCAGGCTTTTAATGAAACCATCAAAAAAAATAACGCACTGTTTAATGAGCAAGCCTATTGGTACAGTGGCCTGGCTTATCTAAAAAAGGGGGAACTGAGAAAAGCTCAGAAAAGATTTGAATGGCTCGTTCAAAGACAGGGATATCGATATAGAGAATCCCGGGATATTCTTAAAACACTTGACGGAGGTATCTTTTCCCGGTGAAAAATAATACTGCTATAATAATCAGGAATGCTGTTCCACCGAAAATCCACCATCTCCAGTAAGATTTATATAGTGGTGTTGTGTCGCCGATCACTATGTATCCGGCCCAGAAATATGGATGTGCATGAAGGGGATCGGAATTCTCAAGGAATTTTAATTTGGCCTTTCTCAATGCATGGTCTTTGTTTTTGCCTTCGTGGATGGCCTCATAAAAGTATTCCATTAATCTTATGCTGCTGTTATCTTCCACCGGCCACATGGTCATAATTATAGAGGGGCAGCCTGCGTATTTGAATCCCCTTGCCAGGCTGATAATACCTTCACCTTTTTGCAGTTTGCCGGTGCCGGTGTTACAGGAGCTCAGTACAGCCAAACGACTGTCCAATTCGAGATTGTAGATCTCATAGGTGTTGAGAAATCCGTCTTCCTTACTTTCTTCCCTTTGTGTAAAAGCCATCTTTGAATACATGGGTTCCTCGTCGTTTACCAGTGTATGCATGGCCAGATGAAGTATATCATAATCTCCCGACTGATCTTTGAATACATCTTCAGTAGCTTGTTGGTCCATGTAGGCATCCCCGTTGATGATCCGGGTGATACGTTGTGCCTCCTTCTTAATTCCTTTCAGTGGATATAGTTTTTCTCTGTATTCCTGACGAGTACGTGAATTGAATTTTGTGAGCTTATCTATATTATTATAGGTTGGTGCAAAGGCCGCCAGTTTATTTTCAGGATTTCTTTTTTGGGGTATGTTGTTATAAAGCACCTTGGCTGAGTACGAATAACCAATATCGTGATCTTTAATGAGATAAGACAGATCATTATAACTGATCTGCTCAAATGTACGTTTTTCGGTAACCAATATTTCGAATGGCAGGTAGGAGAGGATATCATCCGGAATGATGGTCAGTTTTTTGTTTTCAGGAATGTCCAAAGGTTTGATAAGTGTATTGTAGAGATTGTAAGCCAAAGTATTATACTTTTGAAAATCTTTTTTGGTGTGAGTGGAGAAATTCCTGTCCGAAAGAAGACTCCGAAGGGATAACACTTGCTCTGTGAAATTGGTATCAATAGAAAGGGTCTTCAGATCAAATGCATTCTTCTCAATTAAAAAAGCGTAAATGCGATCGTTTGTAAGGACATACTCAATAAGGGCATCGCGGGATCCCATTTTTTCTTGTATGGTCTGAAGTTCTAAAGGGGTCTGTTCGTATTTCAGGGAGTAGTATTTGGGATAGTGCTCTTCAAATTTTTTGACGAGGTTCTCATAATTTCTGTTCAATTGAAAAAGATTCTTTTTCCAGTAATCGATTTTCTTTTGGTCGGGGTTTCTTTTTCTTTTTTCTTCATAGATCAGTTCTTCATGGGTCCAAATCTGTTTTTTTAGTTCGCTTTCCTTTGTTAACATGCTGTCCGGGATACTGCTAAAGCTTAAGGCCCTGTTGGTTTGTATGGCTTCATAGAGCACTGCTGCCTTGCTTTCTTCAGCATGCCGAAATGCCTCTTTCAGGTATTTTTTGTTGCCGGTATGCTTGTATAGCTCTGTAGCGGTTTTTATGGACTTTATGAAGGTTTCCCGCTCGTTGGCAGTAAGCGACAGCTTGCTTTCCTGGGTTTGATAACCCATTCTAAGTTCCCGGATCACCTGTAAAGCCAATTTGTAGCAATCCAGAGCAGCCTGTAGATTCTCGGTTCGGTGGTCATCTATCTGTGTAATGGCGGTGGCTTTATATTTTAGAATATTGATTAGTATGGGCTTTGAAGAAACATGCTCAATGTCCGGATTGGAATAGAGGGAGGTTGTATCGCTAAAATTTTCCGATAAGGCGGTAAGGGCTCTTTGAAAATAATTAAGTGCCTCCTGGTATTTCCCTTGCTGAGTGAACAAATAGCCGAGATTCTCATAAGCTCGGGCAATTTGGGGATGAACTTTCCCCAAATGATTCCGTTTAATTTTTAAAGACTGATTTAACAGGTCTTTGGCTTCCTTAAATTCCTTTTTTTCTATCTGCAGGAGCCCAAAATTTAGCAGGGGCGTGGATAATTTATAGGAGTCATTTCCATAATGCCTGGTTCCATGTTTGATGGTTTTTCTGAAATATTTTTCCGCCTCTATCAAAGCTCCTTTTATTCTAAAAAAATTGGCTATATTCCCGTATGTTGAGGTTAAATTCGTGTTACCAATCATCTTCTTTAATTCGATGCTTTGTTTATAAAAGTGAATGGCAGAATCGAGCCGGTTTTGATTTTTGAAAACGATCCCCAAATTGTTATATATCATTCCAATCCTGTCCAGATTGTCGAGAGAATCCTTTTTAAAGAGGTTCAAGGCCTGTCTGTAGTAGTTTTCTGCTTTTTCGAAATCCTGCCGGAGGGCATATATATTGGCCATATTCTGGTAGTTTGTTCCGGTTTTTCTCTGGGAGATTTCCGATGCATTTCTATAAATTTTTTTGGCCTTTTCATATAACTTCAAAGCTTCATCCAGCCTTCCCTGCTCTTTATAAACCACTCCCAGGTTCACATAGGTATGGGCGATTTGGGGATGATTGTTAGAATATGTTTTTTTCTTGTACTTCAGTTCTTTCCGAAACAATTCTTTTGCTTTCTCAAGCGCTCCCTGTCTTGCATAATTAATCCCTTCCCGCTTGAATTGCTCAATGGAATCTTTCAGGCTGTCGAAAGAAAGATTATCCTCCACGTGTTGGGAGGAGTAAAGGGCTTTAGATACAATGAATGCAAAAACACTCAGTATGATAATTCGTTTTATACGAGACATCTTATTTTTAAAAGTATATTGAATCGTTGTATAAGCACAAAAATATAAATTATCTAACA
>JAIPAF010000017.1 GCA_021740225.1 Bacteroidales bacterium | reverse complement strand
GCCGGGCAATATGCTGTACAGCCAGGACAGCAGCCCGCAGGAACAATTCCGGACAGCCCGGCAGCTTGCATTTAACCAGGAAACCGAAAAAGCCAGGGCATTATGCTACGATTTGCTTTCGCAGAAACCGGATCATCATGATGCCCGTGTGTTAATCGGTCGCACTTTGGCGTGGGATCAGATGTATGATAGTGCCCGAACTGAACTAAAAAAAGTTTATCAACAAATGCCCCGGCATTATGACTGCCTGAATACTTTGATCGATTTGGAAAGGTGGAGCAATAACCTAACCACATCCTTACAATACACCAACCGGGGATTGGAATTTTATCCGAACGATGAACAGTTCCTATATAAAAAAGCCGAAATACTGAACCGTCTGGAGCAAACCGGGAAAGCTGTTCAAACGCTTAATCTCCTGTTATCGATTAATCCGGCCCATGAACAAGGCAATAAGCTTCACGGGCAACTGAAGCCGGGAATACTCAAAGAAGCCGGAGTTACCCATTATTTTGACTTTTTCAAAAAACCCTGGATAAAGAGATGGCATATCGTGGCCCTGCAGGGTAAACTAAACTTTGAAAACACTCCGCTAATAGCAAGGATAAACTATGGAAAACTTATCCATTCCGGTGCTTCATATTCCCGCAGCAATAACTTTCAATATCGGGTAGATGCCTATCCCCGGATAACCCCATCGGATTACCTGTTTATTAATTTCGCTTACAGCGGATCCGGATTATTCCCCAAAATCCAATATGCCGGGGAATGGTTTCATAATTTTAATCGAGGCTTTGAGGCTTCAGCCGGATTTCGCCGGATGACATGGGCAGAACCCCTCCTGTTTTATACCGCTTCTGTGGGAAAGTACTATCGGAATTACTGGTTTTCATTGCGTACATTCGTTACTCCCAATGAAAAGACAACCGGCCAGAGCTATATGCTTTCCGCAAGAAGATACCTGGCTACAAGTAAAGATTATCTGGGTTTAAAACTGCAATACGGTACATCTCCTGAAAACCCGTCCTATCTTATGGATTTGCCGGAGATTGTCCGCCTTAAAACTCTGGGATTCCGTTTTACATATCAGAAAAACTGGAAAAACTGGCTTCTCAGATTGGGGCTGGGCTATCAAAATCAGGAATATGAAGAAAATACAACACGAGATAATATTAACACGGAAATTCGTTTGATCTATCAATTCATAAATTGATCCCTTTATGTATCATGTTCTGCTGACCATATTATTACTCTCGGCTCCGCTTAACCATTCATTGGGTACAGACAATAATAATTGGACCACTTCCACAACTCCCCTTGAGATTAACGAAATAAGCCGGTTGTTACCAGGGGGTAAAATATACAACCTGCATTTTTTTGAAGACATCGATCAGTGGATCAATGGCCTCTCTGACAATATCCTAAATAAAGAAGTCCTGGAAGATTCTATACTTCATAGGCTTATTCCGTTTTTCCTTATCCTCATGCTTGGATTCGTTATCACTATTGTTTTCATCCTCCTGGTTTTTTTTATCATTAAGATAAGCCGTTACAGAAGAGACAGAAAACGGTTGTATATCGGTCGTCAATACCAATACCTTTTGACTGATTACCTCATTAATAAACCTGAATATAATATTCCTCGTTTCCCTGGTTTGCAATTTGAGTCCCGGAAAAAGATCCTGATCTCTCATCTTTATGAACTCGGCAAGAGCCTATACGGGAAAAAACAATATAAACTTCAGCACCTGTATGACAGCAATAATTTCAATCCTTTTATAATAAGGAAAATCCGTAGCGGTTCCTGGTTTGTTAAAGCGATTTATCTCCAATATTTATCCACGCTGCCTTTCAGGAAATGTACGATAAAAAATCTTTCCCGGTTTACCAGGAGTAAAAATCCACAGGTACGCTTATACAGCCAGGTAGCTCACATAAGTCAATGCCCGGACCGGGCTTTTTCTTTCCTGGAGGGATACCCCTATATTCTGACCGACTGGGATCAATTAAACCTTTACGAGACCATGTTGAACAATTCTATCCCGGTTCCCGACCCTTATTCTTATCTTCAGTCCGGGAACTCATCGGTCGTGATTTTTTGTCTGCGTTTGATCCGCTGGTATTATTTGAAAAAGAAAAGTCATGAAGAGCTGTTACGGCTCATTTTCCACCCCAACCGGAAGATTCGCCTTGAGACGTATATTACGCTCATGGAACTGCGCATCCGGGGATTGGAGGACATTTTCATATATCATTACGGGAGGGAATCAAAGGACGTCGAAAAAACAATGATTGATTATTTCGGTGGAAACAAAAGAATCACCAGTCAAATGCTCCATGAGCTTCTTCTAATAGAGAACGACCCGGATCTGAGAATGTATTTGTTGGGATCCTATTACAATCAAAGCTTCAATAGCCGGAAGGAGGTCATGCGACTCAGGGAGCAAACCGAAGATGATGCTATTCGTTCCATGTGTGACCATGTCATAGAAAATACCTTTTAATATGGGAAGTTTTTTGGATATATTCACCCTGGTAGCCGACAGCCTGTTCCTGTTTTACTCAGTACTGATCATAGGTTCGTACATGGTTTTATGGCTGGTAGCCGGATTTATTCTGAACCGGTATATGAAGGAATACAAAACCACCGATCATCATAAGATCATCAATTCGCCGCTCGCCCCTGAAATTTCCCTTATCGCTCCCTGCTACAATGAGGGACGGAGTATTGTTGCGAATATCCGGGCTTTGCTCAACCTTCATTACAACAATTACGAGGTGATCGTGGTGAATGACGGCAGTACGGACAACAGCCTGAGTGAAGCCATCAAAGCTTATGAATTGGAACAAGTGCACTATTTTATTAATGAAAGACTAAAAACCCGGCAGATCCGGGGCATTTATCGCTCACGCAACGGGGCCTATCACAATCTGACCGTCATTGATAAAGAGAACGGGGGAAAGGCCGATGCCCTGAATGCCGGGCTGAATGCCTCGAATAATCCCTATGTAGTATGTCTGGATGTAGATTCCATTATAGAGCATGATGCCCTGCTTAAGTTGGCTTATCCGTTTATGAAATCCCATAAAAAAAGACTGATTGCCGCGGGAGGAGTTGTTCATGTAGCCAATTCCTGCAAGATCGAAGAGGGAAGAATGATCCTAAGGCGTGTGCCCCGAAAATTTCTGCCCCGCATTCAGGTCGTTGAATATGCCCGCGCTTTTTTGATAGGCCGGATGGCCTGGAGCCGGTTGAACGGCCTGTTGCTTGTTTCAGGCGCCGTAGGAATGTTCGACAGGGAGATTGTTATTGAGAGCGGGGGATACCTCACCAGTACCGTTGGTGAAGATATGGAGCTGGTAGTGCGTATGAGACGTCACATGTATGAAAAGAAAATTAAACATAAGGTGGTGTATCTGCCTGATCCCCTCCTATGGACAGAGGTCCCTGCTGACAGAAGCACTTTGGGCAGGCAGCGAAACAGATGGACCCGGGGGACCATGGATACCCTTTTTATCCACAAAAAAATATTTTTCAACCCCAGATACGGTTCAATGGGTTTGCTCGGCTATCCCTACTGGTTCTTCTTTGAATGGCTGGCCCCCATCGTGGAAGTATTGGGTTTAATTTATTTTGGTGTGATGGCCATGCTCGGTGCCATTCACTGGCCGGTTTTCCTGATTTTGCTAATTTTTATTTATTTGTTTGCCGTGACGTTCTCTTTTTTCTCTATTTTGTTCAACGACCTGGTATTTCCCTCGTATGAAAGAACCGGGGAAAATTTGAGCCTCTTTCTTGCAGCAATGGCTGAACCTTTTGTTTATCATCCGTTGGTAGCTTACTGGAGCATAAGGGGGAACATATCTTACCTGCGAGGTTCAAGTTCCTGGGGAGTAATGACCAGATCCGGATTTGGGGAAAGTGAATAACAGCACATCATTGCATAAAAAAATTGTAAACTTTTTTCAGAAAAATTTGTTGAGTCATTGGAATAGCTTACATTTGTAAGCAGAAATTTATTAATTAAAAGAACATTATGAAAGAAGGAACAGTAAAATTTTTTAACGAATCCAGAGGATTCGGATTTATTAAAGACTCAGAATCAGCTAATGAATACTTCGTACATGTATCGGGTATCATTGATGAAATTCAGGAAGATGACGAAGTATCGTTTGAACTGAAAGAAGGAAAAAAAGGATTAAATGCGATCAATGTTAAACAATTATAATCATACATCGTATTTATTTAAAAATCAAAGCTTCACAATTTTTTGTGAAGCTTTTTTTATGAATTACACAGTACCCCACCATCAACAACCAGGTTGGAGCCTGTAATCCAGGATGCATCGTCTGAAGCTAAAAAAAGTGCTGCTTTGGCAATGTCTTCAGGGAGCCCCAAACGTTTAAGAGGAATATTCTGAATGGTTTCCTCGATGATGGTGTCCGGATTGGGAAATGCTTTGGTAGATTCCTGTAATAACGGGGTATCTACCTGACCGGGATTTAAAAGGTTGATCCTGATTTCGGGACCATAATCCAGTGCAATTTGTTTAGTCAACTGGATAAGGGCACCTTTGGAGGCACAATAAGCAGGATGTGCGGGGAAAGTCTTATAGCCGGCAATAGATCCGATGATAACAATAGATCCCTTACCTTTCTTTTTCATAACTGGTATTCCCTGACTGGTCAGATAATAAACTGCCGAAAGGTTGGTGGCTATGGTCTTTTCCCATGTTTCCTGGAGTAGCTCTGTTAGCTTTCCAAGGCCCAAAAGTCCTGCCGAACAAACCAGAATATCGACGGTACCGTAAGTATCAAGACAAGTTTGTACAAGCGCTTGATTTGTTTCATAAGAAGTAATGTCTCCTTTTACAAATAGAGCATTGCCTCCCTGCTCCCGTATTTTTTTCTGCACTGCATTTCCCCTTTCTTCATTTCTTCCTGATAAAATCAGTTTGGCCCCTTCCCGGGCAAAAGTATAAGCTATCTCTTCACCCATGCCGCGGGTAGCACCTGTAATAATTGCAACTTTATTTTGTAGTTTCATGAGTATATGACCTCCTTTTAGTAATTTGGATTAATTTTTCGTACAGGAAAACAATAAGGCAAATTTATATAATAAGAATTTGTTAAATTGGCATTGGAAAAACAATATGACTTATGAATGAAGATCAGAATAAAAAACTTAGAGATCAGTTGGTAACGATGATCAGCCAGGGCAATGCCTTTAGACCATTGCCGCAATTGCTTGATTCCATTCCTTATGAGATCACAGGAGAGCAAGTAGAAGGTTTTGTCCATACCGTTTGGGAGTTAACCGAACATCTGCGTATTGCGCTGCGTGATCTGGTAGAATACGCTAAGGATTCATACTATCAATCGCCTCCCTGGCCGGAAGGTTACTGGCCAAAATATCCAGAGCCCCGTTCAAAAGAGGAATGGCAGGAATCTATACGGCATATCAACGACTTGATAAAGGAGATGATCGAAAGGGTTCAGGATCCTTCTTTTGATTTGTTTGAACCTTTTGCAGCCAATCCCAATCATCATCTGTTGCGGCAGGCAACCATTGTGGCCGAACACAATGCATATCACGCCGGCCAGATTGCCTTGCTCAGCAAAGCATTGGAAAAAAGTTAGAGCGGCAACCAACATATGTTATAAAATAATCGGACTATGAAAAATTTACTGATAAAATTATGATTACAAACAAAGATCAATTTATTGAGAAATTTTTGAGGATTGACCTCAATCCTGCAAGTAGCTTTATGCTTAACAACAAGTCATTTGGTAAAGTGCTTCTGTCGATACTCGTAACGACAGTGTTTATTTTTCATTCTTTAGCGTTAAACGCGCAGATTATGGATGAGAAGTCGATAGTAGCGGATGGAGCCAGCCTGGAGCTTTTGGGTGACGGTTTTGAATTCACGGAAGGTCCGGCACCCGATGAGCAAGGCAATGTATACTTTACCGATCAGCCCAACAATGAAATCTTGAAATGGAATGCTTCCACGGGTGAGGTGAGTGTTTTCATGGATGAAGCCGGCCGCTCGAACGGAATGTTTTTTGATGATCAGGGAAATTTGATTACCTGTGCCGACATGAAGAACCAATTGTGGTCCATTGGCATGGATGGTAAGGTTGAGGTACTGGTAGATAATTACAAAGGTAAGCGGCTCAATGGCCCTAATGATCTGTGGATCCATCCCAACGGTGGGATATATTTTACCGATCCGCTTTATGAACGGGATTACTGGGAACGGGACCCTGAAATGCAGCAGGATGGCCAGCATGTCTATTACCTGGGGCCGGACCGCAGCCGTCTTATCAGGGTTGAAGAGGATCTGATGCAGCCCAACGGTATCATTGGAACGCCCGAGGGAAAGAAGTTATACGTAGCGGGCATTGGCGATGATAAGACCTATGTTTATGATATAAACGAGGACGGAACCCTTTCCAACAGAAAACTGTTTGCTGAACTGGGATCGGATGGAATCACCATTGATAATGAGGGCAATATTTATCTTACCGGGGAAGGGGTGACGGTTTTTGACAGCGAAGGTGAAAAGATTGCCCACGTACCGGTGGATAAAGATTGGACTGCCAATGTATGTTTTGGAGGGCTTGACCGTGACGTGCTCTTTATTACAGCCATGGATTCTGTGTTCGGGCTTAAGATGAATGTGAGGGGCGCTTATTGAAAGAGAGATATTTTTAAAAATTCCATATAGGTTGGAAGCGGGCAAAAAAATTATTTGCCCGCTTCTTCTTTTTCATACTGCATATATTCCTGTTCCCAGATATCTCCGGTCAGTTTTTCCAGCTCCTGGTCGTATTCTACAAGCTTTCTGTAATATTCCTCGTCGTTTCTGGCCTCTTCGGCTTCTTCGCTTTCTCCTGCGGCTGTTTCGGTCAGTATATTCCTGCGGAAATTGTCGTAATGGTCTCTGATGGAGCATGGCATCAGCCAATTATCAGGATGGTCGGGATGAGCATATCCGTGGCCCATCTTGCTCTGCCATGCTCTGCCATTTTTCATCAGATCGGAGAACAGTGCATCTACCAGCGATTTTCCATTGTTGTAAAGTTCATAAACATTATCCACGTAATAGGGTACAAAGACGCAGGGCATTATGTTTCCGTTCCAGTCGATGTAGAAGTAACCTCCGCGGCGACCGTATGCAATGCATCCGTTGGACAGCACTCCGCTGTTCCAAAAATCAGCAACGCTATATTTTTTCTGCGTTATGCATTCCTCCCATTTCCTGTAAAGCTTAAGGCGTTTTTCAGGGGGAACCATCAGGTCGAAAGCATTGCTGCTCCTTCCAATCGGCATGAGCTGGAACTGCCACATGTATGTTGCCCCTTGCCGGTTAAAGAAGTAATCATAAAATTCGTCTTCAAGAAGGGTGTCGGCGTTCTTACTGGTAGCTGTCACGGATATACCGAAAGGCACACCGGCGTTCCTTAAATTTTCCAGGGATTCCATAATTTTTTTATGCGTGCCTTTGCCTCTTCTTTCATCTGTGTCCGCTTCAAAACCTTCCACTGATACGGCCGGAGTTACATTGCCCAGTGATTCCAGTTTTTTGGCTATCTCAGGAGTGATAAGGGTTCCGTTGGTATACATCAGAAAGAACATGTCGTTGTATTCTTCAAAGATATCAAGCAGGGTTTTGCCTTCGCTTTTGTAAAGAAATGGTTCACCCCCGCTGATGACTACAAAATTGCTGTGGAAAGTATCGTGTACTTCGCTTATAATCCTGTCTACCATGTGATATGGTAGCTTGGCTCCCGAATGGGGATCTGAAGAAGCATAACACCCTGTACAATTGAGATTGCATGCCTTGGTAGGGGAGAGTACAATGAAGTTCGGCGGATATTTGCCATACCGGGTTTTGAATTCTTCCAGTTTTTTACTATACCTTTGTTTCCGTGGATAAGAATTGGTTAACATAAGTTGGGATATCCGTTTGAAAACGTTTCTGGATAAGTATCCCTTTTCCACGTTTTGCAGCGCACAGCGAAGCAGGGATGCCATGAACTGATATTTCCTTACCTTTGCTTTATGTATGGTTTTGTCATCATTCTCGACAAATGAGGTGTAAATATAATTATCCAGCTTTTTTAAAAGATATTTCCTTGAAAATTTATTGCTTAAAAGCTGCTGCAGGACTTTCATAAAGATTATTTCCTTCATAGGCCCTACTTTTTTTATTTAATGGAATCTATCTTTATTTTAATGACGAATAATTTGTTTAAATATTATGTTAAATAATTTTAATCCTTACCGCAGCTTTAGCTGCAAACAAATTTCTCTTAACCAAATGCTTTTTATGGTCGTCCCAAGGAAAGGATCAACACAAAATCTATTTGATCTATTTTAATTTTCTCCCTTTATGAAAAGAGTTATTGGTGCCACTTAAAAAACACCGCCGAAACGTGTGATTTTATCCAAACTAAGCTACTAACGGCGTGAAGGCCAGAAAAAAATCGGCCGGGTCAGGGGATTGCGGGTGGTGGGCTCATTTTTTCTTATCTTTTAATTTTTGGATGGTATATTGTACAGGGGAGGTGCTCTTTTTTTCTGCCTGGTTTAGGTCTTCAAATTCTTCAAGTGTTTCATGGAGTGCATAGCAAGCATCTTTATAGCTTATACCACTAATCTCTGATATCAAGCGAATGCCACGGTCCATAAGTTTTTTATTCGAAATGTTCACCCAGCTCATCCAGTTGCTGGTCACTCGGCCCATTAATACCATTGTTCCGGTGGAGATGGTATTAAGTATTAATTTAACCCTCAACCGTTCCAATAAATTTAACGGGGAAGGAGAGATATCATAGTTAATCCGGTAATCGGCCGATAAATTACTGTTACCTATGATAAAGGTGCGTTGTTGTTGAAATGATTTTGCATTTTGCCGGAAAGCTTCCATGAAGGTTGTAAAATTCCTGTGTTTTGTTTCCTCCTTGGTGTTGATTGCCACTGCAACATTGGGATCCCTGGAGGTTCTTGACGGATCTTCTTCATTTCCTATGAGAAATTTGAGCAGTTCTTGCTTATTAACCCGGGGAGGGGCGGAAGCAACAGCATCTGCTCCCAATTTACGGTATAGATCGCTATCCCAGTTCAGGCACCGGGGATGTCTCCCCAGCAAATATTCCCAGGTTTCAGGCGTTGGCCTCAGCGGGTGCTTTACAAACGACCATGAGGGGGGTGAGACGGTATCGTCGTACTGTTTGTAGGGCGATAACATAAAAGTAGGGGAACGTTCGGTGGTATCGGTGAGGATGTCCATAAGCAATGCGTCGGCAAAGTAAGTAACCAGTCCGTTTTCCTGATATATGTCTTTTTCCAGCAAGATATACTCCGCAAGGGTTTTCGTATTTTCTTCACTGGTCAAACCATCCAACATCTCTTCAAAAGCTCTGGTGTAATTGATTTCCCGGAAGTTCAGTGATTCCAGTTGTTCTTTGGAAAGTAGCGGTTGCAGAACACGATGTAAGATGGTTTCCAGGGCAGATCCGGCAATCAGCAGTTCCGAGGTTGTGGCTTGCATCCGTGTGGATCCCGCAATGGCCATGGGTCCGCAATACAGGTCGAGAACGGTAACCCGGGGGTCGTCTATCGCCTTTCGGGAACGTTCAATGTGTTCTCTAAGGACGGCGGTGGGATTGTTGAACATCAGGAAGACTTTTGCCTGCCTGTCAGCAGCTTCTTCCAGGGTGCCCAGCACCGATGAAGTTTCGCCCCCTTCGGTGATCGCTACCAACATATCGCCTTTGGTAATTTCCATTTCCCGTGCCTGTTGCCTTCCAAATTCCATGTAATCCTCGAATGCCTCGACAGCCCGAATGAGCGCATAATCCCCTCCGGTCATGATGCTGAATATGGAATTTTCATATTGTTTGACTTTTTCGTATATTTTTGGGTGGTCTTGATATATAGCCCGGAAAAAATGCCTCCACATACCTTCCAGCAGAGTACTCAAACGTCCCGTGGAACCGCATCCTGAGAAGATGATCTTTCTTCCGGAGGACACCGCCTCCACCCCGGATTCAACCATTTCTCTGAATTCTTTGTCCTTTAAAGTTTTCTCCGCTACCGGGGATATATCCCGGTCAACGGATAGCAGGGTTTTTACTCCCTCCATTGGGTTAGAGGAAAAAATGGAGTCGAGATTCCGTGTTTTGGGATTGGATTGTTCCGTCGGCAATACCCCGAGATGAAATTGTTGTTCGTTGTTCAGAAAATGCTCTGCTTTTTGATGTGCTTTACTGTATCTGTCTTCTTTCATAAAGGCTCCTGCATTTTTTTGTCTGTAGATGTAGCTGTAGTTATGGTTCCGGCTGAGTTTTTTAATCTTTGGTGTCAATCTCTCCGCCGGTTACCGGCCGCATCCGGACGGTAAATGAATAAGGTTTTGTTTTTACCTGGTATTTGGCGCGAGGCTCATAAAATTTGGTACCCACACCGGAAACCGCATGATCTATGTTAAAATATACAGCGTTCCCCGGTTTTAGCTGATAGGTATATCTTGCGCGGTCCAGGTTATCGGTACTATAAGGGTGGGTGCTGATGTTCAGCAATTCATCGCCAGATACCAGCCATCCTGTGCCCTGATCATTGGTCAGGGCAGCCCAGCGAACGTCACTGCGGTTGCCATAGTCGCCCGGTACGATATAGGGTTCGCAAAGCTCCTGTACAGTCTTGCTGTAAATCCCCACTTTGGCTGCCCTTTCCCTTCCGGGGTAGGTTTCTACGGGTCCCCTTCCGTACCATTTCAGGTTGTTGAATTCTTTGTGCATACCGGCCTGCATTCCGATTTTAGGTAATCGTGACGGCAGATCTCCTGTCGGAGTAACCTGTTGAGATATGATCATCTCTCCATTCCCAAGAATGGTTAGTGTGGAGTTTACCTTAAATCCGGTTTCCGTTTCAGAGCCTGTTACATGGCTGGTGATTTCCACCTGCAGTTTATGAGGCTCAATAGAAACCACATCGAAGGATTCTGTCCGGTGAAGCGGATCGTCCAGTCCGGCTTCCCGCCATTCCTTGGCAATGTGTCTTTGTTCGTTAAGTATGGGAGCCCGCCACGCGTTGAAACTTAAAGGCTTTTCCAGGTATTCTTTCTCTTCATACCGGTAAGAGGTTATTTTCCCGGTTTCCTTATTTATACGGCATCTGAAGAAAGTATTCGAAAAAACTACAGCATCGTCCTTTTCCTCCACCTCAATTTTGGGGAGTTGTTCTTTCGTCGTTTCCCGGTTTTTCTCCCTGTGGAACGGCAGTTTGAATTGTTCCCAGGCCATTTCATGATTATCGGGAATTAGTCCATGTTTCCCTTTTAACCGGAAACTAATGTTCAGCCAGTATTCGCTTCCTGGGGTGATTTCCGGTTTGTTAAAAAACAGATCAATGGTATCGGTTTTTCCGGCAGGTATGTGCAGATCCCTTTTCCCTGACTGAATCCCCTGTCCCTCTTCAAGCATTTTCCAGGTGGTAGTCAACCGGTTGAGATTTCTGAAGTGAAAATAGTTGGTGACTGAGACTTTCCCGTTTTCCAGGTCTACCGCTTCGACTTCCACGGGCTGGAGGTTCTTACTAAGATGGATCAGCTCAGATTGGGGTTTTCCGTTTGAATAAACTATTCCGTCGGTAGAGTTGGGCAGCGGGTAAATACCGTAACCAAGATAAGTCCCCTGTTTTTTTTGATTGTTGAAGGTAAGCCATAAACGGGCTTCATCCGCTTCAGAATTCATCAATTGCCGGATCTTCTCCCCAGTCAGAGCTTTCTTATAGATTCTCACTTCATCGATCATAGCATTGGAGAACCATTCCGTTCCCCACGTTCTGCCGATATTAACAGGGGATGCGTGGTTGTATATGGATCCGTTGTAGTTTATGGTATTTTGCATTTCGCCATCGATATAGATGGTGAGCCGGGAACCGTCAAATACTCCACAGACGTGATGCCATGTTTTATACCAATCATCCGGCACCTGTGTTTTAACAGCAACTTTTTTGTCATCGTATATATGGAACACCAGTGTATCCTTTGTGGTCTGAATGATTCCATATTGATTGCGTCCTTTTGTGATGAAAGGATTTTTGCCCTGCCATGGTCGGGGATAGATCCAGGCACTCAGCGTCAGGGATTCTCCGGTGATATCCAGTGAAGGATCTTCATAAATCTGTGCCCAGTCGTCATGACCGGTAAGATCGAGGGCTTTCCCGAATTTGCTTTCGTTGAGCCGGGCTCCCCCCATCAATACAGCGTCGTTTCCGTAAGGGGATTTATCGGGGATGGTGCGTCGGGAATGTTCGATGCCCTGATTTTTCCAATCCCAGGCAGCTCCTCCTGTCAAACGACGGGTGGAACGGATGAGCCGGCTAAGACCGCGGTGATTACCCATGCCATTGCCGTAGGCGTGGGTATATTCATCCAAAAAGGAGGGCCGGGTAAATTCACCGGGCGAATGGGTGATTTCTTTCAATCGTTCAACAGTAGGATACCGGGGGCCAACAATATCTTCAAAGGGCAGTCTGCCCGCGTTGCCTCCGTACAACCATCCGGCCCGTGTTTGGTCTATGGCCTTGCCTGCATCAATAACGTCTGCTATAAGCTCTCCGGAACCTGCTTCATTACCGGCACTCCAGATCACCACACTGGGATGATTCTTGTCGCGGTGAACCATCCGGGTTACCCTGTCGAGGAATGCTTCCCTCCAGGCTGGCTCTTCTGAAAGGTAGGTATTCTCGTGGGCTTCAATATTGGCTTCATCCACAATGTACATCCCGTATTGATCGGCTAGTTCCAGCAGCTTCGGATCGGGAGGATAATGCGAGGTGCGGATGCAGTTGATGTTGTGCCGTTTCATCGTTTTGAGATCCCGGAGTATCATACTTTCGGTGACCGCTTTGCCATGATTGGGATGATGGGGAATCCAGTTGACTCCATTAAAAGTGACCGGAACGCCATTGATCAGAATCGCTTTGTCCTTTATATCCATTTCTCTGAAGCCTACCTTTTCACTGACTATCTCTGTTGGTTCCCCTTCCTGATCCTTAAGTTTCAGTACCAGTGTGTAGAGATTGGGGAATTCAGCCGACCATTTTTCTGGCTTTTCGACTTGGGTTTGAAAATTAACCTGATGTACAGATTTCCCGTCAATATCAATTTCCCGGTTCAGCGGTTTGTTGGTAAACACTTCTTTTTTCCGGGGATCATACAAAGAGGCCTGTAGAGAGTAGTTTTCCATATCGTTGCCGGTAGCATTCCGGATTTGTGCATCAATAAGGAGGCTGGCGTTTTGATATCTATCATCCAGGTCGGTGCGGACAAAGAAATCCTTTAAGTGAACCCGGGGTTTAGCGTAGAGGTAAACACGGCGATAAATGCCGCTCAGCCTGACCATATCCTGGCATTCCAGGTAAGTTCCGTCGGAGAAACGATAGACCTTAACGGCCACCTGGTTTTCTCCCTGCTGAAGGTAAGGGGTGATATTGAACTCGGCGGGCGTCATGGAGCCTTGGTCATATCCCACCTTTTCGCCATTCACCCATACATAGAAGGCAGATTTTACTCCGGCAAAGTGGAGAAAAATTTCTCTGTTATCCCATTCCTGAGGTATCTGAAAAGATTTTTTATAGCATCCCACAGGGTTGTAATCGTGGGGAATGTTGGGCGGATCGGAGGGAAATGCATGACCCACGTTTCGGTAATGCACCCGGCCATATCCCTGGGTTTGCCAGTTTGCCGGCACGGGTATGACATCCCAGTTGCTTACCGAACGGTCCGTCTGATAAAAATCCTTCGGGGCCTCTGTAGGGTTTATGGCCCAGGAAAACTTCCAATAGCCGTTAAGGGAGTGGTAGTAAAGAGAATTTTCCCGGTTGTATTCCAGTGCTGTCTGATCATTCTGATAGGGAACAACACAAACATGCGGTTCGGTTTGTTTTTTTGCAAAAACTGCAGGATTTTCCCAATCGTTAATCTCTTGTGCTATCAGAGATGATGCAGAAAAAAAGAGAGCGCTCAGAATTAGAATTTTTAACTGATTGGACAAATGGTTTTGAAAGGATCTTGTGAGCGTTTTCATCGTAAAGCTGATATTATTTTTGAAAGATGTTTTTTACACGAATGCACGAATAAATGTTTATTCGTGCATTCGTGGCAGTATTGGAATTTTTTCACATTGAAAATTAACCCTATGATGATAATAGATCTTAATTAACGGGCTTATTTGACCGTTTCATCCAGGGGCTTGTCCATTTGTTCATACAGGTTCCTTCTGGCTTCTTTGTCACTTTCCAGAATTTCGCGGGCATATTGGGCCACCTGTTTGGCATGTTTGCGAGGTACGACGATCACACCATCGCCGTCGGCTACCACCACATCCCCGGGATTCACCTGCACCCCACCAATGGTCACAGTTTCATTGACCGATTCTATCTCGTTACGGCCCGGACGGATGCCTCTTCCCCGGTTCTCCGGATCGAAATAAACGGGTACTTTTTCCTTGATGAGTTCATCGGTATCCCTCACTCCGCCGTTGGAAACAATACCCCGGGCACCTTTGCTTATCCAGGACAGTCCGTTATATGATCCTACCGAACCGGTGTCGCCATCCCCTTCAACATCTATTACCACAATGGAGCCTGATTCCAGAAATTTTACAAAAGGCTCGGGTGATTTATTATTATACCATTCGCCTTCCCATTGCTGAAATTCCTCTTTGGACATGGGATTTTTTATGACGTCGTTGGTGGGAACATAACGGGCGGTAACCGCTATTCCACAAAAAGTATGGTCAAAATTTTCAATGTCTTTCCACAATGCCTGTATCTTTTGATCCATAAGGCCCATATCCCGAAGGCCGACCATGTCCATACCATCGGAAACATCTGCTACCCTAAGGCCTTTATATAGTTCAAGCAGCGTCTCGTCATCGATTTTTTGATCGTTTTCTTGGGCATTTGCTGTTAATACAGGAAAACTCATAAGTATCAAACAGAAAGTAATAATTTGGAATCTTCTCTTCATAAAGCTGTTTTAAAGTTTATCTTGTTTTTTTATTTGTTGTAGTCTAAGCTGTCAAAATTCTCCATATCTGCATCATCGGGCAGCACCCCAATGGTTATGATAATAAATGTGAGTGCCTTGGTCCCCGGTTCAAGATGCCCCCCGATCATACTGTTTTCGTCGGCCAGTGTGATGTGCGCATGCACCCTTCCATTCAGGATATACCCCTGAACAGAGGTAAGATCCATGGCTACAGAAGCTTTCGGGTATTCTTCCGCCGGAGGCAGATTTTTATCGGTAACCACATGAAAGTGATAATCCGTTACTGATCCTATACCGGAAAGTATTACCCCGTTCTTGATGTCTTTTTCTTCTGCCGCTTTATTTAAACTTTTCAGTAAATCCGCTCCGTTGCCCATTCGAACCACTTCTATGCGTTTAAACTGTGAGGTTAACACATGCGGGTCCGATTGTTCATCCTGGGAATGTACCGTTAGTACCAAGACAGTAAGAAGCATACATAAGGATATAAATTTCCGCATAATGGGTTATTTTTAATATGAATATGCTTTGTTTGGTAACTATAATTCCCTTACCCAAATGTTTCGGTAGCTCACAAGATCTCCGTGATCCTGCAGGCCAAGGGGTTCTTTCAGCTCGTGTTCCTCATACTGATGGGCACCAATGTAACTTGTATTGCCCTGGATGTTTACACGATTATGGATCACAACTCCATTGTGCAGAACAGTGATTTGTGCCGGGATGATCACCCTGCCCTCATCATTGAAGCGGGGGGCCTGATAGATGATATCATAAGACTGCCATTCTCCCGCTTTTCTGCTGGCATTAACCAAAGGTATATGGTCCTTATAAATGCTGCCGGCCTGACCGTTGGAATAGGTTTTATTTTCATCTGAATCCAGTACCTGTATTTCGTAACGTCCTTGTAAAAAAACACCGCTGTTGCCTTTGCCCTGTCCTTCATCATGATCATCTGCCGGGGTTTTGAATTCTATATGGAGCTGTATGTCACCAAACTCCTGCTTAGTAAAGATCATCCCGGTACCCGGTTCCACAGTCACCATACCCTCGTGCACATTCCATTCAGCCGGGCTTCCATCCTGATGCTCCCATTTGGAAAGGTCGCTCCCGTCAAATAACACGATTGCATCCGAAGGAGGCTGATTCCCTTCTCCGGGTTCAACTGTTCTGGGTTGTGGTTCCCATATCTCTGTTGATTCAGGCGTTTTTTCCTGGCCATAACTTATCCCGATAAAAAAAGAAAAAATTATCAGGAAGGGTAAGCTCTTTTTTAAACATTTGTTAATCATAGTTTTCTTCATTTAAGTTCTACATTTTAATTGATGAACAAATTTATTATATTTTTGGTAGTTCCCATGGGTTCCTGTATATCGGTGCGAGATAATCATTTGCTTCAGGGTTATATGGGAATGTATTCTTCTGCTTGTCGTAATAGATTTTCTTACCGGTACGGTAGGAAATATTTCCCAGATGGGTGAACATAGCTGCCCTTCTGGCGGTTTCTATATCGCACGCCGGCTTTTCTCTTGTTTTCACGCATTCAACAAAATTTTCCACATGGTTTATGTGTGCCTTTCCGTCGCTTTCATGTCTGGGTATATTTTCCATTCTTTTTTTGCCATCCTGTTCCTCGGGATTCAATACCCAGTTGCTCCGGTCTGCAACAATGGTTCCTTTTTCTCCAATGAAAGCTATACCGTAATTTCGGTTGTAAGGGCCGGTCTGGATGCCACCGTTGTGATCCCATGTCAGATGAAAGTTGTTGAACTCAAACATGGTGGTCTGTGTGTCGGCTGTTTCACAGGCCCGATCCCCTGCGGCAAAGTTTCCTCCCATCGCAGTTACTGATTTGGGAGGTTCGGTGATATTTAGTGCCCACAGGCCCATATCGATCAGATGAACACCCCAATCGGTTTGCAGCCCACCGCCATAATCCCAGAACATTCTCCATGAACCGTGAAAGCGGTTGGGATTGAAGGGTTTTTTGGGAGCAGGCCCAAGCCACATGTCGTAATCTACGCCCTCGGGTACGGATTTGTCCGGAACAGCCTTGGGACCTGCACCATAGAAAAAGTTACACCAGAAATGCACTTTCCTGATTTCTCCTAAACGTCCTGAGTGAATTACATCAATGGCTTCCTTCCAGTGTTTGCCGCTTCTCTGTTGCTGGCCTACCTGCACAACCCGGTTGTATTTATTGGCGGCTTCCGCCATGATGTTACACTCTTCTATGGAATTGGCCAGCGGTTTTTCTACGTATACATCCTTTCCTTCCTGGCAGGCCATAACCATGGGCAAGCAATGCCAATGGTCCGGAGTGCCGATGATCACAATGTCTATGTCCTTATTTTCAATCAGTCGTCTGAAATCCCGGTAAAGCTTTGGTTTGGCACCGGTCATTTCTTTAACATCGGCTGCCCGGGATTCCAGGATGTTTTTATCTACATCACAAAGTGCAACGCACTTGATACCCGGTTGTTTGAGGTGATCTTCCAGGTCGTAGAATCCCATGCCTTTACAGCCGATCAAGCCAACATTCAGCGAATCGTTCGCCGATACCTTTGCTGACATGGCCTGTAAGCTGCCCGGCATAGTCGTGGCCAAACTCAGACCAGCCATACCGCTCAGTGATTTTTTGATAAAATGTCTGCGGGAATGATCCATAAAATTAGTTTTTAGGGTTTGTATTTGAGTTGTTTTGTACTTCAGAGTATGCCATTTTCTAAATAATTACACCATCTAAACTATAAATAATTCCTGAATGACACAATATTTATAGCCCAAAAAGATGTTGGTATTCTTTTCTTTTTTTGATGAAAACAACAAAATCAAGAAAAAATTAGCCTTCATTATGAATTTGTTTGCAGCTAAAGCTGCGGTAAAAATAATGCAGATAAACAAATTGAATGGAGAATTTTGGAGAAATTTGTTGTTTTTATATATTTCTCCAAAATTTTATTATGGACACGAAGCAAAATTCAATTCGCTTAACGCTCCCTCAGCAATGGGGTTTTATTGTTTTACGTATCATTATTGGCTGGCATTTTCTTTATGAAGGCATCGTCAAATTGATGGACCCTGACTGGTCGGCGGAAAGTTTTCTAAACGGTTCGCAGGGTTTCCTCTCGGAAGCATTTCAATGGATGGCTTCTCAGCCTGCAGTTCTTGAGGTGGTAAATGTACTCAATATCTGGGGATTGATTCTCATCGGAGTGGGATTGTTTCTGGGCTTTTTTGCCCGCACCGCCGTATATGCCGGAATTTTGCTGTTGTTCTTCTATTATATTGCTTACCCTCCGTT
>JAIPAF010000016.1 GCA_021740225.1 Bacteroidales bacterium | reverse complement strand
GCCCTGCTTATTATTTTACCAACCGCATTTATTGGAATGTATGGAGCCATAAATTATGCCGGGGAAACAACGCGCGATTTTCTCTCCAATGCTTTGCTGTTTGATCAGGCAGACACCGTTGGGGCGCTGGCTATCATCGGCTTATTTGCTGCCGTGCTGTCTACCACCAATGCCCAGATTTTTGCCCTGGGGTCCGAGCTGCGTTCGATTCTCAGAGGCAAGGAGAAAAAAGTAATGGTTTGGGCAAAGATAGGAATATTTGTCTTCGCAGTGATCACCCTGATATTCTCTACCTATATGAGTGATAAACTGGTGCTTTTGGCACGAACGAGCTTTACCGGCACCTCCATGATGGCGCCGGTGGTTATTGTCGGGGTACTCTCAAAAGAAGCACCAGGCAAAGAATTGTTTATAGTATCCATTACAGCTTTATTTCTGTTTCTGATTTCCTTGTTTAATATTATCCCCGGGGAATATTACGGATTCCTGATTGAAACCATATTATACGCAGTATTGGTGATTACCACAGCTTTATCATTAATAATCAGGAAAACCAAACTGCAAAAATCCTTATAAATCTGCCGTTATGCTAAAGATAAACCATGAATTAAAACCGGAGGATCTTAAATCAAAGCTTGATCGCTTCTGGGGAGTATCCGGAAAGAAAATAATTGATCTAGAAAAAAATTACGACACCGCTCAGGGCTCACCGGTCTATACAGCCAAAGGGAAATATACCACCCGCGGCTGGACCGAGTGGACACAAGGCTTTCAGTTCGGCTCTTCATTACTGCATTTCGACGCCACAGGTGAAAAGGATTTTCTGGAGACAGGCCGTGCCCAAACACTGGATATTATGGCCCCTCACCTGACGCACACAGGCGTGCACGACCATGGGTTTAACAATGTAAGCACCTATGGCAATTTACTGCGCCTGATGCTAGAGGGGAAAACAGCTTACAACGAATGGGAAAAAAACTTTTACGAACTGGCTTTAAAAGTCTCCGGGTCGGTACAATCCAATCGCTGGACCAATACTGCTGACGGCGGGGGGTATATGTACACCTTCAACGGTCCCCATTCCCTATTCGTGGATACGATTCGTACATGCAGGGTTCTGGCATTGGCCCATGCCATGGGCCATGTTTTTCTGGGTGAGCATGATCAAAAAATTGATCTGCTCGCCAGGATGATCAAGCACATGAATGCCACGGCGCGATACTCCGTCTTCTACGGAAAAGGAAGGGATTCTTTCGACGAGTGGGGACGTACGGCTCACGAATGCATCTTTAATGTCAATGATGGGAACTTCCGCTGCCCCAACGCTCAACAGGGATATTCAGGATATACCACCTGGACCAGGGGATTGTCATGGGCCATGTGTGGCTTTCCGGAAGAACTTGAATTTCTGGAGACACTTAATGAAGAAGAATTGAAAGATTATGGCGGCAAAGAAGCGCTGGAAGAGCGATATCTTAAAGCCGCCCGGGCCACATGTGATTTTTTCATTAACAATACACCCGTCGACGGCATTCCCTACTGGGATACCGGCGCACCTAACCTCCACAAGCTGGGCGATTATCTGAACAAACCCGCCGATCCCTATAACGATTTTGAACCGGTTGACAGCACGGCAGCAGCCATCGGAGCACAGGGCCTGTTGCG
Source organism: Bacteroidales bacterium (assembly GCA_021740225.1). Taxonomy (GTDB): domain Bacteria; phylum Bacteroidota; class Bacteroidia; order Bacteroidales; family UBA12077; genus JAGXLC01. Next base: position 16,807 of record JAIPAF010000016.1, on the reverse strand, counting down.
GCTGGGAAGGTATCTGACAAATAAAGGAGATAATGAAGCAGGTACAAAGTATTTCCAGGCAGGACTAACAGTGGTCAACCGGTTGCTGGAAGATACTTATTTAAGTACGGAAGAAAATCATCAGGGCCTGTTGTTGCATTCCATCTATCATCACCCGAACGGGTGGGATCACATACCCGAAGGAAACAAAATCCCTTACGGCGAATCCAGCATGTGGGGTGATTACCATATAAGGGAAGCAGCATTGTATATCCAGCGTTTGATAACCGGTGAACCCTACTATACCTTTTTTAACTGCTTAAACCGATAATCTATGGCTTCGGAAATTCAGGATACAGCTAAACTGTGCATACATAGCATAACAACCAAACCCTGGGAGATAGAAACGGCTGCGCCCAGGTATGCTGAGGCTGGAGTAAAAGGCATTACGGTATGGCGAAACGCCCTGGAAGGAAGAAATGTTGAAAAAACAGGGCAAATGATCCGTAGTCAGGGGCTGGAAATCATTTCCCTCTGCCGGGGCGGTTTCTTCCCCAATAGAGAAAAGCAAAAGCGAAAGGAGGCCATTGAGGAAAACAAAAAGATTATTGAAGAGGCGGCAGCACTAGGTACACCCATGGTGGTTTTGGTATGTGGCGCCGACCCCAAACAATCCCTGGAGGTTTCGAGGAAGCAGATTCAGGAAGGAATTGTGGAGACTCTGGATCATGCCGGGAAACACAATGTCAAACTAGCCATTGAACCGCTACATCCCATGTATGCCGATACACGGTCGGCCATCAATACCCTGAAACAAGCCAATGACATGGCTGAACGAATACAATCGCCCCATGTGGGAGTTGCCGTTGATGTGTATCATCTGTGGTGGGATGAAGCACTGAAGGAGGAAATAACGCGATGCGGCAGCAATGACAACCTGTTTGCCTTTCATGTATGTGACTGGAAGGTGCCGACAAATGATTTCCTTCTCGATCGCGGACTGATGGGCGAGGGATGCATTGACATACCACAGATAAGGGAATGGGTGGGAAACACCGGATTTAACGGGATGAGTGAAGTGGAGATATTCTCGAGTAACTACTGGGCTATGGATCAGGACGAATATCTCGATAAAATTGTAAAGGCTTATTTGGAATATGTGTAGCATATTAAGTTTGAATGTTTGAGTGTTTGACAGGAATTAAATGGTCATTCAATAGTTAATTCAATGGTCATTCGGTTGTCATTCAATTGAAAGTAAGGGTTTGAGGTTTGATGAAGAAGTTGCCAATTGCCAACTTTATTCCACGAACCGATTATATTTCTGCAACTACAATGAATGACCAGGAATGACAACAGAATGACAATAAATGACAAGTTGTTAAACTGAAAAACAATAATAATCTTAAGACTCTGATATATGAAGCAACACAAAATAGGCATCATCATGAACGGTGTTACCGGACGAATGGGCACCAATCAGCACCTGATGCGCTCCATACTTGAGATCATAAAGCAGGGAGGCGTTAAGGTTAGCTCTACCGCGACCATCATGCCCAAACCGATTTTGGTTGGACGAAATCCTGTGAAGCTGGAGAAACTGAGCGAGCGCTCTGGTATAAAAAATTATACCACGGATCTGGATAGTGTTTTGAGCGATCCGAATTACTCGATATATTTTGATGCACAGAACACAGACCGAAGGGTAGACTCAGTAAAGAAAGCCATCAAGGCCGGGAAGCACATTTATTGTGAAAAGCCTACGGCTTTGGATTCCGAATCGGCTATGGAGCTGTATCAATTGTGCGAGTCGGCCGGATTGAAGCATGGCGTGGTACAGGACAAGCTTTGGCTTCCGGGCCTGATCAAGCTGAAGCGGCTCATGGACAATGATTTTTTTGGCAAGATCCTTTCGGTTCGTGGAGAATTTGGCTATTGGGTCTTCGAGGGCCATACCATACCGACACAACGGCCCTCCTGGAACTACAGAAAAGAAGACGGAGGAGGCATCATTCTCGACATGCTCTGTCACTGGCGATATGTTCTTGACAACCTGTTTGGCGGAGTAAAATCATTAACTTGCCTGGGAGCAACCCACATTCCGGAAAGGGTGGATGAAGATGGAAATCCTTATCAATGCACCGCCGATGATGCAGCTTATGCCACTTTTGAACTTAAGAACGGAGTCATTGCCCATTTCAACTCTTCATGGGTAACCCGTGTTCGAAGGGACGACCTGCTAACCCTTCATGTCGACGGCACCAAAGGTTCGGCGGTGGCAGGACTGCGTAAATGCTTCACCCAGCATTACGGCAATACGCCCAAGCCCGTCTGGAATCCGGATATCGAGCAACCCATCGACTTTTTTGGTTCCTGGCTGGAAGTGTCCAATCAGGAGCCTTATGATAATGCCTTTAAAGCAGAATGGGAGCTGTTCCTGAAACATGTAGTGCTGGATACACCCTTCAAATGGAACCTCCTCGAAGGAGCCAAAGGAGTTCAGCTTGCCGAAAAGGGCTTGGAAAGCTGGGAAAAAAGGAAATGGATTGAGGTGGAAGAATTTCAATCATAAAACAAAAGAATAAAAGGTAATTCTAATAAATTAGTGGAAAGAAGCACCAAAAAACAAATTCCAAATAACAAATAAATTCCAAATTTCAATGACCCAAATTCCAAACCTCCGATATACAAGTTTGAATAATTGAATATTGTGATTTGGTGATTATTTGAAATTTGGTGCTTGTTATTTGTATTTTTTACTAATGAACAATAGATAACATAATTACAGCACAATAAATTAACTCCTTATGAAAAAAACAGCACTAATAACCGGAGGTTCCCGAGGCATTGGTCTGGGTATTGCCAAAGCCCTGGCCAAAGAAGGTTTCGATCTGGCCATTAACGGCGTAAGAGATGAAGCCTCGGTAGAGGATGTTATTGAATCTTTACAGGTCAACGGTTCAGAAGTCATTTATTGCCAGGGCGACGTCAGCAAAGCGGAAGAAAGAGACGGTATCATGGAGAAGGTCAAACAACAATTCGGACAATTGAATATGCTGGTCAACAATGCCGGCATACCCCCGAAAGAACGGAAAGATATCCTTGAAAACAGCGAAGAAAGCTTCGACCGGGTATTGAAAACCAATCTGTACGGGGCTTATTTTCTCACTCAGAAAGCTGCCAACTGGATGATCGGGCAGAAACAAACCGATCCCCAATTCTTTGCCAGTATAGTTAATATCGGTTCCTTTTCCGCTACCGTGGCATCGGTAAACCGGGGTGAATATTGCATTTCAAAGGCCGGCATGGCCATGATCACCTCATTGTTTGCCGTTCGGCTGGCGGAATATGAGATTCCGGTCTATGAGGTACGGCCGGGTATTATTGAAACGGACATGACAGCAGCCGTTAAAGATAAATACGACAAGTTGATTGGCGAGGGTCTGGTTCCCCAACGGCGGTGGGGTCAACCCAAAGATATTGGAAAGGTAGTCAGATCACTTGCACGGGGCGATTTCCCCTACTCCACCGGAGAAGTCATTATGGTAGATGGTGGATTTACAGTGCAAAGATTATAATGGTTCATGAAGCGTGCACATATGCAATATATAAAATAAAAAACAAACACGTAAAAGTGATTTATAATGCTTATATTTAATGCAAAAGAATAAACCATCACATTATGCAAACCACCATCAGAAATGTCACAATGCTCCTTACAGGAGCTGCAGCTCTTCCCTTTTTTACATCATCATGTATTAACGAAAGCGAAGAGGAAAGTGAGCAACCCAATGTCTTGTTCATAATTGTCGATGATTTAGGCAAACATGATTTAAGCTACACGGGCAGCGAATATTATGAGACTCCCAATATCGACCGGCTTGCCGGTGAAAGCATTAATTTTACCAATGGTTATGCCGCCGGTCAGGTATCCAGTCCATCACGTGCCAGTATAATGACCGGTAAATTCACAGCCCGGCATGGCATTACCGACTGGATCGGGGCCCGGACCGGAGAAGACTGGAGAGAAAAAGGACGCCATAATAAGCTGCTGCCTCCCGAATACGTAGATCATCTTCCCCATGAGGATGTAACATGGCCTGAAGCAATGAAAGAAGCAGGCTACAAAACATTTTTCGCCGGCAAGTGGCATCTTGGCGACGAAGGCTCTTATCCTGAAAATCATGGCTTTGATATCAACCAGGGAGGCTTTGAAGCCGGAGGTCCATACACGGGGGGATACTTTTCTCCCTTTAACAATCCCAAAATGGAAGACCATGAAGATGAAAAAGGCATGAGCCTTCCTGAAAAGCTTGCAAAAGAAACAAACATCTTTATCGAGCAAAACAAAGATACCTCCTTTTTTGCCTTTTTATCGTTTTACGCTGTTCATGCCCCCATCCAAACCACACAGGAAAACTGGAAAAAATACCGCGATAAGGCCGATGAAATGGGCATTGCTCCAAAAGGAGAAGGCTTTGAAATGGGTCACTTTTTACCTGTGAGACAAATACAGGATAACCCCATTTATGCAGGACTGATAGAGCATATGGATGACGCCGTGGGCCAGGTGCTTACTACCCTGGAAGAAAACGGCCTCGAGGACAATACAATTGTAATATTCACCTCGGATCACGGCGGGGTTTGTGCCGGCGATGATTACTCCACAACAAATAAACCCTTACTCAGAGGAAAAGGCTATCAGTATGAGGGAGGACTGAGGGTGCCTTACTTTATCAAAGTGCCTGGCCTTACAAAAGGCGAAACATGCGATGTTCCGGTTATCAATACGGATTTTTACCCAACAGTCCTCGATCTGATCGGTGAAGAACTTAAGCCCGGTGAACATAACGATGGAAAAAGCCTGGTTCCCCTTCTAAAAGGGAATGAAATAGAAGAAAGGGATCTTTACTGGCATTATCCGCATTATGGAAACCAGGGGGGTCAACCATCCTCCATAATCCGAAGAGGTAACTGGAAATTAATTCATTATTATGAAGATGGACGTAATGAATTATATAACTTGGGAGAAGATCTTTCGGAAACAACCGAGTTGTCATCAGAAAGGCCTGAAAAAACCAGGGAACTTGCCGAGGAATTGAACAAATACCTGGAAAATATGGATGTCAAATATCCTGAAAAAGATCCGCAGTACGATTCGGAACTTGAGAAGCAACATCTTCAGCAAGTGGAAAACAATCTGCTTCCCCGTCTTGAAGAACAAAGGATGGAGTTCCTTTCTGAAGATTTTAACCCGGGAAACAACTGGTGGGGCAGTGAAATATCAAATAAATAAACCTGATGGACACTGCTTACCAAGAACAACTACAACGACAGCACACTCACAGCAAACGGTGCATTACACAGGGTAAATGGTTATGCGCCGATTGAACGGTTTTCTGTGGATGAACCGCCCCAATCTGTTACTCTGGATTTTCATGAGATTTTTAAGGAACAGTTGAAGGACGCAAAACGGTGCTTTGTCAAAGAGAATGCTCGTACATTAAGGATAATGGACAAGACAAGTCCGTGAAATTTGTGAAATGAAAGGAAATAAATATTTCAGCGTGATCATTTGGTGTTTAGAAGCGTTTGCACGTTTGAAATTCTTCGTCCTATACACTCTGCCCTGTTCAAGCATTCCCCTGCCTCAGACCTTCCTTCTGGTTGTTCTCAATGGCATCCTCTATCACAAGGTCGAGTAATTCCTCCAGATTTTGTCCGTTTGCCCTAATCTGCTGGGGAACAATGCTTGCAGCACTCATCCCGGGAATGGTGTTCACCTCCATAAAATGCAGCTTATCCTTTGTAAAGATATAGTCAATCCGTACAATCCCCCTGCAATTAAACATATCATAAATCCTGGAAGATAATTGCCTAACCTCCTTCGTCAGCTCAGCTGAAATTCTTGCAGGTGTAATCTCATCAGCCATCCCGTCTGTATACTTGGCCTCATAATCAAAAAATTCTTTTTTGCTGACAATCTCCGTAGGTGGAAAAACAAGCTCCTGTTCTCCGGTTTTGGTCAAGCCACAGGTTAGCTCAGTGCCCTCCAGAAATTCTTCTACCAACAGCTCGTAATCTTCTTCAAATGCCTTATTTATTGCCGCTTCCAAATCCTCTGCTCTATTAACCTTACTCACCCCAAAACTGGATCCTCCCCTGTTGGGTTTGACAAAACAGGGCAATCCGGTATAATTTACCACATGATCGATGGAATATGGTTCATTCTTCTTTATCCCATAAAACCGTGAAGTGGGTATTCCAAAATATCTGATGTAATTTTTGCTGAATACCTTATTGAATGTCATGGAAGAAGAAAGTACTCCACAGGTAGTGTAGGGAATCCGGAGGGTTTCGAAATATCCTTGCAAAACGCCATTTTCGCCTGGCGTTCCGTGTATGATTATGAAGCCACAGTCGAACTGAAGCTTTTCCCCATCAATGGTACAACTAAAATCATCCTTATCGATCAGCACCTCTTTGTCACCGTCACCATCCATCTCAAGTCTCCACGCGGTTCCCCTTACGATAACCATGAAGACGTTGTATTTCTCTTTATTCAGACTTTCTTTTATGGTTTTGGCGCTATTCATGGAAACCGAAAACTCGGAAGAATCCCCTCCGGCTAAAATGGCAATGTTCTTTTTCATAGTCAGGAGGTATATTAATTTTTTTTCAAAGGTAAAATTTAATTGGAGCAAAAAAAACATTCAATCCTCGGGATAGCGGTTGGCCGTATAATTTCTCCATCTGGCAATTACCTGCTGCATATCCCCGGGAATATCGGAATCAAAATGCATGTATTTCCCGGTGGAAGGATGTTTAAAACCGAGCGTTTTTGCATGAAGTGCCTGCCGCGGCAAAATTTGAAAGCAGTTATTTATGAATTGCTTATATTTTGAAGTCAAGGTTCCCTTCAGTATTTTATCTCCGCCATATTCTCCGTCATTGAACAAAGAATGCCGGATATATTTGAAATGTATCCTGATCTGATGGGTACGGCCGGTTTCCAGCCAGCATCTTACAAGAGAAACATAGTAAAAATCCTCCATCACCTGATAATGGGTAACAGCTTTCTTTCCCCTGTCCTCTGCAGGAAATACCTGCATCACCTTCCTGTTTTTAAGGTTTCTTCCGATATGCCCGGTGATTTTTCCTTCTTTCTTCCTTAAACTCCCCCAAACCAAAGCAACATATTCCCTATGAATGGTTTTTTCATAGAATTGACGGGCCAGTTTATTCATGGCCATATCATTCTTTGCCACCAAAAGTAAACCCGAAGTATTCTTGTCGATGCGATGAACCAAGCCGGGTCTTATTTCACCATCCTTAAAGCCGGGGAGATCTTTAAGATGATATAAAAGCGCATTGATTAGTGTTCCGCTGTAATGGCCATACCCGGGATGAACCACCATACCCGCTTTTTTGTTAACGACCACCAGATCGTCATCTTCATAAACAATTTCCAGGGGGATATCCTCCGGCATCAATTCTATCTCCCTTGGCGGGTAAGCCATCACGATGGATACCACGTCTCCCGGTTTTATCTTGTAGTTGGACTTAACCGGTTTGTCATTGACAAGAATATTCCCAGCTTCCGCTGCATTCTGGATTTTATTCCGTGATACATCCAGCTTGTTGACCAAAAACTTATCAATCCTTAAAGGCTTTTGACCTTTGTCCGCAACCACCCGATAATGTTCATACATTTCACGGTTGTTATTACCTTGATCTTGATCATCCTGCATACTCCCTTTACTTTCTTATCAAAAACTTTTTGACCTCCACGGAACGGTTCAGTCGGTTTCTAAGCTTCAAAAGATACATACCAGCGGGGAGGTTGTTCAGATAAACGGTTCGCTTCAATTTCTTATCTTTCACCACCGCCCGTCCCTGAACATCAAATATGGAATATGTAAAATTCCTATAATTATCCTTTTCCAGGTCGATATGGATCTGGTTGTTTGCAGGATTGGGATAGATATTAAAATCAATCTCAGGCCGCCGGGGTTTGGGTTCCTCTTCTGCAGAGGTTCCTACGTATTCTATATGATCACCGAAAACAGGCCTCATCATGAGGGTCCCCTCTACCTGAGAAGACAGCCATGTGCCGGCTTTGTTGTAAAACATCTTATCGTTGTTTACATTATTGGCATCAAAGCCCACATTCAACATCTCCTGATTGAATTTTTGATATCCGATAAAAAAATATCCTGCATCAAGAAAAGGTTTTTCCTTTAACACATAATTGTTGAACTGATTCAGGCTGTCTTCATAAACCGGCTTAAATCCCTGCTGTTCATAGATCACCTCTCCGGGTTTTCCATTATCATCCTCCCATATCATGAGCTTAAAGCTATTTCTGCTGGCATGGTTCAGGGTTTGATTGAAATAGATCTGAATGGCCTGAAGTGTATCGGGTGCATATGTTCTAAAGCGAAAGGCCACCCTGGCATTTTCACTTCCTATTCCCGGAATTCCATATCCATTTTCTGCCGTACCATCGTCGTAAGCATAGTAATTGTAAAATTTCTGAATATACCGAATGGTATCGTTCCATCGATAAGGGGCTCTTTCGCTTACTGTATCGGTGACCAGGTAGCTTCTTATTTCAAAAAGAGCCGAATCACGGCCATTATAAGGAAATATATAATTTATTGACCGAGAGTAAGTTTCCAAAGCAAACGGAGGGATATCATCTCCTACTCCACCAGTAAATTTCTGCGTTTCATTATCCCACATTCTATCAATGATTTCAAACTCCCGGGAGGAAATATTCCAAAACAACGTATCATCCAGATTTCGGTATGTAATGGAAAGACGGTTTCCCATTTCATATCCCTCAGCCTGAGGGAAATGCTTCCAAGGTATCGATTCATAATTAATAAGCAGTGATGACAGGGGTTTCACGAAAGCAATATCATTGATGGTGGTATCCTTATGGGTGCGATTTTTATTCAGCCGGATAAAATCAAGGTGCCAGTGGTCTACATTACCGGCCATGCTGGGGACATCATTCGTATCTGCTATACTGGCATAGTTTTTAAACCTGAATTGAAATCCCTTCTGTAAAAGCTTTTTTTTTCTTACCGGTATAATGGTTTGATAAAATTTCCTGTGACCAAGTGAATCGGTAAAAATCTTCCTGGTATTGCCCGAAAAATAATTTCGCTCGTATAAAGTATCTTCCTCACTGTAGGATGCGCTCCACACGCTTTTCCATTGGGATACCCCGGGAGAATAATATTGTAACACAAGGGAATCCTGAAATTCCCCTCCTGAGGTATCACATCTGCCGCCAGGCTGATAATAAAAACTAAGATACACGGAATCTGAGGGCTGAAGGTCAAGATCAACGGGTTTAGAAGTAAATTCATCGGCCTCAAATCCCGTATTATTGGCGTTGGAGTATAGCCTGCCATTTTCATCGAGGGCATCCAGCGTCATCACGCCTATAGAAGGTGGATTCACCGCATACTGATAATTCATATATCCATAATTATCTTTCCACAACCCGTCAAAAGGATAGCCAACACCGCGGGCAAAGTCATCTATAAAAGGAAGCGAAAGTGTATCCGGATAACCGGAAGAGGTTTGGGTTGCCGATTTTTGCATTTGGCGAGATGAGGCTACTCCAGTCAAAACTTCCTGCGCACGCACCAGAGAAGATAGAAAAATTATAAAACATAAGACCATCACAATTCTATTGTAATGAATCGCGTTCATTCGGATTAGTTTTAATTTGAGATAGGTTGGCGTCATTCAGCTTCGAGGAATCCACCGTGACCCATAAATCAATATAGGTTCCGAGTTTTATTTCCCTGTCTTTACCATAAGGAGGATATTGCTGCCATACAACGGCCTTTAATGAATCTTCCTTGCTGTTGACGGTGGTGTCCGTTCTGATGGCTCCCACATTCATTGCATCCTGAATAATCTTGTCTTCAGCCTGATCCAAAGGCAGTCCAACCAAATCGGGAACACCGGTTCTTTGGCTGCTCCCTTTGCCAACAACCAGGTCCACCTCTGTTCCTTTTGGGACAAGCTTTCCCGGCTTAACCTCCTCATCATTCACTTTCTGCTTCAAGACATTATTGACTGCTATGTCAGGAACATGGATAAGTTTGCCAATCTTCAACCCTGAGTTGTTCAGTATGGCTTTGGCATGACGATGAGAAACTCCAACCACATTAGGCATTTTAACCATTTCCTGGGTAGTGGCGTTCTTCGTAAGAAAAATGGTTCTTCCTTCCTTTACGTGGAATCCCGGGGGCGGATTCTGTTTTACCACCGTGCCTTTAGGCCAATTTTCCTGATATACCGAATCGGTAATCTCTACTTCAAGACCATGGTTTTCCGCTATTTGCTCTGCCTCCTGCAGTGTCATCTTTTTAAAATCAGGCAAAAGGAAGGAATCTCCGTGTTGGGTATAGATATTCAGAAATATAAATGAGGAGGAAAAAATAACGATAGCAACTACAACAGCAATAATCAGGTGTTTTAAAAAATCTTTTGATAAGATAAATTGCAGAAGATTCATCGGATCACGTTTGTAAATTATTCAAACTAACGATATGCCAAAGATAAAATTATGTTTATAAATAAAAAAAAGTAAAAGACAGATACCGTCTTTTACTCTTTTTCCTATATGGTTAATATAAATTATTTCTTTGGTATCTCTTCGGAAACGGACAATCGTTTTCGACCTTTTGCTCTTCTTCGAGACAATACTTTTCTGCCGTTCCTGGTTTGCATTCTCTTCCTGAAACCGTGCTTATTCTTTCTTTTCTTGTTTGATGGCTGAAATGTCCTTTTCATCACAACTGATTTTTAGAATTCTCAAATGATTAACAGGAGGGCAAAAGTAATGTTTTTTTTATAGTTACAAAAATCCGTAGAATATTTTTTACGGGTTGTTGGCCAATCTTCCAAATCCTGACATGCAGAATGCCATGGACACATAAAATATCCAATAGAGCGCCATGCATGGCGCTCTATTGGATTTCAAACGGCAAATAGAGCAATTTTTTGGTGCGGAAAAATTCTTCTCTATAATAGCGATTAATGGGGTATATCCTGATCTGCTCACGAAAATCACGTATTTCAGAAGCAACATCTCCTCCTTTTAGATACAGGATACCGTTAGTCAGTTCATTTCTGTGGCGGCTGACAATATTATTCTTCACCCAGTTTACGAAGCGGGGAAATTTAGTTACAGCACGACTCACCACAAAGTCGAATTTTTCATCATACTGCTCAATCCGGGCATGGCGGGTAGTAATATTGTTCAGATTAAAATCCTTACAAATGAATTCAATAACCTTTAGTTTTTTTCTCACTGAATCCAGAAGGACAAAATGGACATCCGGGAAAAAAACGGCCAGGGGAATTCCCGGGAAGCCACCGCCAGTACCAACATCCAGAATGGTAGTTCCCGGCACAAATCGAATAACCTTAGCTATAGCTAAAGAATACAATACATGATGTAAGTAAAAATTTGGAAAATCTTTTCTTGAGATCACATTGATGCGGTTATTCCAGTAATGGTAGGAATCATACAGTCCGCGGTACATTGTCTTCTGATCTTCAGTGATATGAGGAAAGTATTTAAGAAGAAGATGCATTATTTCAAATGATGACCTTTATTTTTCAATAGGTTGTAGAGGAGTTCCCTGGCTCTGTATAGCTGGGCTTTAACTGTTCCAAGAGGCAGGTCTAGTTCATTGGCAATTTCCTCATAAGAATATTCCTTAAAATAACGCAGTTTGATCAGGTTTCGATAACGTGGCTTTAGTTTATCCACCACAGTCCACATCAGGTCAACTTTCTGATTTTTTATCATATCTTCTTCAGGATCCAGAGTTCCCGCCTGGAGAGGTGGAGTTACCACCTCATCTTCTTTCTCATCCTGATCAATAGATACCAAATTGGCCTTCTGTTTTCTGATAAAATCTATGCAATTATTGGTTGCAATTTTAAATAACCAGGTACTGAAAGCATACTTGGGCGTATACTGATGGATGCTTCTGAACGCTTTTCCAAATGCCTCAATGGTTAGATCTTCCGCATCATTCTTGTTATTAACCATTTTTAGAAGCATATAATATATGGCGTCTCTATAACGATCCATCAGTTCGGCATAAGCCTGCTCATCACCGTCAATTGCAAGTTTTACCAATTTATAATCGTACTTTGCTTTATTTGATAAGTTGGGATTTACTTCCATCTATGGTTATTTGAATACACTTTATTTTTGATTAAACCCATACTATTAATAAATGGTATAACCAGTATATCGTAAATTATCGAAAGTAATAAAAAATATTTTTCGCCCAAACGATTCATAAGATTTTTATAAACAATTAATTGTATGATTTCCCTGAATACAAATATTCCAATGCCATATAACATGTACTTAGTAAAGAAAATCAAAGATAATACAAAGAAAATGTAAAAAATTATTCTTGAATAGATTTCTATTAATAACCTCCATTTTGTCTTTTTCCTGCAGAAGGAAGCGGTGGACAAGTGTCTTCTTTTTCGTTTAAACCATTGGGAGAAACTTTCGGGAGGTTCTGAAACAACAGAAGACTCCTTGCTGATCTGTACCCGCGTATTGTGTTTTTTTACGTTTTGGTTCATAAAAACATCATCTTCGCCTGAATTCAGATGATAATGACTGGCAAAACCTTTATTCTCATAAAACAACTTTTTACGATAAGCCAGATTTCTTCCTACGCCCTTATAGGGAAACCCAGCCAGCGCATAAGAAAAATATTGCAACGCAATAGTAAAGGTATCATAACGTATCAAATTGTTCAACAATCCCGGGCGGGTCTCATACCCTCCATATCCCAAAACAAGTGAAGTTTTTTCATCAAAGTTCTTTGCCATTGAGCGGATCCAGTTCTTGCCGGCCGGATAACAATCGGCATCGGTAAACAATATCCACTCGTACTTTGCTTTTTTAATCCCCAGACTTACAGCAAGTTTTTTCCCATGAATAAATTTCTGATCACTATTTATCTCGGTGAATTGAAGGTGCTGATATTTTTGCTGTAGTCTGGTAATAACCATATCGGAATCATCAGAAGAAGCGTCATTTACAACGATAACTTCATATTCAGGATAATTTTGCTCCAAAACGGAAGGAAGATGGTTTTCCAGGTTGGTTTCTTCATTCCTGGCATAGACGACCACTGAAACCGGAGGAAGCTCCGATGTTTCCGCTTTTTCCTTATAGAACAAAATTCTGGCATAAACACCCAGATAATAGATCATCTGAATGAGAAAAGCCAGGATAAATATTCCGGGAATGATCAAATGAGGCTTTTGTATTAGTAAATCAAATAATTGCACGTTCATCCTCTTTTAAGTTCAGGCTACAATGTTACAAATTTTTTTCACCGGACAAATATAGACCATACAAGTTATACAATACAGATGAATGATTATATTTGTTCGATAATTTTTGGCTGATGAAGTTTAATCTCATAAAGAAGGAAAGTCATATTGGTGCGAGAGCCGGCGAACTCATAACAGATCATGGAAAAGTCAATACGCCGGTTTTCATGCCTGTGGGAACGCTGGGTACCGTAAAAGGAGTTAATCCAAAAGAATTAAATGAAGCCGTTCAATCCCCCATGTTATTGACCAACACCTATCATCTCTTTCTCCGGCCCGGAACTGATATCCTCAAATCTGCGGGCGGGATCCATCGTTTTATCAACTGGGACCACCCTATTTTGTCTGACAGTGGGGGATATCAGGTATTTTCTCTCTCCCAAAACAGAACATTGAGCCGGGAGGGTGCATATTTCCAATCACATATTGATGGATCCAAACACCAGTTTACACCGGAAAACGTGGTGGACATTCAAAGATTGATCGGTGCCGACCTCATAATGGCATTTGATGAATGTACTCCTTATCCCTGTGACTATAAATCGGCCAAAAAATCCGTAGAGCTAACCCATAACTGGTTAACCAGGGGGATTTCCAGATTTAAGGAGACCTTCCCTCAATATGATTATAATCAATCACTTTTCCCGATAGTTCAGGGAAGCGTTTACAAAGACCTTCGAAAAGATTCGGCCAGTTACATCAGGGATACAGAAATGGAAGGTTATGCCATTGGAGGCCTTTCAGTCGGGGAGCCGGTCAATCTGATGTATGAAATGGTGGAGGTAGTCAATGAGATTTTGCCTGAAGATCGTCCCCGTTATTTAATGGGAGTAGGAACCCCGGAAAATATTCTCGAATCCATTGACCGGGGCATCGATATGTTTGACTGTGTAATTCCCACACGAAACGGACGGAATGGAATGCTGTTTACCAAGGAAGGAATTATCAATATAAAAAATCTGAAATGGAAGGATGATTTTTCACCTATTGAAGAAAACGGAGCATCTTATGTAGATCAATATTTTTCCAAAGCTTATCTTCGCCACTTAACCACGGCTAAGGAAATAACAGCTGCTCAAATTGCCACGTTACACAATTTAAGTTTCTATAAGTGGTTAGTTAATAAAGCCAGAGAACAAATTCTGAAGGGATCCTTTCAAACCTGGAAAAAAGAGATGCTGGAAAAACTTGGTCTGAGATTATGAAATCGCCCAAATTAAAAATATTAGATACCTATATTATAAAAAAATTCCTGGGGACCTATTTTTTTGCCATTGCTTTAATCATCAGCATCTCCATAATTTTTGACCTTTCGGAAAAAATTGACAATTATATGGATAATGAAGCCCCGGTAAGGGAGGTATTCATTTTCTATCTTAACTTCATTCCATATTTTGCCAATCTTTTAAGTTCCCTTTTCTCTTTTATAGCCGTCATCTTTTTTACATCTAAGATGGCCTATAATTCTGAAATAATTGCCATTCTGAGCAGCGGAGTCAGTTTCCGGAGGATACTTGTGCCCTATTTCATATCCGCTTTTCTCATCGCCTCCATCTCGTTCGTGCTTATGGCTTACGTGATTCCCCATGCCAATGAAAGGCGGCTAGACTTCGAATATACCTACATGAAGGAATCGCCATATAGGGTGGAGAGAGACCTGCATATGCAAATAGACACAGGAGTTTATATCTATATGCGTAACTACCGGCCCAATGTTAAACGAGGCCATCAATTTTCCATGGAAGAGTTTGAAAACAATAAGCTCAAGTCAAAATTGATGGCAGACAACATTCAATGGGATACCACCAAAAACAAATGGGTAGTAAACAATTATTATATTCGGAAAATCACCAATACCCAAAAGGACACCATCATTCACGGAAATAAGCTGGATACAACATTATCTATAAATCCCTCCGACCTGGGACAGTACACAGATATTGTCACAACTATGAATATGCCTGAACTGAACGAATTCATTCAAAAAAAGCGAATACAGGGAGCAGAAAATATAGAAGAATACATGATAGAAAAGCACAGAAGATTCGCTTTTCCCTTTTCAACATTCATATTAACCCTTATCGGGGTTTTTCTGTCGTCAAAAAAATTAAAAGGAGGCATGGGTATGCAAATAGGTATAGGAATTACATTGAGTTTTGCCTATATCCTATTCATGCGGTTTTCTTCAATGTATGGCATAAGAGGGGGAATTGAACCCTTCATCGCTGTGTGGATACCCAATATCATTTTTGCCCTGATCTCCTTGCTGCTGTCCCGATTTGCTCCAAAATAGACATTATCCAATTAAACCTCTGCCAGAATATATATTTCTGTCAAGGGATTATTATTTTTGCTTCGTTTTTCCATTAATCAAATTAAACAATATGTCACTTAAAAGAAAAATACAGGAATTACAGAAAAAACGGGAAAAGGTATTGAAAGGTGGAGGTGACAAGGCCATTCAGAAACAGGTTGCCCTGGGGAAGATGACTGCCCGTGAAAGGATTGTTACGTTGCTGGATGAAAATTCTTTTCACGAATATGACCTCTTCGTTGAGCATGAGGCACGCGATTTTGATATGGACAAAAAGGTACTTCACGGGGATGGGGTTATTATAGGTACGGGAACAATCTATGGGGCTCCTGTATGTGTTTTTGCCCAGGATTTCACTGTAGCCGGGGGTTCATTGGGACTGATGCATGCCAGAAAGATTGGGAAAATCATGGACCATGCCATGAAAATGCGGGTTCCCCTGATTGGCATTAACGATTCTGGAGGCGCACGAATACAGGAAGGGGTAAATTCCCTGGCTGGCTACGGAGAAATATTCTACAGAAATACACTGGCCTCAGGTGTTATTCCACAAATTTCCGTAATACTTGGACCCTGTGCAGGAGGTGCGGTTTACTCACCGGCTCTTACAGATTTTGTTTTTGTTGTGGATAAAATCTCCAAAATGTTCATTACCGGTCCGGGAGTTATCAAGACCGTCCTGGGTGAAGAGATCTCCATGGAAGAACTGGGCGGAGCCAAAGTCCATAGCGAACAAACCGGCAATGCCCACTTTTTTGCTGAGAGCGAAATGGAATGCTTCAATCAAATCAAGAAGCTTATTTCCTTTATACCCTGGAATAATTCACAAAAAGCAAAAAAAGTCGAACCTGAAGAACCACTTAGCGAAAAATTCCCGATCACTGAAATTGTTCCCGGCAATCCCAAAGAGCCTTATGACATCCGGGATGTAATAAAAGCAGTAAGTGATGGATCAGAATTTTTTGAGATTCAGCAAAGATGGGCCCAGAACGTGGTAATTGGTTTTGGCAGAGTTAATGGAGAAACAGTGGGTTTCGTCGGTAATCAGCCTCTGATACTTGCCGGTGTCCTTGACGTTGATTCTTCAGATAAAGCTGCAAGATTCAT
>JAIPAF010000015.1 GCA_021740225.1 Bacteroidales bacterium | reverse complement strand
GTTTATTTTGTTCCTGCTCTTGCAGGTTTGGGTGCTCCCCACTGGGATCAGTATGCACGCGGTGCAATCGTCGGTCTTACCAGGGGGGCCGGCAAAGGACATCTGGCACGTGCCGCCCTCGAGGGTATTGCTTTTCAAACGATGGATGTCATTAACGCCATGGAAATTGATTCTGGCATCCATATAAAAGAATTGCATGTAGATGGTGGGGCTTCTGCGAATGATCTCCTTATGCAGTTTCAGTCAGAAGCGATAAGCTCTCCGGTTGTACGACCCAAACAAGTGGAGACGACAGCTTTGGGGGCTGCTTATTTGGCGGGATTGGCTGTAGGGTATTGGAAGAATATGAAGGAACTCCAGGAACAATGGCAGCGGGATAAAGTTTTTGAACCCGTTATGGATGAGAAGAAAATCAGCAAATATCGACGGAAATGGGAAAAAGCTGTTCAAAAGGCAAAAAATTGGATGGACGAAGATGATGAATAACCGAATGCTTATTTTTCTCTGAACAGGGATCAATTTTAAATTATATGGCTTATGAAAAGAGATCATTTGATCAAGCAATTAAAGGATAACCAGCAACCCTGGGATGTAGTGGTCATCGGGGGAGGTGCTTCCGGCCTTGGTACAGCATTGGAAGCAGCGACGAGGGGATATCGTACCGTATTGCTTGAAATGGCTGATTTTTCCAAGGGAACTTCAAGCCGAAGTACCAAGCTGGTTCATGGAGGCGTACGCTATCTGGCCCAGGGAGATGTCTCATTGGTTATGGAGGCACTTCGCGAACGGGGACTGTTACGTAAAAATGCCCCGCATCTGGTAAAAAACCAGTCTTTCATAATACCCAACTATGAGTGGTGGGGAGGTCCTTTTTATACCATAGGCCTTAAAATATACGATATGATGGCCGGAAGGCTGAGTTTGGGTTCCTCCGTACATGTTTCAAGGGAAAAAACCCTTAAGTTTCTACCTAACCTCAGAAGGGAAGGTTTGCGCGGAGGTGTTGTTTATCACGACGGCCAGTTTGATGATTCGAGATTGGCGGTAAATATGGCACAAACCATTGTGGATTACGACGGAATTGTATTGAATTATTGTAAAGTCACAGACTTGCTGAAAGATGAGCAGGGTAAGGTGAATGGTGTTAAGGCCGCAGACATGGAGGGTGGCGGGGAATATGCCATTCCTGCAAGGTCTGTAGTGAATGCCACCGGCGTCTTTGCGGATGATATTCTGAAAATGGATGAACCCGGTTCCCCAAAACGCATTATGCCGAGCCAGGGCATCCATATTGTACTGGATAAAACCTTCCTTCGAAGCGATTATGCCATCATGATTCCGAAAACCAATGATGGAAGGGTACTCTTTGCTGTGCCCTGGAGGGGAAAGGTCGTGGTAGGCACTACTGATACAAAAGTAGATCATCCTTCCCTGGAACCGGAAGCACTGGAAGAGGAAATTGAGTTTGTGCTGAATACTGCAGGAGACTATTTGGACAAAGCCCCGAAACGAAGTGATGTGAAAAGTATTTTTGCCGGTTTGCGTCCACTTGCTGCGCCCCAGGGAGCGGGAAAAAGTACCAAAGAGATCTCCCGGGGCCATAAGGTGATGGTTTCCTCCTCCGGGCTGGTAACTTTAACAGGCGGCAAATGGACTACATACCGGAAGATGGGCGAGGATACTGTAGATAGAGCCATAAAGGTAAGCGGCCTTGAGAAAAAAGCATCGAAAACCAAAAACTTGCCTATACATGGGTATTTAGAGAATGTTAACAGGAGCAACCACCTCTATGTGTATGGTTCGGATAGGAAGGCCATTGAGGAGCTGATGGAGCAGGAACCTGAGCTTACCGAGCGCCTGGACGAACGCCTGGATTTTACAAAAGCGGAAGTCGTCTGGGCGGTAAGGAATGAAATGGCCCGAACGGTAGATGATGTACTCGCCAGACGCGTCAGAGCATTGCCTTTGGATGCCCGGGCTGCTGTTGACATGGCACCTGAAGTGGCCCGTATTCTGGCACGGGAGCTTGGGAAAGATGAACAGTGGCAAAAAGAGCAGGTGGAAAGCTTTACAAGTCTTGCCAATGGATATTATCTGGAAGATAAATAGGTTAAACCACAAAAATTGTATGTTTCATGAGTGAATTTGTTGCAGAAATTATCGGAACCATGTTGCTTGTTTTACTTGGCGATGGAGTTGTAGCAAATGTCGTATTGAATAAAACCAAGGGAAACGGCGGGGGATGGCTTTTAATTAACTGGGGCTGGGGCCTTGGGGTATTTATCGCGGTGGCCACCGTGGGCCCCGTATCCGGGGCACATATTAATCCGTCCGTTACAGTTGGCCTGGCATTGGGTGGTGTATTTCCCTGGGCAAAGGTGGGCACTTATATTACTGCACAAATGATCGGTGCTGCGCTTGGAGCCTTCCTTGTCTGGCTTTCCTATCATGATCATTTTAAAGCAACGGATGATTCCGTTGCCAAACTGGGGGTCTTTTCTACTGTTCCGGAAATTCGCAATAAGAAGAAAAATTTTTTAACTGAGGTGATTGGTACTTTCGTACTGGTTTACGCAGTTTTTTTGTTTGCCGGGCCTTCACTGGAATCACCCGATTTACGTGATGTGGAGATTGGACTGGGTTCGATTGGAGCCCTGCCTGTTGGTCTTTTGGTGGGCGTAATCGGTATGTCATTGGGCGGTCCAACCGGCTATGCCATAAACCCGGCGAGGGATCTCGGTCCGCGTATCATGCACGCCATTCTGCCCATAAAAGATAAGAAAGGCTCTGACTGGGGATATTCCTGGGTGCCCATATTCGGTCCACTGGCCGGTGCGGGAGTTGCTGCGGCAGTGTATCTTATATTTGGTGGATGAATTTTTCGCTTGGCAAATTTTAATTTTGAAAAAGATTTTATCAAAAAAATAAGAAACGATGAGAAAGTTTAATAGGGTGTTAGTCAAATTAAGTGGAGAATTTTTGATGGGCAAAAAAGAGTTCGGAATTGATATGGATAGTTTAAAAGAGTATGCTTCACAAATCAAGGAATTGGCAGATGAAGGTGTTGAACTGGGGATTGTGATAGGAGGAGGCAACATTTTTCGTGGACTGGAAGGAACAGGCAAAGGGTTTGACCGCGTAAAAGGCGACCAGATGGGAATGCTGGCTACAGTTATTAATGGTATGGCACTTCAGTCTAATCTCGAAAATACAGGAGTCGGCTCCCGTCTTTATACTGCAGTCAGAATGGAACCTTATGCCGATTATTATGTCAAGGAGCGGGCCATTGAGTCATTAAATGAGGGCTATGTGAATATTTTTACGGGCGGTACCGGCAATCCTTATTTCACTACCGATTCAGCGGCAGCCTTAAGGGCATTGGAGATCAATGCGGATGTACTTCTGAAAGGGACGCGTGTAGATGGTGTTTTTTCAAAGGATCCTGAAAAACATCCGGATGCCCGGAAATATGAATCTATAACTTTTAACGAAGCCATAGAAAAACAACTAAAGGTAATGGATATGACAGCATTTGCATTATGCCGGGATAATAATCTTCCCATTGTTGTGTTTAACGTTAATAAGCCGGATCAGTTGAAAAAGGCAATTTATGAAGATCATATAGGTACACTTGTACATTGATAAGTGAAGATTCAAAGATAATTTTTATTAATTTTGTTACATTCAGATTTTGAATATTAAAATATATCAATTATGGATACTGAAGTACAGAATGTTGTTCAAGAAGCTAAGAAGAAGATGAATAAAGCCATCAATCACCTCTCGGAAAAACTTGCCAGAATTCGCGCCGGAAAAGCAAATCCGAGAATCCTTGATGGGGTAATGGTAGATTATTATGGTGTTCAGACTCCTTTATATCAGATAGCCAATATAGGTACACCCGATGCAAAAACCATTACTGTCCAACCGTGGGATAAGAATGTGGTTGATAAGGTGGAAAAAGCAATTATGGATTCCGATCTGGGATTGAATCCTGCCAATCAGGGAGATATTATAAGAATAAATATACCGCCTCTTACGGAGGAAAGGAGGAAATCCCTGGTCAAACAGGTTAATTCTGAAGCTGAAGATTCTAAGGTTAGTATAAGAAATGCCCGACGCGAAGCGAATGATAAACTGAAGAAAATGAAGAATGAAGGTACTCCGGAAGATGAAACCACAAGAGGAGAAGAGGAAGTTCAGAAGCTGACAGATGAATCCGTGAAGAAAGTAGATGAAATATTGGAAGAGAAAGAAAAAGAGATTATGACCGTTTGATTTTAAATCTTTTCCAATAGTTACATTGCTTTATTTTTCAGTGTCCCCCAGATTGAATTCCGAGGTGTCGATGGCAATCTTTAGAATCTGAATCTTATATTTTAGCTTCATCCGGAGCCTCATAGGGTCCATATATTTTTATAGAGTTATATAACATTAATTTTAAGAGTGTTACTCTTATGATATCCCTTCCCACTGCTTTTGCTTATGAGTTGGTATAGCCATTTTCATTTGCCAGAAACAGGGCTTTATAGAATTTTTCTTCTTTGTCCGAGACCGGTATTAATGAGATGAAAAGGTTTACCATTTCACCTGATTTGTTTTGTAATTGCAATGTAATCTTTTGAGTATTTCCCTGTTTTAATTTTTCCCAAGCCTCATTGAATTTTTCTTTGTCTTTTTCCATTATCAACTCAACAAAGTTCTTCTCTTCCAGTTCTTTATCACTGAACCCGATGCCATTTAAGAAAAGGTTATTGGTAGAGACGATTTTCCTATTTTCATCCAATTCCGCTCTCCACATAAGACTATCAATAACATCTATAAGGCCTTTACTTTCTTTACTTTTAAGCACTGCTTCCTGCTGATAACTCTCAAGTTCTTTCAGTCTTTCTTCCAATTTTTCAGTTTTTTTATTGGCCTCCAATTCCATTTGTTTGAACTGGGTTATGTCCTTAGAGATTCCGAAAGTACCCATCAAGTTGCCGTTTTCATCATAAAGGGGCAACTTGGATACGGAGACCCATTGTTCTTGGCCGGATTCCGTAACTTCATGCTGGATTTTATCTTTGAATCCCTGTTCTTTTCGAATGATCTCCTGCTCTTCTTCGTACATTTCCTGTGCAGCTTCGGGTTTGTGGAAGTCAAAGTCCGATTTTCCAATCATATTGTCTATGCTATCTACAGGGAACAATGGCAGCATTGATTTACTGATGCGTATGAATTTGCTTTCTTTGTCTTTAAAATAGATGAAATCCGGCAGGTTATCCATTAAGGCATCCAACAGGGCTTTTTCTTTGGCTAATTCTTTCTGCATCTTCTCGTTTTCCTGATTTTTTCGAGACAATTCCTCCTGGGTTGACTGCATTTCTTCCATATTTTGGCGCATTTCTTCTTCCTGAGATTTCATCTCTTCAGCCTGCTGTTGTGATTTTTCGAGCAGCTGGTTGGTTCGAATATTGATCTTTACTGAAGAAATGGTAGATGCAATGCTTTCAGCCACTTTTTCCACAAAATCGATCTGATATTGTTCGAATTTATTAAATGATGCAATTTCCAGAACACCCAAAATTTCTTCTTCTGTTTTTAGTGGAGCAATCAGCAGACTATCGGGATTGGCTTCTCCCAGTCCGGAAGTAATATTGATATAATCCTGCGGTATGTCAGTCATGTAAATGGTTTCCCCTTCGATTGCACATGTGCCGACAAGTCCTTCGCCTGGTTTGATTTGTTTATTGATATATTTTCTCCGGTCGTAAGCGATGGATGCTTTTAATTCATAAAATTGCTCATTGTCGTCTTCGTCATTCAGTAAAAATATTCCACCCTGATTGGCTTCTAAATATTTAACAAGATTGCTGATAATGGAGTAACTGAGTTTATCAAGATCGTCATTATTATGTCGTAACAGATCGGCAAATTTGGCAACTCCTTCATTGGACCATTGTCTCTTTCTGTCTTCTTCCTGTCTTTTCTTTTCTTCTTCTTTTGCTTTTTGTAAACTGTTTTTGACTTCAATCAGGGATTTACTCAACAGGTCCTTTTCACTCAGGGGAGTTAATTCCGTGTCCAGTTCTCCTGCGCTGATTTTTGAAGCAAACTCTGTTTTGTTAACATATCCGTCAATATATTTATTCAGGGAATGGGCGGCCTGGCCAATTTCATCTGCTGAATCAATATTGAGTTTCATTGATTTATTTACATCGCCAATAGCAATTTTATTAATGACATGGATTAATTTTTGTATAGATTTAATTATATCGTCGGACATATACCATACCACCAAGCCGATAATAATCAAACCGATCAGAGCGATCAGAAGAGAATTATTAATAGTCCCGCCTGCCGTACCGGAAATAACTTTTTCGGGTGAGGCCACCCCTACAAACCATTGTTTATTTGTGTTGCCTAATTCTACCGGAGCCACGGAAACATAATGCTCCTCATCATCACCGTATGTGGTATGAAAACTGAAGCTTTTTCCTTGTTTTATTTTATTTTGGAAGTTTAACCGGTCGTTCTGTACCAGTCCGGTGTTTTCAATGGAATTACCAATGATAGCCATTTCGGGGAAAGCAACCAACTTTCCTGACTGGGAGAACAAAAAGGCAAAACTTTCCTGGAAAGGTTGAAACTGACCAACCATTTCTTGTAACGGGGAAAGAGACAAATCCACTCCGACCGCACCAATGAACCGGCTACCATCCATAATTGGCGCAATGATATTGGTTTTAAATACTTCATTTTCCTCCAGTCCGGAATAAGAGTGATAAAAGGGTTCCAGAATCATTTCTCTTTCACTGTTTTCTACTTTGCTGTAGCCTTTACCGGTAAGGATTTTATTGGGGTTTTGTTCAATATAATCATTCAGTTGAATGGTTCCGTTATTCCTGTAATAGATATAACGGAAGTTACCGGCTATTGTGCTGCCTTTCTGATTTTTATAAATGCTGTCAAGTTGGTCAATGGAATTCGGTTTTAAGGTGCCCCATGCCGATAACAAATCCTGGTTTGCCTTTAGGGTCTCCTTTAACATTCCACTTAATATTTCCCTTCTTTTTTCTTCGGGAAATATCCGGTAGTTTTCAAATGTCTGTTTCAGATATTCGGTGGTATGGAGGTGTTGATTCAGTTCATTTTGTGCAAGCTCTGCATATTTTTGGGTTTTTGTATCGACCAGGTCCGTTGTGACATTTTGGATTTGATCTTTGGAATTGTCCCCTATAAAAGCAATGATTAATGCAAATATTATTGCTATGGATATTAATATAACAATAATCTTTTGGCGAAGTTTGAGTCTTGATTTCATAGCTATAAAAAATTTTAGAATGTTATATTCAAAAATTGCCGAAATTCTCCTAATTTAACGAATGTTCTTTTTTTGTAACAAGTTTGTACGTAAATATGGGGTTTAAGATTCATAATTTAACTATTTCATTATAATTTCCTGGAGATTTTGGATTGATCAACTTTGTCATAGGATTATAAATTAGATGCTAATGACTCCCCTCTTATATAAGGACAAAGCAACAAAAATTGTCGGAACTTAAAAATCCAAAGAGAATTAAAACAACCTGGGATGGTAGGCTCGTAATTCCGATTTAAGCTTGGGAATATCTTCGTTAACACATGTATTAAGGAGTTTCCAGAATCTGTCACTATGATTTTTGTATACCGTATGACATAATTCGTGTAATAAAACATAATCTATAAGGTGATCAGGCAGCCGCATCAGATGAATATTCAGGTTGATGTTATTTTTTGATGAGCAACTTCCCCATAGGGTTCTTACATTTTTGATATACACTTTGTTAAAGTGTAGGTTGTATTGTGAACCCAGCTCAAAAAGCCTGTAAGGGAGATAATTTTTTGCTTCATTTCTGAGGGCTGTTTCTACCCCTTCACGGACTATCGACTGTAACCATGGGTCCTTCCGGTCGGTCTGGTAAGGAAATCGTATTAGGATATCCGAATTTTTTATCTGATATATAGCATCTGCTCTTTCTTCAGGTTTGAGAATAACTTTGTGCCACTTTGTTTGGTAATCATTGAACTCGACATCATTCTGCTCATCTTGAAGAATCTTGATTTTACTTTTGATAGTGGATTTTTTGGAATGTATATATTTAAGCCCGGCTTTGTAACTGATGTTTTTTGGAAGACTGACTTTGATTTTCCCTTTGGGATCATACCTGACTGTTATTCTTTTGGAGTGCTTTCTTTTGGTGATATGTACTTTTCCCAACTCCGGGATGTATTCTTCTTTCATCTATTTGTTTTATTGTATGCAAATTTATTAAATCATTTTTAGTTCGATGGAATCATTGAGAAGAAAACTTTATTATTTTTGATAAGCGCTCATCAATTCACACCAGTCAAAATGGGGAAAGATGAACTTATATATGAAGGACTGAATTGGGATTATGGCATTGATATTACATATTGAAACAACAACGCATGTTTGTTCGGTTGCACTTACGCGGGACGGACAATTGCTGAACGAACGGGAGAATAAGACAGGGAGATCTCATGCATCGCTTCTCTCTTATTTTATTTGGCAGATGTTTTCCGAAGAGCAGCTTTCGGCTGAGGTTCTTGATGCCATTAGTATCAGTGAAGGTCCGGGTTCATATACCGGTTTGAGGATAGGGGTATCCACTGCAAAGGGATTATGTTACGGCGCTGGCGTTCCTCTTATAGCGGTTAATACACTGCAAAGCTTGACACAAAGCTTTTTCGCCCGAATGAAGGAAAGAGGAAAAAAGCCCGGAAGCAATACAATATATATTCCCATGTTGGATGCCAGAAGAATGGAGGTGTATTCTGCCATTATGGACAGCAACAACCGTTTTATACGTGAAATTAAAGCGGAGGTAATTGAAGAAGACTCATTTGATCAATGGCTTAATAACCATACCGTTTATTTCTATGGGAACGGATCAGAAAAATGCAGGGATATGATAAAACATCCCAATGCCCGTTTTGTCGAAGGAGTTGATCTATCGGCAAAATACATGGCTCCTTTGGCAGAAGAGAGATATCGCAACAGTCAGTTCGAAGATTTGGCCTATTTTGAGCCTTTTTATCTGAAAGATTTTATTGCAACAATGCCCCGGAAAAACCTGCTCGATTGAAAATGAAACAGTGACCTCAACTTCTTGCTTAGGCTTATTGATTGCATGTATTGTTATATAGATTATTCAAACAATTACTTTAATTTTGCATTAAAAACAGGAAGAACATATGGCTAGTACAGCAGACTTTAGAAACGGAATGTGTATCAAGTATAGCAATGATTTTTACACGATTGTGGAATTTCAGCATGTTAAGCCGGGAAAGGGGGCAGCCTTTGTCAGAACTAAGCTCAAAAGCGTCACTACAGGCAAGGTGATTGAGAATACTTTTCCTTCTGGAGCAAAAGTGGAAACAGCCAGAATCGAGCGTCGGCCATACCAATTTCTTTACAATGATGAACTGGGGTACCATTTTATGCATACTGAAACATTCGAACAGATCACTCTACCCGAGGATCATATAAATAATCCCAAATTGCTTAAAGAAAATCAGCAAGTGGAAATTTTGTTTCATGATGAGTCTGAAACCCCGATTCGATGTGAGTTACCGCCTTTTGTAGAGCTGGAAATCTATTATACGGAACCGGGTGTAAAAGGAGATACTACTTCAACAACAGCCCTTAAACCGGCAACGCTGGAAACGCGGGCCGAAATCAAGGTGCCTCTTTTCATTAACACGGGAGAAAAAATAAAGGTGGATACGCGCAGTTCTTCTTACGTAGAGAGAATAAAGACATAAAACCATATATTATCATTTAAAGCATTCAATTCAATTTTTATGAAAGCCAATCAGTCCAAAATTAAACGGTTACAATTATTTTCATTTAAATTGAATTCTTTGCTTTCTATTACTAAGGCGATTAATGCCAATCTTGATACTGAGAGTTTGTTGGCCCGGTATGAAAATATTCTCCGCGAAGAGTTGAACATAGGAAGGGTATTGATTTATAAATACAACTTTCAGGAGGAAGAATGGGCCATCATTCTCAAATCCGGTTGCGGGAAAGAGCTGGAAGAGATCGATATAGCAGATGATATTCTTGGGACTCAGGAAATAACTTTTGTAACCTCTTCGCCCAATCCCAGTCTCCGAGCCTTTGACAATATTATTCCGGTGTTTAATAATAATGAGCCCATTGCCTATGTTCTGATCGGGGATATTGATGAAGAGTCAAAAGGGGTAAGCCCTACCATCAAGCATTTGCATTTTATCCAAACCCTCTCGAATATCATCATTGTTGCCATAGAAAATATACGGTTGTACAACGAAAGCCTGCGGCAGGAAGCTTTAAAAAAGGAGCTGGAACTGGCATCCCGTATGCAGTCAATGTTGATACCCGAGAACAACTCGCTACCCAATAACGAGCGAATATTTATATCAACCTTTTATCAACCTCATTATGAGATTGGGGGAGATTATTACGATTACATTCGCCTGAATGAAGATGAGGAAGTTTTTTGTATTGCAGATGTCTCAGGTAAAGGGATATCAGCCGCTTTGCTGATGTCAAATTTCCAGGCCAATTTGAGGGCGCTTTTCAATACCAATACGGATCTTGTGGAAATTATTTCTAAGTTGAACGAACGGGTATGGTCTACCGCCAAAGGCGAAAAATTTATCACTCTGTTCCTTGCCAAGTATAATCATAAAACAGGATTGCTTGAATACATTACTGCGGCTCATAATCCCCCTATATTGTATAAAACGGAGAGCGATGAATTACAATTCCTTGAAGATGGATGTATTGGCCTTGGCATGCTCGATGAAATACCCTATATAATGAAAGGCGAAATGGAGCTTACCGGGCGTACAAAATTGCTTTGTTATACCGATGGGCTGGTGGAACTGATGGGTACCGACAAAGTGCATTATGATACCGGTCAGATTAAATCACGCGTGACCAACGAGGAAAGAATCGATCACAATATTCGGAATATTATTGAAGATCAGTCGATAAACGAAGAAAATACAGCCCTTTTCGATGACATTTCTATCATTGGAGTTGAGTTTTATCCCTGATAATTGATATTGGAAAACCCTGGAAAGAAATCAGAGCATTATATTTTTGATGCATCAAAAAATAAAAGCTGCCTTGTAAGCATTAGGCAGCTTTTTAAGGCTGACCCACCAGGGCTCGAACCTGGACTCTTCAGGACCAAAACCTGACGTGTTTCCGTTACACCATGGGTCAGTGAGGTTATTCTTTTTTTGGCTTTGCAAAGATAAAAAAAATATTTTTATGCCAAATATACCCCCGGGATAGGTAATATTTTTTTATAAATGACAATAAAGTGATTGCCTATTTAAATTTACAACTCCCGCTAAATACCTAATGATCAATAAATCACAAATCTATTCGATACCGTATCAGTTTTTATGCAGTATCAGTTCATTTTCTTCTGCCATTCGCCAGGTTTTATCTCCCATCTCGGAGCTGCTTAAGTGCTGATTGTTTTTTATATACACCAGGTAATCTTCGGTATCTTCATGAATGGTGATTTTTTTCCCTTCAGGGACCTTGATCAACACTTGAACATGTTGCAGCCGGAATTGATCGTTCTGTGGAACTTTAAAATGAGAAGCCAAGGCGATTGTTGAGTCCTTCATTTCCCAGGAATAATTTATCTTTTCAGCATATTCCGATGCATTTTCGAAAGATTTGCCACGGGATAATCTTTTTACACTGATCCTGTAATGTTGATCGTTGCTTTTTTGAATATCGATGGAAGGTACAAGGTATATATTCCCGTCTCTGTCGATTCCCTGAATGGAGCTCTCGGTGTGGCCGAAGGGATAGTTGTTGATATAATATTCCGGAGATTCTGAGTTGTCTATGTTAAGTATCAAGTTTCCGGTGCCTGGAATTCCCAATATTTGTTCCTCCAGATGGTAAGCACGCACTCCCAGGTTACGGAACTGCAACATGATGTTGCCCGGCAGATAAAGCAATGCTGCGATCCATATAATGACCCCTGTAAGAATGATCGCTTTGTGGTTGGCCTTGAAGTTTGTTACCAGTTTGACTCCTCCGTAGATGACAAACAGGATGGGAATGAAGATAACAAGGAGTAGGGAAATGATCAGCAAGGTCAGTGTAGTTGAAGTGAAAATGGATTGTAAAAGCAGATAAAAAGGCACTTCATCCATATCGAATAGTTCAGGAAAAGGAAACTCGATGAAGGTTACCCCCAGAACAGAGAAGATAGCGGCAATGCCTGTTAATACAAGAGCGATACCTATCAGGATCACCAGAATTTTTAAGGCAATTTTTAGGATTCTTCCCAATACCTGGAACATTTCATTCATGGCATCGGTCATATTCTTATACTGCTCGGAATGCTGGAATTTTCTAAAATTGCCCTTTACTTCTTCATATTCTTTTTTTACATTCTTTTCGATATTGGAGATGGTTATTTTTTCTCCTTTCATGTCAAGTTTCTGTGAATAGGTTTCCGCCCGGGGAATGAAAATCCAAAGCAGAATATACGCTACAGCAATAAAACCATAGGCCAGGATAAGCAGTACGAAGGCCAGTCTAATCCATACAGGATCGATGTTGAGGTAAGCTCCGATTCCGCCGGCAACACCACCAAGAATGGAGTTGTCAGGATCTCTGTATAGTTTTTTGCTTTTGTTTTTGCCATCAGAATCTTCGTTTTTTTCTTCATCATCGGTGAAATCTTCAGGATCCCCCATACTTTTGATAACCGCTGTAACATCGTCAATGGTAATAACCTGTTTGTGATCGGACAATTTGCTTTGAAAGAGTTCAGCCATTCTGAACTCGATGTCGTTTATGATTTCCGATCCCCCTTCAGTATCATCGAAATGGCGGTGTATTTTTTCCAAGTAGGCATTTAATTTTTCGTAAGCATCTTCATCGATATGAAAAATGACTCCGCTGAGGTTTATTTTAACTGTTTTTTTCATGGTTCATCCGTTTTATGATTTCTTTTTTCGTTAATCCAGGTAACTGCTTTAATAAGCTCATTCCATGATTCATCCAGTTCTTTTAGGTATTCCCGGCCTTTTTCCGTGAGGGTATAATATTTTCTTGGGGGGCCCTGTTTTGATTCTTCCCACCGGTATTTCAACAAACCCGCATTCTTTTGCCTGGTCAGCAATGGATAGAGCGTGCCTTCCACAACAATCATCTTTGCTTCCTTGAGCTCATGAATGATTTCAGAGGCATAGCAGTCTTTTCGTGAAATGATGGCCAGTATACAATATTCCAATACGCCCTTCTTCATCTGGGCTTTTGCATTTTCAATTTTCATTAGTGTAACAGTTTATTAAAAGTTTGAATTTCAGATTAATTTATGTGATAACTTCAAAAATTCTGCTTGTATCGCCATGGAACCCGCATGTTTATGCATGTTCTTGTTGTGAATGTTTTTGCATGCGGGTTTCATGGGTTAGTCGTTTTTTTTCGTTTTGAAGTTTTTCTTCATATTTTCATATTCAGAGCGGGCTTTTTTCTTAAAATCGGAAAAGGTAAATGACTGCCCTTTCATTTCCATTTTCTGAGTAATGCTGGAGGCTTGGGGTGTAATCAGCCATAGGATCAGATAAACGAGAAGCCCTGTGCCGAAAACCAAAAAGATGACAATGAATACAATTCTGAAAAGTACCGGGTCGGCATTGAAATACCATCCCAGTCCACCGCATACTCCTCCTAATACCTTGTTTTCCGGATCTCTGTAAAGTCTTTTATTGTGAGCCATATTTTGGTCCTCCTTTTTGGTATTTTTCTCTTCTGTTGTACCGTATTCTTCGGGTTCTCCCAGGGTACCGATCACTTCTTCCACATCCTGAAGATTGATTACCTGCTTTCGGGAAGAAATCTTTTCTGAAAATAGCTCTGCAATACGTGTTTCGATCTCTTGAATGATCTCATTTTTTTCGTTTACAGGGAATTGTTTTTCCACGGCTTCTAAATACGATTTCAACATTTCGAAAGCATCTTCGTTAATGTGGAAAAGTATTCCCGCTAGATTGACTGAAAGCATCTTTTTCATGTCTGATGAATGTTTATTTTTTACAAAGATATATAAATTTTATAGTAATATGCAATACAAGGTACTAAAAATTTTATAATATATTATAATATATAGTAGTGGATGTGAATAGCACCTGAGGGAAATTGTTTAAAAATAGTTACCTTTGAGAAAAATTACGTTAAGCGATCGACACATCATCAATTGTTTTCGCTGCGGAAGGAAAATCAAAAAATCTTATGGAATTAATCTTTGCCACACACAATCCACATAAGACCCGGGAAATTCAAGCCCTGTTGCCTGATGGAATAAGTATTTTGAGTTTAAAGGATATAGACTTTCACGAGGATATACCGGAGAATCAATCCACCCTGGAAGGTAATGCCTTTGAGAAAGCCAATTTTATTTATGAAAAATTTGGCATGAGTTGTTTTGCCGATGATACGGGACTGGAAATAGATGCCCTGAAAGGGGAACCCGGTGTATTTTCTGCAAGATATGCCGGAAAGAAAAAAGATCCACAGGCCAATATGGATAAGGTATTAAAAAAGCTTGAAGGGGAAGCCGACAGAACAGCCCGTTTCAGATGTGTTATTTCTTTGATCATAGATGGGGAAAAGAAGCGTTTTGACGGAGTGGTAAACGGGCAAATCCTTAAGGAAAAGAGAGGTACCCAGGGCTTTGGTTACGACCCGATTTTTTTACCGGAGGGTTATGATCAGACATTTGCAGAGATGCCCCTGGAGCTAAAGAACAAAATAAGCCATAGAAGTCAGGCCATAAATAAACTGGCCGATTATCTTGCCAATCGTTTGAAGCCTTAATTACAGCCTGATGTTACGATAAAAATGAAGATTTTTTCTCACACCATCCTGAATTGTTTATTGTTTTATTTGATGTTCTCTGTTCCTGTTTCGGCACAGATTCCTGTAAACAGTTGGCGTGCACATTTGTCCTATGATTCAATTCAGGCTGTAACGGGTTCAGAGGATAAAATTTTTGCTGCATCTCAGTCGGGTATTTTGATTTACAACAAAAATTACAACAGTACTGAAACAATGGATAAGGTGAAAGGTTTGAGTGGAGCGGCCATTTCATCCATTGCTTATTCACCAGAGCGACAAGCCTTATTGATTGGTTATCATGATGGCAATATGGATGTTTTGAAAGACGGAGAAATTTCAAACTATCCCTATCTTAAGGAGCAATCCCATTATATGGAGAAAAAGATAGCCGGCATCACGTTCAAACAGGAGACTGCATTGCTGAGTTGTTCTTTTGGAATTGTTGTATTTGATATGGAACAGGGTGAATTCAAGGAAACCTATCAGCCAGGTATGGGAGATGTGTTGAAAGTTCATGATGTGGCATACGATGAGGATTATTATTATGCTGCTACTGAAAGCGGGTTGTTTTATGCCAATGTAAATGCCACTGCTCTTTATGATCCGGATACCTGGGAACGGGTAACTGCGTTTTCCGGTTATAATCGGGAAGTGGAACATGTGGAAGTTTTCAATGGATATATAGTTATAAGTGTAAAAAAAGGAGGGGGAGGGAATGAGATCTATTATTTGAATGATTTAAACAACGCTTTATTGCTCCTGGAAGGCAACATTGAAACTTTGGAAAGTTCTCCGGATAAGCTATATGTAGCGTTATCGCACCAGATTAGGATTTATTCACGGGATTTGAGTTCTGTGGAGCAACTAACCGAATATGCATCTCATCCCTCCCGTCCGACTTCTGTTTTTTACGGGCCAGAGGGAAATTTATGGATAGGGGATGCCCGTGCCGGTCTCATTAAATTCAGAGGTGGTTCGGCGGATAGAATTGTTCCCAATGGACCTTCAACTGATCATGCTTTTGAAATGGTAAGCGTTGGTGAAGATGTTTTTTCGATTCCCGGTGGTTATGACGGTCAATTTAATCGAGTAAACAGAAGAGGGGCAGTACAAAAGTTTTCGGATCAACAATGGAATAATGATCTCTTTTCTCAGAGGAGCGATTTTGTTGATATTTGGATTGACCCTGAAAGCACAGGACATTTACTGATAGGAACCTGGGGTGATGGTCTTTTGGAAATCCGGGACGGGAAAATTGAAAATCAATTTCTGGAATATAATAGCAGCCTGGAAGAATCTGATGATCGGGGCGTATTTGTTCAAAAGGTGGCCAGGGACCAGGAGGGGAACCTTTGGATGTTAAATTATGGCACCGCCCATCCACTTAAATATAGAGGAACCGGGGGAAGCTGGAAGGTTTTTGAATATGAGCAGCTGCAGGGTGAAGTGCCAATGGAATTGATTTCGGCAAGCAATGGATACAAATGGGGTTTTCTTCATGATTCGCCTTATCTTTTTGTTATTGATGTCAGGGATACCCCTTCAAAACCTTCAGATGACAGGATTCTTATTACAGAACCCAAAGATCATAATGGGAAATCCTATGCAGACAAAATTTATGCAATTCAGGAGGATGAGGAAGGAAATATATGGATTGCAACCGATGAAGGAATTGGTGTAGATTATAATCCTAGCCGGGTATTTGAAAGAGATACTTATCAGCCAAGCCGTCCTCGTATCACTCAGGAAGGTTATACTCATTATATGCTGCGCGACAATATTGTTACAGATATTGCTACAGATCCGGCAAATCAGATTTGGTTCGCTACAAAAACCGCCGGCACGTTTGCATATGACCCGGATGCACAGGAGATGTCCCATCATTTTACTGCTTCTGACAGCCGGCTTTTGACGGACACCATCGGGTCCATTGCCATCAACGAGGCAGGTGAAGTATTTATGGGTACCAGTCGTGGTGTGGTGTCTTATAGAAGTAGCACCTCCGAGGGTAAAGAAACATTCAGGGATACTTATGCTTTTCCTAATCCCGTTCCTCCTGATTATCAAGGCCCCATTACCATAACCAACCTGGTGGATAATGTAAATGTGAAAATTACCGATATAAACGGAAATCTTGTATATGAAACCGTTGCAAAAGGAGGGCAGGCAACCTGGAACGGGAAGAATTTCTCGGGACGGAGTGTTGGAAGCGGAGTATACCTGATTTTTCTAACCAATGAAGACGGTTCAAAAACCCATGTGGAAAAATTATTGTTTATTAAATAATTTGCATTATATTTTGTGGGTTGGTTCTGTTTAACACGTAAAAAAATTAACACCTTATGGCTGAAATACCATTCAAAGGAAAAAAAATAAACTACACCATCCAGGGGGAGGGGGAACCCTTGTTTTTAATACATGGTTACCTCGAATCGCTTGAAATATGGGATGAATTTACAGAACAACTGGCCCGCCACTTCAAGGTAGTAAGGATGGATCTTCCGGGTCACGGGAAATCTGAGGCGGTGGATGACACCCATGATATGGAGCTGTTGGCTGAAGCTGCCAAAGCAGTACTTGATGAAAATCAAATAATATCGTGTACAGTGATCGGACACTCCATGGGTGGGTATGTCACGCTTGCTTTTGCCGATCTATATCCTGAAAAGGTGAATCGTTTTTCATTATTTCATTCCCATCCATTTCCTGATAGCGATCAGGTTAGACGAAACCGGCAGAATGCCATTGAGAATATTAAAACCGGGAAAAAAGAAGAGATATGTCGTTCCCATATACCCAAAACCTTTGCTGATGATAATCTACAGGATTTTGAGGAACAAGTGGAACGGGCAAAGAGTATTGCCCTTCAGACCCCTGAAAAGGGTATCATTGCCAACCTGAAAGGTATGATGAACCGCCCCGACAGGTCACAACTGGTAAAGAATACCAACAAGCCTTTTCTTTTAATCGCGGGGAAAAAAGACAACTTCATCGATTACCATACGGTGATCCCGAAAATTGAATTGCCTGAAAAAGGAGAAGTGGTTACATTAGAATATTCCGGACATATGGGATTTATAGAAGAGAGGCAAAGGTCTTTGGATGTCGTCAGAAATTTTATGAGAAATGAATAGACTATATAACTTTAAAAAGGCCGGGAAAAAATTTTCCGGTCTTTTGTGAGCCAGTATTTATTATAACTTGTTTGTATTTAGCCAATTCAATAATTTCTTTCTGCCTGCCTGTTAAAACACACGCAAAAATAAAGCGGGAGAGTCAGGATTTTTTACCTTCGCCCAGCAATTCAATGGCCTTTTGCAATGTACCGTCAACTTCCCGGATTATTGGATAGAATCCTTCATTATCAATTATATTTCTTGCAATATAGGCTTTAAGCCTCGTATTGATCATTTTTTTGGATTTTTCGATGCCCTCTATATCACTGGAGACACCCTGATCAAAAACGTAGTCCAGAAACCTGGAATAAATGTTATTTTTCCCCAGATATTGCTCTATACCTTCGGGGTCACTGAAAGATTGAAGCTTTTCACGATGGCTGTCGGCAAATTCAAAAGCAAAGTTATAGATCAATCCTTCGTTGGTGACTTTGTTGAAAAGGGGGGAATGATAAGTGGTATCTGCCGGAACAAAATAATCGGGCATAATCCCTCCTCCACCGTAAACCGTATCCCCTTCCGGTGTTTTGTATTTTAAGGAAT
>JAIPAF010000014.1 GCA_021740225.1 Bacteroidales bacterium | reverse complement strand
GAATTTGTTGGTTACCTGAACCTTATATATTCCCTTTTCCGAGGCTATATAGATGCTGTCAGTGGCTCCGTTTCTGGGCGCACCGTCATAATACCACTGAATATCCTCTTCACTTGGTATGCTCAGGGTGTCCTCATTTACCTCTATGGTAGGTTTGGACGGTAATGGACCTACGGTTACCATCCCTTTTCTGGTGGTTTGGTATACACCATTGATGGTAAGCTGAACCGTTTTTTCTCCGGGCTCATTATACTTAATGGTATGGGGCCCGAAACCCTCCACATAACGGGGAGATGCCCCATAACCAAAATCCCAAGAATAGCTGAAATTTTCATTACTGGTATCAGGCATAAAATAAAGGTAATCTCCCTCGCATACGCTATCTTTCCTCGCATGAAAATCCGGATTGAAAGCTTTGGTATCGCGGAATATTTCAACGGAATCCAACGCAATGCCTCCCCCGTCGTTGCTTACCCCTTCAAACGCCACACGGTAGTTTGCAGTGGGATTAGGGAGATAGATGCTATCAGAAGTCCACCCGGAAATGGGATCCCGGTAATGCCTGATCAAATGCCAGTCCAGGGTATCCGCATAACGAATATACAGGTTCAGATGATCCACATTGCCATTTTGCTCCGGGATAGCTATAAAATAGCTCAGGTAGATATATTCTTCACCGTTCATGTCAATTGCGGGTGTAATGATTTTGGAAGAATCCTCATCCTGGCCCTTGAATAAAATATTATACTGCTCTTCTGCCGCATTCTCAGGAGTGTTATATCCTCCCTCGCTCACACTCCAATTACTCTTGTCCCGGTAATTGTGTTCGTACCATCCTTTCGGCAGGACTTCGGAGACGGAAAAGCCCTCAGAGAAGGGGAGAGACTCCGCACCCCCGGCAACCAAAGAAGCCTTCTTTGAATACCCTGTGGTATCTCCTCCACTCAGAAACGCCCTTACTTTATAGTGGTAAAGAGAATCCTGAAAAACCTCATTATCCATATAAAACGGTTGAGAAGTATTATCCAAAAACTCCCCGTTTCTGGAAATCCCGTAATATTCCACCTCTTCGGGATTCAGGGGAGCATTCCAGGACAATCTGATACCGGATTCCCGATACTGCAACTTCAGATTGGAAGGTATGCTGTCATAGGGCAGGTAACCATCGATCCGGGTAAACCCCGTGTTGTCGGGGTCAAGCCATGCTTTTAACTGATGTTCTTCCACTCCAAAATCGTCCCATGAACGGGAAATCTTGGCAAAATAGTCATTGACGGGATTATCGCAAGTGGCATAACCGCCACTGAGATTCCCTATGATTCTTTTATTTTGATTGAACAGAGGTGAACCGGAGGAACCGAACTCAGTAGTTCCCAAATCCCATTCTTTCACTCTCCAGTGTGAATCGACATCATACAAGGTATCCGGATAAGTGCTGGTAACGGGGGGATCAAAATCTTTGGCTATCTTTTTCACGTCGCCTTCCGGATGATGTATGCTCGCTGTACGTTTTATATTGTCGGTGGCCAGACTCCATCCTGCAAAATAGGGTTTATAGCCGGGAGGTACCTCATTATTCAGCTCAATCAGCGTAAAATCAAGCTGATCCTTCGCCGGTGCTGTAGCAATTAAATTTGCACCTGATAGAGAATGATATTCAGAAGTATCAGGTTCTTCACCATTACATTCCGAGCTTTCGTAATTAAAAAAGGCCACTGTTTCCTCCGCGGCCTCCTGATTATCAAGACAATGATTGGCAGTAAGCAAATAGGGCTGGCCGCTAGAGCGCACATTGTTGACCAAACTCCCCGTACACTGCGATCCATTTGACACAATTTTCACCACGGCATGTTTGACGGTCTGCCAAGCCTCACCTTCCGGACAATTGACATCCAGGCTATCCTGACAATAGTCTGAATCACCGAAGCCTGATACCCCTTTATCCATCTGATCATGAATCCCCAAAAAATCATGTCCCACCTTCCCTATCTTGAGCTTTCCATCAAATGCCCTGCTATCGGGCTCAAAATACTCAACAACCACCTGTTCCCCATTGACCGGAGCAACAGGAAAAACTTCCGAAGGCCGGTTATTGCGACTGGTAAATGCTCCTTTAATATGGGTACGCTTGCTGTTGTATACAAAAAGTTTTGCTTCGGGGGGAATTCTAAATTCATTAAACACCAGTGATATGGAATAAGCGTCTTCGGAAAATACGGCCAACCTGTAAAGTGTACCGTGGCCAAGTTTAATCCGTTGTCCTGCTTCCTTCAAACGAATATCCGTTTTTATCATTCGCGCATAACGGAGCTTTTTCAGATTATCCCCGGCCAGACTTTCTTCCCGAAGTCTATCATAATCATAGCCGGGCATCTTAATAACCGGTGGATCAGGAAATACAGATTTGTAACGCAGACTATAAGGGGTTTCTCCGGTTTCTATTTGAGCAAATAAATTAACGTACTGAAATAGAAACAACAGACTGACAAAAAAAACATGAATGAAGCATCGGCACATGACAAATCAATTATATACAAAAGAACTTATCCTGATATTGGCTGCGCATACTTTTTTACATCATCTCGGGTAATTTGTTCACCGCCCAATATGATCAACCTTTCCAGTACATTCCGGAATTCCCTGATATTACCCGTCCATTTGATCTGTTGGAGCGCTTCAATGGCATCATCGGTAATCTCTCTCCCGGCAATTCCATATTCCTGGGTTATCAAACGATTGAAATGATCCGCCAACAGCGGAATATCTTCTTTACGCTCATCCAAAGCAGGTACATGGATTATGATTACGCTCAGGCGGTGGTAAAGATCTTCCCGGAAATTGTTCCTGCTGATCTCTTCTTTCAGGTTCTTATTGGTAGCCACCAGTATTCTCACATCCACCTCGATGACCTTATCGCTACCCACCCTGGAGATCTTCTTTTCTTCCAGCGTTTTCAACACCTTAGACTGGGCGGAAAGGCTCATGTCACCTATCTCATCCAGAAATATGGTCCCACCGTGAGCCTGTTCGAATTTTCCCTTACGTTGTTTATAGGCAGAAGTAAAGGCCCCCTTTTCATGGCCGAACAATTCACTTTCAATTAATTCGGAAGGTATGGCCGCACAATTTACTTCAATAAAAGGTTGATCTGCCCGTGGGCTTTTTTCATGCAGCCAGCGGGCAACCAGTTCCTTTCCTGTACCATTCTCGCCTGTGATCAGGACACTGGCATCTGTAGGAGCCACTTTTTCAATCATCTCTTTAACATGTTGTATAGCCTCCGATTCTCCCACAATATCATAGGTTTGACTGACTTTCTTTTTCAAACGCTTTGTTTCCTTTACCAGGTTTTTTTTCTCAAGGGCATTCCTGAGGGTAACCAACAGCCGGTTAAGATCCAGGGGCTTCTCAATAAAATCAAATGCTCCCTTCTTGATGGAATCTACGGCAGTATCTATGGTTCCATGTCCTGAAATCATGATCACGGGAATATCCGGGGCAATCTCCATCAGTTTATCCAAAACTTCCAGCCCATCCATCTGGGGCATCTTGATGTCGAGAAAAACAGCATCATATCTATTGTTTCTAAAATACTCAATTCCCTCCTCACCATCAAATGCCGTATCCACTTCATAATTCTCATATTCCAGAATCTCTTTGAGACTCTCCAGAATACTTTGTTCATCATCTATTGCCAAAACCTGAGCCATAATAAAAATTTTTATTGGGCAATCTCTGTCAACTTACTTTCTTCTCTCTTTTAAAAGGCTTATTCCGGTCAAACAGATACCGGTAAGTGACATGAGTCTTCCGAATCTGAGCTCCAATCTGTTCAGCCACTTTCATCATGGCCGGATTAAAGTCCCCAATCCAATTCAATTCAAGATGTTTATAAGGAAAATTATCGGTCTGTACGACATCTCCAAATGACATGATGAGTCCCCCCTCCAGACCTTTTCCCTGATGTTCGGGTACCACACCGAAAATCAAACCAAGTACTTTATCGGGTGATTGGAATTTTTTATAATATAAAAATTTTAGTTTGGCCAAAAGATGCATCTTCCCGTTCAAATGTTTAACGATCTGATTGGCATCAGGTACCATCAGGAAAAAGGCAATCGGATCATCATCATAATAGGCAAACCACATAAGCTTTTCGTCAAGGATAGGTTTCAGGCTTTTCATTAATGCATTGGCATGTGCTTTTGTAATTTTCTTAACTCCGGAGTACCTTGACCAGGCCCGGTTGTATATATCCCTGAAATCCTCCTTATATTTTTCTATATTTTTTTTGGTCAGGTGCTTAAAATGGTATTTGGGATTATTCTGAATCCTTTTGGCCTTTTCCTCTATGACGGGATCCAACCCTTCTACTTTGATTTCTCTGTAATAGGTATATTGATTAAAAAAATTCCTGAACCCGTAAGCTTCAAAAAAATCCTTATAATAAGGGAAATTGTAAGGCATACGATAATTGGGTTCGAAATCAAAGCCGTCCACCAGCAAACCCCACCAACGATCACGATCACCAAAATTTACAGGACCGTCCATTGCCTCCATGCCTTTTGATTCCAGCCATTCTTTACACCGGTCAAACAACATAAAAGCAGCTTCCTTGTCCTTTATACATTCAAAAAAACCCATCCCCCCGGTAGGCTGATCGTTCTTGTAAGCGGTTTTTTTGTCATAAAAAGCCGCCACTCTTCCAATGGTTTTATCTTGCTCATCCAACAGAAGCCACCTTATGGCCTCACCACTTCTAAAAAACTTATTTTGTTCAGGATCAAAAATACTTTCTATATCCTGATCCAATGGCCGGATCCAATTTTTTTCCCGATTATAAAGACGGACCGGTAACTGAATAAACTCTTTGTTACGTTTTGGGGTGTTTACTTCAACAATTTTAAACCTGTTATTCATAGGCAGACCTAAGCATTTTATAATAGATTCAAATTTTTATATCAACAGGGGTAAATATAAATAAATTTCCAGCCACCCAAAAACCATAACCGGTTTCCTTTTTCAGACCATTTCAACAAGATCACGGAAAAAATTCCGAGAAAATAGTGTGTCGGTTTCTGAGAAAATTTACTTTTTTAAAGGGTCCGGGAAAACAAAAAATCAAAAGGTATCGAGTTCAAGTTTCAGGAAAAGCTCATTATTCCTCAGGGCAATTGAATCTATTCCAAATCTGATCCTGTTCTGTGATACGGTACGTATGATACCCTGATTTTTCAGATTGTAGTTATCCTGGCTGGTTTTCACTTTACTTTCCAGATTGCGGTTGAAATAGTTGACATTGGAAAATACCAGGTTAACAAAGGCATTCCAAAGACCAAGATTTGCGGGGTTACTTAGCAGATTAAGGGTGCTGTCCTTCTTTGTTTCTCCAGCTTCAACATAATTATACGGATGAAAAGGAAATTCAATGGTATCTTCATTATAAACAGAGATAATATTGAAACGCTCGTCAAGACCCTTGAGCAAAAAGTGATTCTTTTCTGTACCCTCACAAATGGTATCGTAAGGAGAAAAATCAATATCCATACTGCATACAACGGTATTTTCTATATCATAGGAATCTTCCCTTGCCAATTGCATGATTTCCCCGTCAACAGAAAGGGTATCGCAACCCTGCTCATTGGGAGTATAAGAAACCAGAGCAATCGCCTCTTTATATTTCGTGTAAAATATTTTGTTAACCTTAAAATCAGTACTATCCACGAGTGACGAATCATGCAATCTGCTAAAATCCAGATAATGCGAATCTTCATTATAATCCCTCCCGGTCTCTCTAGCCACTTGAAAATTATCCGAAACATTGTTGATCTCGGTGCCTGTTGAAAGTGTGGCAAGCGATTTGGCTCTCAAGACAGCTAAATTGGATGCTTTGACGGAATCCATCCCGGGTTCGGAAATTCCGATAAAAAAAACAGGAGCATTGGTATAATCGGAAGGATTGAAAAACCAATTGGGGAGTTCTTCAGCTATCAGATAGTATTGGTGCAAGTTATTGGTATCGGTGGACTGCTTCCTTTCGGTTTCGTTCTCCATGATCTGTTCGAACCTTGATTTATTCTTTTCGGTCCGGTTGCGGATGGTATCAATCTGGGCCGAAACAACAACAGGAAAGAATAAAAATCCCAAAAAAATGATAATATGGGCAATGTATCTCATTTGCCATGATTTTATCTTACGTAAAAATAACAATTTCCTCCCCTGTTAACAAATTTGGAAGGGTTTCCTTCGAAATTCACAAACCAAAACTTGCGCTGGTAAATTTCTCATAAATAAGACTCCGCAGTTATTGTAGTTTATCAAAAATGTGCCCTGAGGGCCACCATAAAATTTCTTCCGGTTGCAGCAATCCCCGAGGAATACGGTCGGTAACGAACATCAAGAACATTCTCCACGCCTGCATTCAGAGTAAGATATTGATTAACCCGATAAGACCCTTTAAAGTTCAACGTCCACCATGCAGGGGAATAGGGTTGACCTCTTTCGTTCAGGGCATACATATGATGTTTGGTCTGCTCGCTTGGAGCAAGCCTCTCATTGGAGATTTTCCCGTTAAACCTGCTATATACAGATAATACCAAAGGTTTATTATCATACTTCATGGAAACCTGCCCGAAAGTCGGAGCTATATGCCTTAACGCTACCCCCTCATCATCTTCACCCCGGGTATAAGTTAAGTTGGAACTAAACTGCATGTTAAAAGGTAAAAGGATATTGAAATCCAAACTCAATCCATGAATATAGGCTTTATCGGCATTAACCATTTTATGTACCTGGCTTAACACGCCGTCATACATAATTGAATCTTTTCCGTTGAAAGTAGCCTCTCTTCGTACCAGGGCATCCTGAAGCCATGTATAAAATCCCGTCAGTTCAATCAGCGATCTTTGACCCAAGTGTTTTTTTACCGCCCAATCTATATTATAGGCATATTCCGGTTCCAAGTTTTCGTTAGGCATAACAACACTTTCGGGCTCGGAATCAAAAACCTTAGCCATATCATCAATATTTGGAGCATGGAAACCCGAAGAACCGTTAAGGTTGATCTGCCAATCTTCCTGGGGGCGGTATACCAGCCCCACCGAACCATTTAAAGCGCCGGTACTCAAACTCATTTTACTGAAAGGAAAATTATAATATGCTGCCGATGTATCCAGGGTTGAATAAATATCAAAATGACTGTAGCGAATACCCGTTATCGTTGTAAATTGCTCACCGATATTTTTCTTGTAGCTTATATAACCGGCAAAGGTTGAATAGTCATTGTCACCATTCGGATACCGTGTTTGTGTGGGAAGTTCTTCTCCGCTAACGATATGCTCTTTAAAAGCAGTTGAATTCAGATGGTTGTAGGCATATTCCAAACCATAATACAGCAAATCATTACCCATCTCCTTATCAAAATCAATATTAAGCGACAAAGCTTGCACATTTTCTGTGCGATGCCTCAGCCATTCTTCTTTGTATCCCCTGTCATGCCGACTTTCTTCATAATTCTGAAAGGCAAAAGTGAACTGCATATTGTTAAACAGACTTCCTGATTGGTTCAATTTACCATTTAGCGCATGCATCATCCATTTCTGAGGTCCATAATACCATTCCGCATTCTTAAGCTGACCGTTACTTCTCTGAATAAGCCTGTCATACCTGGGTATGTTCGAAGTAGAAGACAAATGGAAACCATAACTCAGGTTAAAGTTGCTGCCTGGTCTATACCTAAATTTCTGCATAAAATTAAACTGATCATACCCGGAAGGTATCTGTTTATCCGGATTTTCGTTATCAACAATGGAATCCCGGCCATCTATCCGTTTGACATATTCCATTCTCCGGTAACCCGGATGATCATGACTGCCCATCTCAAGATCGTCGTAACTGCTATAAGACAAACTGGTCAAAAACCCCCATTTCCGCCGGCCGTAATTAAAATCCACATGACCGGTCATCTCATTATTGGCTGAGGAATACCGGGTAAGAACATTCCAATTTTGATGCTCCTGATCACTGGTTGAAAGCTGAACACTTTTTGTATGAAAATCCATTACTCCTCCCAGGGCATCTGAACCATAAGTGACAGAACCCGGCCCGAATATAACCTCCGAATTCTCTATGGTATGAGGATCTAAGGAAATCACATTATGTAAATTGCCGCTGCGGTAGATACAGTTATTCATCCTTACCCCGTCGACAACCAACAAAACCGAATTGGTGGCAAACCCCCTTATCATGGGGCTACCTCCGCCAAGCTGGCTCTTCTGTATAAATATTTCATCGGAGGTGCCTAACAGGTCGGCAGCGGTTTGGGGATTTTGAAAGTCTATCTGCTGCTTTGAAATGGTGGTGATCTTATTGGGAACCTCCTCTTTATTCTGCTCCCATCGATAAGCCGATACCACAAACTCCTTTAGCTGTATAACACGCTTCTTTAAAGCAATGGAGTAACCCAGCTCCTTTAGCTGGGCTTTGGTCCTGATAACAGGCCGATAGGTGGGATGCTGAAAATAAATGGAATCCCTTCCCTCAAATCCCTTTAAATCGGCAATCCCATTTTGATCGGAAATGACCGAATGTCTTTTGTCCTTACCATATAAAGCCACATTGCCAATAGGTTCCAAAGTCTCGGCATCATAAATTTTAAGCTCCTGTGAAAAGCCCAACATCGAAAAAGCCATCAGAACAATCAACACGGAACATTGCTTAAATAATACGCTTGCCATATAGTAATGATTTACTTTGTTAATAACTTAATAACTATATCCCCAGTCTGCGAAAAATAAACAGGCAAAAATAATATCTTTGTTGAGCAATATATTTTTCTCCCTTTTTAAAATACTTATTTATTTATTGAACTCATTATATTTGCAGTGCTGATAATTTTTGAATGCAGGAATTAATGAATCCTTAATTTTTTAACACTAACTTAATGCATTACGATGAAAAAAAC
The DNA here is from genome assembly GCA_021740225.1 of Bacteroidales bacterium. Classification (GTDB taxonomy): domain Bacteria; phylum Bacteroidota; class Bacteroidia; order Bacteroidales; family UBA12077; genus JAGXLC01. Next base: position 9,887 of record JAIPAF010000014.1, on the reverse strand, counting down.
GGTCATTGCCTTATTGATCATTCTTATACTGGGAGGCACCGGAGCCTATTTCTATCTAAAAAAACAACAAATCCCCGAATACAACATAATCAAACTGATTTCCAATAATTCTGCCTTTTTTATCGATATTCAGAGTCCCGTAAAATTTTTGAATAACCTAACCAAAGATAATGCCATCTGGAATGAAATCACCCAAATCTCTTCAGTAAAAAATTTTAAAAATAAGGTGGGGACAATTGATTCACTCGTTCGGTCGGACAAACAAATCAAAGATCTTCTCAGGAAAAATAGGCTCATCATTATGGCCGAAAAACAAGGAAAGGAACGGCTGGAGTTTTCTTTTCTTTTAAAATTGAACAACCTGAGAGAGCAGAATCACGTACTGAATTATCTTAAACAATGGGGAAACAGCAGGAATCATAAGTTAAAATCAAAAAATTACAATAAAACCAAACTTTTTTCCATCCGCCAGAAGGATTCCCACAAACTTTCCTGGGCTACTGTAAAAGGTATTTTAATAGTAAGCACTTCCCCCCTTCTTGTTGAAAAATCCATCCGGCAATCTTCCGTAGAAAATACCCTTGTTAACAACAAACATTTTAAAAAGGTATCGGAAATAGCCGGGAAAAATGTAGCTGCCAATATTTACATTAATTTTGAAAATTTCCCGGAGGTTATCTCTCTCCCTCTTGATACCCCATATCAGACATACATCAAAAGCCTAACCAATTTCGGCCGGTGGTCTATCCTGGATATCAACCTAAAGTCTGATATCCTGTTGCTAAATGGCTTCACCCTTCAGGACGGAGACAAAAATGAGGTAATCGACCTGCTTATAGACCAGAAGCCGGTAAAACTTGGGATGGAAAGCATCCTTCCCTCCAATACCGCTGCCTACATATCTCTTGGAATAAACAAAAAAAAGAATTACAGAAAGAATCTCCACGAGTTATACCGTGATAAGAAAGTATTCGGTGACTACAGGGAGTGGATGGCAAAAATCGAAGACCAATACAATTTCAACCCCGAGGAAGCCTTTTACGATATGCTTCATCAAGAGATTGGCATAGCCTTTATGAATCCGGATATGAAGCACCCCAGGGATAAAGCTTTCATCATCATGAAAACAGAAGACAAAAAATACGTACAATCCAAACTTTCTCAGATTTCCAAAGAAGTATCTTCAGAAGCGGGAAATTCACATGTGCAAAAAATATCCATTAATGAGGAAACCCAATATCCGGTGTATAAACTTCCCATTGATAATCTTTTCAACCACCTCTTCGGAGATATTTTCCAGGGTATCAGCAACCGTTATTTTACTCTAATAGGCCAGTATGCCGTATTTGGAGGGAGCCAGGATTTGCTCAGGGAATTCATCTATTCCAACGTTCTGAATAAAACATTGAACTATAACAAAAACCACCAGGAATTCTCCGAGTACTTTTCAAACCGGTCGAATTTTCATTTCTATACCAATATGTATCGCTCTCCTTCACTGGTTTCCAACTTTCTAAAAACAGATCTTCAAAAGGGATTGCGAAAAAACAAAGAACACTTCAGAAAATTCCAGGCCCTGGCCTGTCAATTGATGGGTAACGGGGATATGATCTACAACAACTTATTCATTAAATACCTTCCAAAAATCAGCGAAGAACCCCAAACCACCTGGGAGACCCATCTGGATACAGCAACAAACTTCAAACCGGCACTTGTAGAAAACCATTATACCGGTAAAAATGAAATTTTTGTGCAGGATCTAAACAATAAGATCTATCTGATCAATAAAGCAGGCAGGGTACTCTGGGAAAAACAGATTGATGAGCATATCATGAGCGATATTTACCAGATCGATTACTACAAGAACGGCAAACTGCAGATGCTTTTTAATACTAAAAACAACATACACCTCATTGCAAGAAATGGAAATTATGTAGAAAAGTATCCTGTCAGGCTCCCCTCACCGGCTACCGCACCTTTATCTGTTTTCGACTATGAAAACAATAAAAATTACAGGATCTTCGTGCCCTGTGAAAACAAAAGGGTATATGATTTTTCAAAAGAAGGGAATATTATTACCGGGTGGCAATTCAACAAAACCGATACAGAGGTTACCCAAAGGGTGCAGCATTTCCGGATAGGTACCAGAGACTATATCGTATTTGCCGACCAATACCAGATATACATACTAAACAGAAGAGGACAGGTGCGGGTACAACCCGAGAAACAGTTTTCCCGGTCAAAAAACAACCTGTTTACACTGGAAACGAAAAATTCAAGAACCCGTCCCAGGCTGGTCACCACCGATGTCACTGGAACCGTGTATTATATTTACTTCGACGGAGAAGTTGAAACCACCGAACTCAATACATTTTCTCCCGATCATCATTTTCAGTACAGGGATATGGACGGAGACGGATTCAAAGATCTCATATTTATGGACAACAACAAGTTGGAAGTTTATCAATCCAAAAACAATAAGCTGTTTGAATATTCATTCGAAGGGGATATTTCTTACTCCCCAATCTACTTTTACTTTTCAGATAATGATAGGAAACTGGGAGTGGTTTCTAAACAGAAAAACCAGATTTATCTGTTGAATAGTAACGGAGAAATGCACCGGGGGTTCCCGCTGAAAGGCAATGCTCCTTTCTCCATTGGTTATCTGGATCAGGAAAACAAAAATTTTCACTTAATTGTTGGAGATCAGACCAACTTTTTATATAATTACAATTTATTAAGATAAATAAAAACTTTAATAAACCTTTATCCAAATGCATACCTCAAGAAGTGTTTTTCTTTTTTGGTTGATATCGTTGGTGCTTTTGGCTTTTCTCCTTTCCGGGTGTATGGAGGATAAATTCGATTTGGAAAAGCTATCCGACGATATGGAGCTTTCCCCGAAATTTTCAGCTCCCCTGGCCCGAGGCTCCATTACGCTTGAAGATCTGGTAGCCGACGGCGGGGAAAATATCGTACGGGATTCCTCGGAAACCCATCCGTATATAAAAATGGTATACAGAGAAGACAGCATTTTCACCTTCGATGGCAACGACTTGTTTAAAGTGAACGAGTCGGGGAACGAATCCTATACATTGGGCAATATCGAGATCGGAAGCTTCGGACCGATCACAAGCAGTATTACTTTGGAAGATATTGTCAACAATGCCACTACCCATGAAGAGGAGGCTGGACTGATAGAAAGTGCTGACGGCCAATCAATCCCTTTTCCGGAGCTACCCGAATCGGACTCCATGGCCATTGAAGGAACCTACGAAGTGGATACCATTGAAAATTTCCGTTATGCCGTGGTTGATACCGGACAGATCGAATTAACCCTGACCAACAATCTGCCGGTGGAGACTACTATAGAACTTGATCTCAGAACCAAAATTCTGGACAACACCGGTACCACTGAGGAAGAAGACACTCTCCTGGAGCATTTTGAATTCCGTGAGCTACAAAAAAATGAAAGCCATACGGAAATCTTTAATCTCTCCGGGAAAAAACTGGGTTCCGTATTATATGCCAAAAAAGTTGCCTTAAGCACCCCCGGAAGCACCGACCCCGTTGACATCAATCTGGATGATGACATTACCATTGAGGCTGAATCCGGTGATCTGGTCATTTCCGGCGGAGAGGTCTCTATTCCAGAACAATCATTACAGGGTAAGGAAACAAACGTTAGCGTCGGATACTCGGGTGATAGAAGGCTCGATACCCTGAGGCTTGCAGGTGGCGGAGTAGATCTTACTATCGACAATAATACCAATATACCCGCGTATATGAAACTCAGTCTGCCCAAAAGTCGCTACTCCAACGGCGACACCGTAACCCTGGAACAAGCAATAACCGCACAGTCAACCAGTTACGGTGAACTGGATATGATCGATTCCGAAACCATACTCACCCATACGGATTCTCTGCCCCTTGAGTATACCCTCAGCCTGGGAGGCACAGAGGACTTCGTAGAATTCCACGCCTCCGATTCGGTCGAGTTTTCCTATAACTTTTACCTGGACAGCGATCATATTGATTACGTAAGCGGGTATTTTGGAAAAGATACCCTCGATTTTGACAGTAATGTATTCAACACAGGCATTCCGCTCTTTGATAATATAACGGGAGGATTTACCCTTACCAATCCAACATTGAAACTATTCTATACCAACACTATCGGGATTCCTTTTGCAGCTAACCTTCAATTGGTGGGTGAATCTGCCGACGGCAACCGGCAAGACCTCAATGAAAAAGTTAACAACGACTCGCTGCTGTATTTTGATTCCCCTTCTCATCCTTCTTATCCTCCCCCCCCAACCTATAACGGACTACAAGATACCATCCGGATAGATTCCAGTAATTCCAGTATTGATGAATTCATCTCCCTTCCCCCAAAACAGATCCGTTTCAGTGGAGCAGGATATATTAATCGTAATACCACCGATCCTTCTTCCACGCAAAACTTCATCACTTCCGAGAACCGGGTCAATGTGGGCATGGAAATGGATCTGCCGCTGGAGCTGAAAACCACGGGACTTACCTACCGGGATTCAGTAAGCTTTGATATGGATGTGGATTTTGACGAGGCAGTTACCCTCTATGGCCTATTCAAAAACCAATTTCCTTTCAGCATCGACATTAAGGTGACATGCCGCGATTCAATCGCCAACAGGGACTTACTTACCCTGGAGCCTTTGAATGAAGACGGGGAAACCGTTTCTTTCCTTGAAGCTCCTGAAGTCGACGAAAACGGGCGGGTGAAATCATCCAAAGAAAATCTGATTTACTTTAAGGTCAGCGGAGATGATATCGATCTGCTCAACGAAGCCAATCAACTGGCATTGGAAGCCACGGTGATAACCTCCCAAACCGCTGAAGGGGATTTCACCGGAGTCAAATTCTATACCGATTATACACTTGATTTCAGGTTGGGGATCGATGAAACAGGAACCAAACTTGATTTCTAAAACAAAGCACCATGAAAAAAAAGATCAACAGGATATTTATCTCACTAATCTTTATCGCGGGGATCTCTGTATCCGCTATTGCACAGGAAGTCAACACGCTTTACTATATGGATCGTATTCCCCAGATGTCCCTGATGAATCCGGCCCGCCAGCCGGTATGCAATTTTTACCTCAACCTGCCGGGAATATCCGATGTTAACTTGAACGCCGGCAACAATTCCCTTACCTATAACGACGTGATCATGGAATCCCCCGTGAACGATTCGCTGATCACCTTCCTCCACCCCGATGCCAATGTGGACGATTTTCTGAATACGCTCAAACCCAGAAATTCCTTCTTCACACAGTTCTCCACCACCCTTCTCGGCTTTGGATTCAGGGATGGAGAGAGATATTTCTCCTTTCACGCAAGAGAAAAGTCCGAACTGAAATTTTCCTATCCTAAAGATTTAATAACCTTTATTACCAAAGGAAATACAAAGGGTGAAGCACTCGATTTCAGCAATCTCAACTTCTCCACCAATCACTATCTCGAATATTCATTCGGGTATAGCGGAAAAATAGATCAGGATTTAAGTTTCGGGGTACGGGTGAAATACCTAAACGGATTGGTTAACTTTCAGACAAGAGAATCGACTTTAAAGCTGTACACCAGTGAGCATGCCGATTCCCTTTCTTTAACTTCCGATATTGCACTACAGGGTACGGCACCTCTGGAAGTAGCCACCGATTCGCTTGGATTTGTGGAAGAAATAAACACTTTTGATCCCAAAGTAAACGATTTGTTTAAAAACCCGGGGTTCGCCATAGATTTTGGCGCCAGGTACCAGGTGATGGATGATCTGGAGTTATCTGCCAGCGTTACCGACCTGGGTTTCATTAATTATAACAATTATGGTCACCGATATACCATCAACGGTCAATTTTCCTATACCGGTATCGATGTCAGCTCCGAGTTCCGGGAAGATAAGAATTCAGATCCTGCCGGAGACCTGCTCGATTCACTCCGTGAAGCAACAAAACTAAACTACAGCCAGGAAGGATTTTTGCACTTTCTGGGACCCCAAATTTTCGTAGGGGCTGATTACCAGTTGACAGACAAGGTAGACTTCGGTTTTCTCTCCAGAACCACCTTCTTCGGCGGCGAGGTAAATCAGAGCTTTACCCTTTCGGCAAATACCAGACCCATTCCGGGAATATCCCTTTCGGCAAGCTATTCGGTAATGAACCGGGCGTTCAACAACCTGGGAATCGGTATTGGCACACGGCTTGGTCCTTTCCAGTTATACACCGTATCGGATGTCGTTTCTGCCGGCTTATGGCCAGGCCATACCAAAGCGTTTAACCTGCGTTTCGGCCTCAACTTTGTTTTTGGATGCAACCGCATGCAGCGAATACTGAACGATGAGCCGATGATACGATAGTGGGAAGCGTTGGCCTCGTATCCTGCGGGAACAATTCAATGACCTCAGGTAGGCAGGGCAATTAAAAAGTCATTTGTGGTCATTAAATGGTCATTATAAACTTACATTAAATTGAAAAAGGCACCACACATATTGAAATTGAATCCAAGAGCTATCGGATTTATTTGTTATCTCGTGCTTGTCATTTGTGATTTGATTTCTCTCCTTCAAACTCGATGCCCCTCAGCCACAACTTAGTACTTTTCTGTAGCTCTTCCAGATTGCCGGGGCCTCTGTCCCTTCCAGTCCTCTGACCACCCCGGCCTCTTCCGGGAGTCATACCTCCCCCGGGAGTCATCCCGCCGGGAGACATCAAACCGGAACTACGATCGGGGAGTTCCAGATGACCGGAGATGATACCCAGGCTCAACTCTTTTCCCTGGAGAGACCCATCGGCATATAGCATGTTGACAGGTATCTTTGCCTCATAAGTCAATCCCACCATTTCCTGATCCAACATTCTAACATCGATACCTGCGCTTTCGGCAATGGATAACGTTTCTTTTTCAATATCGTTGAATCCAATAAGCATCATTTTGTTCATATTGGCCGGTCCGATCACTTCCCTGGAATCATCGGGCATAGCCTGTTGTGCTCTAAGGGGTAGATCTTTACCTTCCTTAGTTTTTCTTCTAATCTCCTGCCTTTTCTCCGAAGGAATAGGATAGCGCAATCCTTTCAATTGATTTTTGTTCCCTGTAGTATCCATCCATAAAGTCAGTCCGAACATCAGAATCTTTCTCTGAACCATATCATCCTTAACCATAAGGCCAACATAAACATTCTCATCATCATGGGTTACAGAATAATGCAATTTGGAAGATTGATCATACTTCACCTCCTCATTCCATTCATCCAACTTACCGTCAATCATTACAGGTTTATCCCGGTAGGTAGAAGACACATTCCTTATCGTATGACAGGTTGTTAAACCTGCTAATATTGTTATCGTAAAAATCAGTAGCTGTTTTTTTCCGAGCATATTAAGGGATTTTATAATTTTACCGCCTTTAGAGATGGAGCCTTTGGATCCATTCATATTTTAAAACGAAACGGTTGTCAGACAATTTTTTAATAATCTATTAAATATTATGATGACAAATTGAAAGTTTGTAATATTACAAATTATCCGCAAAAATGTCAAAAAAACAATTGGGGATAAAATGTGTTACAGAACTAAATGATTAAATATTTTAATTAAGAAAGCCACTCGCATTTTTAGACTGGCCTCAACATTAATTCGCATATTTATGAAAATCGCAAAAGATGTAACGGAATTAACAGGCAACACGCCCCTGGTAAGGCTTAACAAAGTCACAGAAGATATGGAAGCGAATGTGTTTGCCAAACTTGAATATTATAATCCAGGCAGTTCGGTAAAGGACCGGCTGGGGTATGCCATGATTGATGATGCCGAAAAGCGGGGTATATTGAAACCGGATTCGGTGGTAATAGAGCCGACCAGTGGCAACACCGGGATAGCCCTGGCCATTGTTTGTGCCGTCAGAGGTTACCGGTTGATCGTCACCATGCCTGAAAGCATGAGTGTGGAAAGGAGGAATCTCATTCAATCCTTCGGAGCCGAAATTGTACTGACTCCGGCTGAAGAAGGCATGAAAGGATCTATCGAAAAAGCCCATAAACTAAAAGAAAAATACAACCATGCCTTTATCCCCATGCAGTTTGACAATCCGTCCAATGTAGAGATGCACAGAAAAACCACGGCAAAGGAAATATTAAATGATACCGACGGGGATATAGACATCTTTGTTGCCGGGGTTGGCACAGGGGGTACCATAACGGGTGTTGGAGAAGTATTGAAAGAAAAGAATACGGATATCCAGGTAGTTGCAGTAGAACCGGCCGATTCACCGGTCCTTTCCGGAGGTAAACCCGGAAAACATAAAATTCAGGGAATAGGAGCCGGATTTGTACCTGGCATCATGAACCTGAATGTTATTGATGAAGTATTTACCGTGGAAAATGAAGAAGCCATGGAAATGAGCAGAGCCCTTTCTACAAGAGAAGGAATATTCAGCGGGATATCTTCGGGGGCCATCGTGCATGCTGCTATTGAAATAGGAAAAAGAACCGATAACAAGAACAAAAATATTGTAGCCATTGTATGTGATACCGGAGAACGGTATTTAAGCACCCCACTATACAATCCAAATGCAGAATAAGATGGGAAAATTAAAAGAAACCAACAGAAAAAACATGGAAAAAACCATTGAAAGGCTTTCAGAACCCTCTCTTTATAAAATAGCTTATATGCCGGGGCATGGGAAACCCATGCCCTCGATCAATGCGCTGTATGAAATAATCGAAACCACGAGGTCCATACTATTTCCCGGATTTTTCGGTGAATCCAAAATACAGGGAGATACCCTCAAATACCATATCGGCAGGAATGTAGACTGGCTTTACGAGAATCTCACAGAACAGCTCCGAAGGGGAATATGTTTCGGATGTCCCAACGAATCGTTTGAAGAATGTGAGAAGTGCAAAAACAGGGCTCCGGAGCTTACTTCCCATTTTATTGAGAAACTACCCGAGTTGAGAAATATGTTGGAGAGCGACATTCAGGCTACCTACAACGGAGATCCCGCTTCCAAAAGCCCGGAAGAAATCATCTTCAGCTATCCGGGCATCAGGGCCATCACCAATTACCGACTGGCGCATGAATTAAGTAATCTGGGAGTTCCCCTTCTCCCACGCATCATAACCGAAATGGCCCATTCCGGTACCGGCATCGACATCCATCCTGAAGCCAGAATAGGAGAAAATTTTGTGATCGACCACGGTACAGGGGTGGTAATTGGAGAAACCTGCTTCATAGGAAAAAATGTAAAGCTTTACCAGGGCGTTACCCTGGGAGCCAAAAGCTTTCCGATGGATGAGAAAGGGAACCCGATAAAAGGAGTAGACAGGCATCCCGTAGTGGAGGATGATGTGGTAATCTATGCTGAAGCCACCATTCTGGGAAGGGTAACAATAGGTGCCGGTTCGGTTATCGGAGGCAACGTATGGCTGACCCGTAGCGTACCGCCAAATTCAAAAATAGTCCAACAAAAGGCCCAAACCATGAACTTCAGTAACGGAGAGGGAATCTGATAAAGAAACCCTGCCGGTAAAGCAATAAGTCTTACGAAACGATGAGATCGCCAATACATTAAAAACTTGACCCAACAAACGCCATTCCATGTACAAAAAGAATGTATAAGACCTACTTCTTTTTGATGCATCATTTTCTACATTCAATCGTCACTTATATACAAATGGATCAAACCGAACACCAATCGTTCATTTTCGAACAGTTTATTTGATTCATTTTATTAATTAAGCACTGGTTATCAGTACTTAATATTTTTATGGTATAAAGTTTGTTTAAATGAAACAGAAAAAACAAAGGAGTTATGAAACGAATTGGAAAGCCTATTTTATGGGTATTACTGAT
>JAIPAF010000013.1 GCA_021740225.1 Bacteroidales bacterium | reverse complement strand
ACCGGGATCGGTAAGTTCTTTGGTAAGTAAAAGCTCGGGATATCCCAAGTGGCTACTGGTCAATTTGGAATCCAGGGAGATATACAACGTAGATTCCCGGTATGGATCTGCTTCTTTATGGTATTTTATGATACCAATGTAGCTGATCCGGCCATTAAGGTTATCCAGATAGTAGAATTTACTCTCCCCCAGTGAAATACCTTCCTCTTTAAGCATTTGATCGAAAAAAGTGTAGCAATGATGTTGGTCGGTCCGGTTATCGAGAATAACACTAAGGTCATCATTCGGGTCACAAACAGAGATCTGAAGATCATACTTATTGAAATAGCCATCAAAATATTCGGTTCTGAGATAATCCCGAATTTTCATCTCATTGTTCAAATGATTGACCATCCATTGAGCAATCCGGTTATCAGATGCAACCTGCTCTCCCCTCCTCTGCAGCAACAATTCTCCCACCCGGTCGCGTTCACTCTCCAGGTTGGCCACAAGTATCCTGCGTTTGTTTCTTTCTTTAACATCGGTATTGTTGTGGATAAAAAACATGGCAAAAACTACAGTAATCAGCATGATTACAATTAACCGCGGATAATTATAGGTTGTATTAAAATAGACAATCAGAGCAACAATGAGATGGCTCAGATAAAAAAAAGTTATTGTATACCATTGCAGGGATACTCCGTGATAATAACAAATTCCCAGCACAACAAGGGACAATGGAATGAATATAAATGCAAATTCCTTATATGTAATGAGTTTGCCTATTTTATATATAAAAAAATCAATCCAGAGAAAATAGATAAAAAATAAAATAAATAGGGTCAGTAACATTAATAACCCGGAGAATTCCAGATCAAAAAACCGGTGGAACTCAAAAGAAAAACTGGAATTAAAGATTAATGACCGGAAAAGATACCAGATCAAAGCAAAGAATGTAATATTCACTAAAGCATATATTATTGAAACCATTCCAGCAAGTAATCTTGAGCGTATCTTGATCTTACCAGCCGGCTTGAGATAACGAATGGCCAGCCAGACTAAAAACCAAAGGCAGACCAAATGTAACAGAAGATCACCCAAGTTGGGAATTATGGGAGAAGAAGCATAGAAGGAAGGATCGAAAACCTGCAATTGATAAAGATTATCCGGAAACTGAAAATGAACGGAAAGAAAACGGACCAAACCCAGGAGAACAACAACCATTGTAAAAATTTCCAACCTCATGCGGTACGTTACAATTCTCTGAAACAACCGGTCAATAAACAGGAATAAAAAAACAAAAGCAGCTAAAAATATAGCGACAGAGAGGTAATACATGAAAGAATCCTCTCTTTCAAATTTTGAAGGATAGAGTGAAAAAAGATACTTCCCTTTTTTATCCCTTATGGCAGTTCCCTTATTGGGATCTTTCACTATATCTACAGCCGGCGGAAGATTGAAATCATCCTGAAATGTATTCTTTAAATAACGGTTTTCATAAGGGTAGTTTTTTTTCAGCAGACCAACACCCACCACACGGAATGAATCAGTTTGTTCCTTACGAATATAATACCACCCGTTTCCAAGCTTATTAACACTATGATCGTCAGTGGTATCAAGAGAATTGACCGGTATGGTATTGGTATTCCAATGTTGAAGCCGATCATTATAAAATATATAAAATGCCAATCCCTGCGACTGAAACAAATCTGAATAATTTGAATAGAATGTAGATTCTATTTCATCCAAACCTTCTTCAGAAATATTATCGGTTATATCCAACAAATGGTTATTGATTAATTCCTGTTTCCCGGATAACGTATTAATAAAATCTTCTTTATCAATCTCCCTGCTCTGCTGTTTTTCAAAAGAAGCATTCAAAAAAAGTCCGGCAGTAAGAAAAAGCAAAAACAATCCCGAAAAAACAAATAGACTACGCATCTTTAAAATATATTTTCGTCAATAAAAGGTTATTTCAATTTTTCTTAAATCATTCCCCATGATGATACGGTTCTCCTTTAATTATCGTAAATGCCCGATACAACTGTTCGGCAAAAACAACCCGGGCAATTTGATGAGAAAAGGTCATCCGTGAAAGAGACAGTAGCATATCAGCCTTTTCATAGACCTGATCAGCAAAGCCGTATGCTCCCCCAATGATAAATACCAGATTGCGGATACCCGAATTCAATACCTTCTGAAGCCATTGAGCAAATCCCCTGGAATTCATTTGTTTACCTTTCTCATCCAAAAGAACGATCGAAGCATCGGCAGGTAGAGTTTTTAGAATATTCTCTCCTTCTTTTTCCCTGATCTCTTTTTCAGAATACTTGCCGGTACCTTTTATGCCGCTTATCTCTTTGATATCAAAGGGGACGTATTTATTTATCCTTTTACCGTATTCACCTAAAGCCTCACTGATATATTCTTTCTTATTTTTCCCCACCACTAAAACGATTATTTTCATATACACCAAATTTATAAAGAATAGCGTTGAATAGTAAACGCTGAATGTCCTTCAACATATTTTTATCGCCATAAAATTATTTATAACTTGGTAGTTTGGATGCTTCTCGAGGCGAAAAAAGACACAATTCATTTTTTTCATGACAGGAGTAACAATGGTTCAATTTTTGCATTTTATAAAAGTTAAACTCAAAATACCATGAGCTTATATACAAAAATAATACCTGTGCTTATTATTTTTACTTTATTTTTTCAAGGAGGCTATAATGTAACCGAGCAGGAAATTCCCAATGATATTGCCATTGCTTTCAAAGTAGGTACTGCCAAAGAACTTGCCAGGTTTTTCAACGACAACCTGGAACTTACCGTAGGTGAAAATGAGGATATATACAGTAAATCACAGGCAGAAAGGATCATGGACGATTTTTTTACTAAACATCCCCCCAAAGACTTTAATTTCATTCATAAAGGGGGTAAGGAAGATGCTCAATATGCTATCGGGAGACTGGAGACATTTAAAGGAAATTTCAGGGTATACATGCTGTTAAAACCTAAAGAAAACCAATTGCTTATTCATCAACTTCGCATTGAAGATGAAATTGAATAAAACCCACCTTCAAAGCATTCTTGAACTAGCCATTGAAGAAGATACAGGAGATGGAGACCATTCCTCTCTTGCCTGTATCCCAAAAAGAAAGCAAGGAAAATCTCAGCTACTGATCAAAGAACAGGGGATCATAGCAGGAATAGAAATCGCCCGGATGGTTTTTAATATAATCGATCCGAACCTTCAAACAGAGATATACATCGCTGACGGAAACAAAGTGAATAAGGGGGATATTGCTTTTCTTGTAAAGGGAAAAGTTCGTTCGATCCTGCAGTCAGAAAGACTTGCCCTGAATTTTCTGCAGCGAATGAGTGGTATCGCAACCCAAACCCACCTTTACGCTGATAAAATAAAAGATCTTCCCACAAAAATTTTGGATACCAGAAAGACCACACCGGGACTGCGTATCCTGGAAAAAAGGGCTGTAGCCCTCGGTGGCGGATCCAATCACCGTATGGGACTCTATGATATGATTATGCTGAAAGACAACCACATTGACTTTGCAGGAGGCATTGATAAAGCCATCCGTAAAACTTTAAAATATTTGCAAAAAGAAGACAAACACCTCAAAATTGAAGTTGAAGTAAGAAACCTGGAAGAAGTCAGGGAAGTCATACAAACCGGCGGTGTAGACAGGATCATGCTCGATAACTTTGATATACAAGATACCAGAAAAGCTGTTGAACTGATCGGCGGGATGTTCGAAACCGAATCATCAGGTAAAATTACATTGGAGAACATCCGGGACTACGCTGAATGTGGTGTAGACTATATTTCAGTAGGCGCCCTTACCCACCAGATAATGAGCATTGACATGAGTATCAAAGCCATAGATTTTTAAACGGCAACTTGTAAACAACCACCCTTTATTACTGTTGCTTAACATTTTCATCGACACAAAATTCTTATTATTTTTAACCCCGAATTCAATAGAATAATAACCATCAAATATTCAGGGAAATCAACCCCTTCATAATGGACAATGATACAAAAAACAGGGAAATAAAAAATTTCACTAAAAGAATAAGCCTGCCGGGTTTTTACAATATTCCTCTTTATGACGTCATTAAATTCTTCATAGAAGGCATTAAGAACGGGGCTTTAACCACCCGGGCCTCCTCTGTGGCATTCAACTTTGTATTGGCCATGTTCCCCGGTATCATTTTCCTTTTTACACTAATTCCTTATATTCCTATAGACAATTTTCAAAGTGAGCTCCTGAATGTCTTTGAGAACATCCTGCCTAAAAATGCCTTTCACTTCCTGGAATCCACACTGGTAGATCTTGTAATGAAAAAAAACTGGGGACTGTTGTCGTTCGGCGCCCTGGCCAGTTTGTTCTTTTCAATGAATGGCATCCATGCCCTGATCGACGCTTTTAACTCCACCCACCACTATATAGAAACCAGGAGTTGGCTGACGCAGCGATTGATATCTCTTGGCCTTGTGTTTATACTGGCTACACTGATCACTTCTGCCACCCTGTTAATCATTCTGAGCCGGGTAGTTTTGAATATGCTGGTTGAACAAAACATCCTTGAATATGGTACAACACTCTACCTGATTTTAATCGGAAAATGGGTTGTCATCATTTTGTTTCATCTTCTGGCCATATCGTTCATATATTATCTGGCACCAGCCAAAAAGCCCAACTGGAACTTTTTTTCCCCGGGTGCCATATTCGCCACTTTTTTGACTATCATGGCCTCCCTGATCTTCTCCTTTTTCATCAACAACTTTGGTCAACTTAATAAGCTATATGGGTCCATCGGCACTTTGATGGTGGTATTGATATGGACCTATTTTAACTCGCTTGCCTTAATATTGGGGTTCGAGTTAAATGCAAGCATCAGCAGTGCCAAGATAAAATCAAAGGATGAATGAAGTACGATTTATCGCACATAAGAAGGGAATACGCCCAAAGAGTCCTTAAAAAAAAGGAGGTTTACAACAACCCGATCCGACAGCTAGAGCTCTGGCTTGACGAGGCGGTGCATGCCGAAGCCATGGAATCCACGGCTATGAGTATTTCCACGGCTGATACAGAGGGGATGGTGACTTCCCGCACTGTACTCCTGAAAGAATTAGAAAAAGAAGGTTTGGTATTCTATACCAATTACAACAGTTTAAAAGGCAAACAACTCAGAGAAAATCCCCGTACAGCTGCCTTATTTTACTGGCCCGAACTGGAAAGACAAGTTCGGGTGGAAGGCATTACTGAAAAATTGCCCCCCAAAGACTCAGACAGATATTTTGAATCCAGGCCTGAAATGAGCAAAATCGGAGCCTGGGCCTCAGACCAGAGCGCCGAAATTCCCAGCCGTGATTACCTGGAGCAAAGAAAAAAAGACCTGGAAAAACAATTCCGCAACAAAAAGATAGAACGGCCTCCCCACTGGGGCGGTTATCTGATCAGGCCCACCCGCTTCGAATTCTGGCAGGGCAGAGAAAACCGGCTGCACGACCGAATCGAGTATTCCCTCGAAAACGAGAATTGGGTAATCCGAAGGCTGGCGCCGTAAAATAATTTTGAAAATGAAAAAAGCCAGTATCTATTTCTTTAATCTCTTCTGCAAATCTTTGCATAAGGGCAAAAGCGACAGGTATTCCGGTCGTCGGTTTGTGTAAACGTCTCCTCAGGATCAAAAATTTCTTCCAGAAGACTCCTCAGATGCTCTTCCAGATCAACCTTCACCTCATCATAGGACACCGGATGCTTGTTCATTTTTACCGACCAGTCAAAATCATCCTGGTAGATCCTGCGGAAGAAATAAAGGCCGGGAACGATCTTTTTTTGCGGACCATGCACTTCACTATACATCCGTGAATAGATCAAAGCCTGCAATGCCGCATGATTGCCGTACTTTTCAAACAATGAAGGCACATCCTTATAGGATTGTTGGGGTTGGCCCGTCTTATAATCGATGATTCGAATGCCAGCATCATGCTCATCCACCCGGTCGATATCCCCCTTGATCACCGCGCTTTTCTCTTTACCGTCAACACCGAAATTCACGGAAGTCTGACAAGATTCTTCCAAGGCCAGCGGAAGAAAAGGGGCAAATTTCTGTTCCACTTTTAAGAACTGTTTGATATACTGATAAATGATGTCTTTGATCAGCAAATTCTTACCGGAAAGATTGATTTTTTTATCCTCCGGAAAATCGCTGAAATATTCTTCTCTAAATGCCTCCATGATTCTGGCTTCAATAAGCTCGTCATTGCGCTCCAGCTTTTTCAGTTCATCTGACGAGATCTGGTTCTGATCCATCCGGTACGGCTCATAAAGCAACTGAATCGCTTTATGGAGCAATGATCCGAACAACGGCAGGTCAACATTTTCCGTCACCTCTTCCGGCTCTTTCAGCCCGGCAATATACCGGTAATAAAACTGAAGCGAACACATCAGATAGGTATTGATGGCGCTGGGCGAAAAGTTTTTTTCGCTCCCGCTGATGGCATTATATTTTTCCAGCACATCAAGAATTTCCGGGGTTTTGGCCACCGTAACAGATCTGGCCTCCGGTATGCTGATGCCTGAAACTACTGTTCTTTCCCTGATATCAAAGTTTGTCTCAAATTTAAGCTGATGCATAAAACGGCTCATTTCTCCGGTTTTCAGGCCATCTGAACCGGAATTGTATACCAGTGTAATGTTTTTTGCCCGCTGAACCAACCGGTAGAAATAATAGGCATAGATGGCATCGTTGTGTTCATAGGTGGGCAAACCAAACCCTTTTCTCAGACTGAATGGTATAAAAGAGGGGGTGGACTCCGCTTGAGGAAAAACACCCTCATTCATTGAAAGAATAATCAGATTTTCAAAATCAAGTGTCCGGGTTTCCAGAAGGCCCATGACCTGTATCCCCGACAAAGGCTCTCCCTGAAAGGGAATGGACTGGTTTTTAACAACCCTTTCCAGGATCCGAAGATATGTGGCAGGCTTCACATTCGCCTGATGCTGCTTAAAGATCTCCTTCAACCGCTTGATAGCAATATATACATAATAAATGCTTTCCAGCTCCATCCGAAGGGAATAATTCTCCCCGCTATTCTGTTGTTTCAGCAGGGTATAAAACCGGTAATAATTATCCAGAAGATAATCGCTGAGGGATTCATAGGACTCAGGCAAGGCAAATACAGCACGAAACAGGTTATTGACCGTTAATTCCCCGGAAGGTATGTAGATTTTGTTGTGCTTATGGATCTGCTCAATAAGCTGTTCCACCTGTTCATCTCTGATGATCCCCAGATATTGGTGATTCAGAACCGACAGCACATCATTGTAATAGAACTGAACCTCCCCGTTTTGTTTTTTCACGTTTTCCTGAAGGCGGATGAGCGTCAACAAAAAACTGAAAGCAGGAGTAGAATAAACGGGATATCCCATGGTCACATTCACCTCACCTGGCGTTTCAGGCAAACTGTTTAGAACCGGAAGCAACAAATGCTCCTCGGGCAGTACGATGGCAGTTTTATCCGGTGAACTGCTGTATTTATCAGGCATATCTGTCAACAGATCAGGTAGAATCTTGGCCTGGGAAATGTCATAGGGGGTATTGACAAACTGAATGTGTTTATCCTGCTTTAGCCCATCATAAACGCCCAGGTCTTCTCCCTGAAAATGTTCCATATTTTGATGAATAAAACTGCCGGCTTCATGATCTTTGAGATAATAATGATCATAATCCCAGTAAAAAACAGCCTTCTCCCTTTGCTTGAGTTCTTTGAAAAGCCGGTGCTCAACCGGGGTAAGGGCATTAAAGCCAATAAAAATATACTTATCATGCTTAGGTGTAAGCTTCTGCGAGTTGATCCTGTCTGTTACTGCCCGGTAGATCTTTCCTTCATAACCCTGCTTCTGCTCGTCCAGCACCCTATTAAAATGAAAGTATACATTGTAAAGTACCTGCCAAATGCTTATGAAATCATTCTGTTCCTTTGAAAGCCGGCTTACATTCAACGTATCCCAGAATCTTCTGATCGACTCAATCTGTTCTTCTGTCAGATAGGAAAAATGATCCTCCAGTGATTTTAACCGGGCCAGGTTCCGGAAAATATCCCGGGGATCCACCAGGTATTTGTCAATATCGTCGAAGTCGCGGAGCAACATCTCCCCCCAGTGATAAAACTCGTCAAAAGGCTCCTGGCTCTGCTTTTCCTTTTTGAAAACCTGGTAGAGCATAAAAATCAGTGAAAGCTGATCGGCTTTCTGTAAGCCGGAAAATTGCTGCATCAGGTCGCTTATGGTAAGGACTTCAGGCGACCATATCGGATTTTCAAGCTCACCCGTCAGATAGCGCTTGAAAAACAATCCCGAGCGACGGTTGGGAAAGACAAGACAAATACCGGAAAGGGCATTTCCGTATTTCTTATATACATCCCGGGCAACTTCCTGAAGAAAATATTGCATATAATTTGGTTCAGCATTAAAAAGTCAATCTACAGCTTATAAGTACCAAATTTCAAATACCAAATAACAAATAATACTCAATATCAAAATTCAAATGACCAAAACTTGATAGAAATGTATTATCTAAGATCTGTTTGGAATTTTGTACATTGAGATTTGAAATTTATTTGTAATTTGAAATTTGATGCTTCTTATTCATACTTCTAATTAAACAAACCACCCATACAATAACATTTCATATATTTACTGTTTTATAGTATTTCCCTTGCCACGTATCCCGATTCACCATTCTTTGCTCAAGTTTATTGCGCACTTCGTAAGTTCTTATCAGTCCCCAGCCCGGGCCGGACAGGAACCATGGAGGCACCTCACCGGAAAAGCGTTCGATGACTAAATCCGGGTTCAGTCTTTCCATAAAGCCTATGATAAAATCAATATAATCATCCAGTTCAAAAAGTGTAAACCGTTCCGGATAATCCTGGTATTCTTTGGCCATGGCAGTATCCTTGAGGATCTGCAGTTGATGAAATTTAACCGTATCCAGAGGCAACCGGGATATCAGATCCGCCTCCCTGAGCATATCCTCCCTTGTTTCACCCGGCAGGCCAAATATCAAATGGGCCCCGGTTTTAATTCCTTTCTGAGCCGTCTTTTCCACTGCGGTGATTGAATCTTCCACGGAATGACCGCGGTTGATATGTTTTAGGGTTCGGTTATAAAACGACTCGATCCCATATTCCAGGATCATATAATAATCTTCCGACAACGCTGCAAAATAATCCAATTTTTCATCGTCTATGCAATCCGGGCGGGTTCCGATAACAAGACCGATAATTCCCGGATACCGGAGGGCCTCATTATAAATTGCCTTCAGCCGGTGCAAAGGCGCATAGGTATTGGAATAAGCCTGAAAATAGGCCAGATACTTATTGGCCTGCCGATAACGATTCCTGTGGAATTCCACTCCTTCATCGATCTGCTGGGCTACACTCTTGCCGGGATTGCAATAGGAGGGATTGAAAGCATCATTGTTGCAATAGGTGCACCCTCCCTTTCCTACGGTACCATCCCGGTTCGGGCAGGTAAAACCGGCATCAATGGTTACCTTCTGCACCCGCTCACCAAAGACACGCTTGAAATAATCGCTGTATGCATTAAAACGCCTCCTGTTTCCCCAGGGAAAAACCTCGTTGCTGCTCTTGTTCATCTCTAAACCTTTGTTAAAGTATTCCGGTTAACATACCAAATGTATCCAACGGGATCGTCATAACCCATGTTTTGAATCTGTTTCAGGTAATAACCTATCTGTTTTTTATATAGTTGATCTTTCTTCTCGCCAAACTTATAATCCACCACTACGGTTTGTCCGTTTTTCATCATCACCCGGTCGGGGCGATAAATTTTTCCATCGGGAAGAAGGATTTCACGCTCGGTCAATACTTCCCAGCTTCCGTCAAACCAATCCTTAACCTGCCGGTGATTGACCAGATGCTCTATCCGCTCATGCAATTCCCTCTTTTCGGCTTCATTTATCTTACCTTCCAGATACACCTGCTCCAAAGCATCCTCAATATCCGATCTGGAATGGATTCTGGCAAAAACCCGGTGCATAAGCTTTCCGTAATCCACCGAACCCTGAAACAAATCGGTTTTATCACTGAAAAATTCACTGTGTTCATACTTTAAATGGAGACCGGGCCTGGTAGAATATACCGGGTAATTTTGCTGTACCAACAGATTATCTCCTCCAGCCTCAAGCTGAGCTCTTTCCGGCAATTCACCCCATTCCAGCGTATTCGTTGCTTCATCCCAATAAGACCTCAAATCCTTTATAAACGGGAATCCACTGTTATCAGACAGGGGTAGTGCTTCACAATTGTTGTATATATAATGAATCACTTCACCTATGGTGGTCAGGCCCTTATCGCTCACCGTATAATTCAGGGTTCCATCCTTTTTCACCTGTATCGGGATATAGGTAAAAAGCACCTCCTCTGCCCTGGTCAGGGCCACATAGAGAAGATTCAGGTTGTCCACATAATTGTGAAATTTTTCAAAATAATAGGCATCCCGGAAGAACGTTTCCGAAAGCCGGCCGGAGTAATTAACCGGAACAACGCCTATTTTCCCCAGTTCCTGGTCATCAGGACGGCACCATAAATAATTCTTTTTCAGGCCCGATGAAGTGGTATCCAGCTCCCAGTTACAGAAAGGGATTAGCACAGCCTTAAATTCCAGACCTTTGACTTTATGAATGGTGGTTATCCGTATGGCATCGTAATCTTCGGGAAGCTGAAGTTTTTGTTTCCATCCGTTCTCCTTCCACCATTCCAGGAAAGTATTCAGATCAGAAGCATACCTCTTTGAAAAATCGAGGATGATCTCCTGAAATGCCTGAATATACTGTATTTCTCCTTCTATCCTGTTGATTTTAAAAATGGATATCAATCGCTCAGTGAGCTCATAGAGCGACATTCTCTTCAGCCCGGAGAGATTTTCAACAAAATCAGCAGGAAGATGCTCCACAAATTCATCCTCTGCTTCCCTGAAAAGGGAATGCCAGTTTTGCTGCCCATATCCTCTCTTCAAAATGATATTGTTATAAGCCTCTTTGATAAAAGCGCGGTTGATGGCATCGTCAGGTTTGACCAGAAACTGGAATACAGACAAAATAAACTTTACACTTTCCGCTCTGCCGACATACAGAGAATCATTGGAAATCACATCATACCGGTATTTTGAGGAAGCCTGGGTGCTGTTCCTGTATTCCATTAAAGCATCGGCAATTTCCTGGCCTTCACTGTTCTTCCTTACGATTACTGCAATGTCCGAAAGGTTATAATTCTGATCCTGCAGCAATTCAATATCCTGAATAAGCCGCTCCTTGATCTTTTCCCTTTCTTCCTGTTGCTGATTATGGAGATGCCGGTAAAAGCGGTTCAGCACATACCCTCCTTCCCGCTTTTCAGGAAGTTTTTGCATCACATCTTTATAGGCTTCCAATAATTTTCCTTCCCAGGGATTCTCACCTCGATGGGCCTGAATCTGGGAATCAAAATGGTGTTGCAGAACATACCGGGCAAAATGAAAAACGGTATTGTTATAGGAAATGATGTTATGCAAACTGCGCCGGTTATAGATCAGCTCTTCCTGATCAACCGGAAAATGAGAAAATTCTGCAGGCACCTCATCTTCCAGTATCTTCCAGTCGCCATTGCGCCAGCGGTAAATAGATTGTTTCACATCCCCAACCATCAGATTCATCCAATTCTGGGACAGACTGTTTCTGAAAAGCGGCTTGAAATTTTCCCATTGAAACCTCGAGGTATCCTGAAATTCGTCTATCATGAAATGGTGATAAATGCTGCCCGTCTTTTCGTAAACAAATGGGGCGTCATTGCCGGAGATTATATCACGCAGAAAATCAGCCGCATCGGATATAAGGAACAGATTTTTCTCCCGGCAGTATGCATATAGTCGATTCTGAATATCCCCGAGAATCCCCAGCACATATATATTCCTCTGTATCTCCCTTACCGACTGATATCTTTCATAATTGTTGTTGCAATAATCAACAGCTTCCCTCAGAATGGGATTGAGCCGATCTCTAGCCAGGGAAATGACCAGTTGTTTATCCTCTTTTATAAGATTAGAAGAGGGCCATCTTTCCGGTTCATCCAACACCTTCAGAACATTCTGGTTGGGTATCAGCTTATCTTTCCTGGCCTCCTTTAAATAGTAAAAATAACGGGCCACCCCGCTGCCTTTGCGATTGAAATAATCCACATTCAGCCTGCTCTTTTCAATAAGAGCAACAGCCCGTTTACCATAGCCTTTCAGGGTATTTTCAAACCGGTTCTGTTCCTGTTTCAGGGTTTTTAAATAATCATTCAACGTTTCTCTGTCGCTGATTTTACTTACCTGTAAATCTTTCACCTCCTCCTTCATTAGTTCTCCCGCCAGAGAGGTAATCTCTTCCCTGAAATTCCAGCTTTTCTCTTCCATCATGCGTGAACGGGCAAAATCCACAAGCCAGCGACGCAGTTGATCATCCTCTTCCGTAGCCAGGAGCAAATCGTCAATTACGTAATTGAGAATTTCCGTCTCATCTGTTTCAAGCGTATACCCCGACTGAAGACCGAGCTCCCGGGCAAAGGTTCGTATGATCCGCTGAAAAAAGCGGTCAATAGTGCTCACTGAAAACCGGCTGTAATCATGCAGGATGTTCTTCAGTACATTGTAAGCCCTTTTCTGGATCTCATGATCCTTAAGATTCAAATCTGCTTTTATGGCAGGCAGATGTTTGGAATCTCTTCCATTGGCAAGGATATTCAGCTCATCCAGAATCCGTTTCTTCATCTCAGCGGTGGCTTTGTTGGTGAAGGTTACGGCTAAAATGTGCCTGTAAAGAGAAGGATTGCGGAATAGCATAAGCAGATATTGCCCGGTGAGGGCAAAAGTTTTACCGGATCCTGCTGAAGCTTTGTATATTTTAAGACCAGCCATAAGGAAAAATTGTTCAGGTACATAACCCGGACAAGCCAGGACCAAACAAGCGAATTGATCAAACGCTTAAGATCGGATTAAAAGTAAAATGATGTGCTTTTGCATGTCCTGGTTATTTTTTTCGTATCTTGTCCATATATGAAAACGATAACACAAATTTATAAATAAAAAATAACACACTTTTTTGAAGACTCCCTGAATTTTATCCCATATTCCATTTTAGAAGAGATGTTTCATAATAAATCACACGAAATATATAACTTTGTAAAATATTTACGGTTAAACTGAGAAAATTCAAATAAATGAAAAGAATTAAAACAAGCCTCCTCCTTATATTCTTTATTGGTATACCTTTCATATTAATCTCATCACCTTCTGAACAGCAAGGATATGAGATAAAAGTTCAAATTGACGGATTAAAAAACTCCGATCTTTATCTCGGTTTTCATTATGGAGACAAACAACTCATCAAAGATACCATCAAACTGAATGAAAACGGGCAAGGTACTTTTCAGGGTGATGAGGCGCTTCAGCAGGGCATATATCTGGTGATCACCCCTAAGAAAAAATATTTCGAAATCCTGGCCGGAGAGGATCAACACTTCTCATTGGAGACCAATGTGAATGATTTCGTTAATACAATGGAATTTCAAGGCAGTGAAATAAACCAGGCTTTCAATGATTATCAGAAATTTATGATGAAGCAAAACCAACAATCCGCTGCTCTGAAGAAAAAACTGAAAGCTGCCAAAAGCAATAAAGCGTCTTCAAAACTGAAGGAACGTCTGAGAGAGCTGGACAAACAAGTAAAAAACAAATGGAACAGCATCATATCAGAATATCCCAATTCACTGCTTGCGGCAATCATTAAAGGCATGAAAAACGTGGAGGTTCCTGACTTCAATATACCGGAACCGTTTGAAAATAAAGACTCCCTCCGATGGGAAAAACGATATCAATTCTATAAGAACCATTACTTTGACCATATCGACCTGTCAGACTCCCGGCTGGTCAGAACACCTATCCTGCACAGAAAAATAGATCATTATTTCAACAACATTCTTGTACAAAAACCGGATTCCATTATTCCCCAGATTGACCGAATAGTAGGTGAAACACGGGGAAGTGACGAGACCTTTCAATATGTAGTCAGATACCTGCTCAATCATTACCAGCAAAGCGACATCATGGGGATGGATAAAGTATTTGTTCACATTGCCGAAAAGTATTACCTCTCGGGTAAAGCCGAGTGGGTAGATTCCACAACCCTTTCCAACCTCCGGGACCGGGTAAGCAAAATCAAACCCAATCTTATTGGTAAAACTGCACCCGAATTAAAGACGATCACCACCACAGGCGAATATGCAAGTCTACATGATGTAGAGAGTGAATACACACTGCTTTATTTTTGGGAGCCAACCTGCAGTCACTGTAAAAAACTGACACCAAAAATTTATGATCTTTACCAGGATTATTCCCGGGATCAACTGGAAGTATTTGCAGTTTACACACAAACAGACCGGCAGGAATGGATGAAATACCTTAATAATAAAGGATTTGACTGGATTAACACCTATGATCCGAAATACATCTCCAACTTCAGAAAAAAGTATGATATATACAGCACACCGACCATTTACCTGTTGGATGAGGATAAGACCATTGTTGCCAAGAGACTTGGTTTTGAATCGCTCAAAAAGATGCTGAAACAAAAAATCGGAAACTGATAAGTTTGAGGTTTGAGTACTGAAAATTCGGGAAGACGAGAAGAGGAGAATGAAACTATTCATTACTCAATAATACTCACTACTTTTCCATCTTCCCATATTCTCATTTTCTCAGTTCTCGTATTCTCTGTATCATCTTTTCTTAGCCTTAGGCTTCGCCTCAATGTAACAATTTAACTATTGTATTACAGCTATTCTTCAACAATCGACCTATATATCACTTCCTGCACCTTTGTGCGCACGTCATCAGTAATAAGCTTCACATTATCCTGATCCGGGTGCACGCGGTTTGACATGAATACGTAAACCACCTCCTCCTGAGGATCGGCCCATGTGAACGTACCGGTGAAACCGCTATGGCCAAAGCTTTCCTTATATATTCCTTCTGCAGTTGGACCTTCTTCATCCTCTTTCGTAACCGGTTTATCAAACCCAATGGCCCGGCGATTATCATTTGTTTCCCTGAAGGGACTGCTTGTAAACAGCTCAAGTGTGGATTCTTTGAAATATCTTTTACCTCCGTAAAATCCTTTATTCAGATACATCTGCGTAATCTTTGCCAGATCATTCGCATTGGAGAAAAGACCGGCATGGCCGCATACGCCACCCATCATAGCAGCTCCGGGATCATGAACATGGCCTCTTAATAACTGGCGCCTAAATACCATATCATTTTCAGTTGGAACAATCCTGCCGGCTTCATGATTCTCTAAAGGCCGGTAGCCGGTTGAATAAGCACCCAAAGGCCGGTAAAACTTTTGCTTTACGTAATCCTCCAGGTTCTTCCCTGTAATCTTTTCAATAATTCTTAAAAAGTAATAATATCCCAAATCGCTATAAACGTATTCCTTCTTTTCCAGGAGCTCTGATTCATCGATCCATCGAAAAATGCTGTCCCGATAGTGCTCATTAATATACAAATCTTCAGCTACCCGGACAGAAAAACTATCCTTTGGGTTTCTGGAATACACACCATCTGTGTACTGTATATTCTTAACCATATAGGCATTGGCACCCAGCTTATAAGGATAATCTTCCGAAAATTCCTCTTTTAGCAATTCCTGGTTCGGATAAAGGGGTTGCAGCGTTTTGTAGTAAAATGGAATCCAGGCTTGCAATCTGGACTGATGAGTAAGTATATCTTTGAGGACCAGATCGCTTTTGTTTGTAGTATCCAGATAAGGCAGATAATGACTAAGGGTGGAATCCAGATGGAGGGTATCTTCTTCATATAATTGCATCAGGGAGGGAACAGATGACGTTATTTTGGTTATGGATGCCAAATCATAAATATCATTCCATCGCACGGGTTGTTCCCTAAGATAAGTATGATGGCCGAAAGTTTTGTGATAGACCACTTTTCCTTTCCTGGCGACCAGTACCTGGGCACCCGGAGTGGCTTGAGAATCAATTGCTGCATGGACAATGGAATCAATTTTGTTCAATGTATCCGTATTCATTCCGGCCGCTTCCGGAAGGGTATACTTTAAACGGGTAAGCTCCTCAGTATTAATTCCGGTGCCTGTCTTAAACGAATCATTAACAGATACAGGAAGGTGCCCGTCTACTCCAAAAGCGCCAAAAAGAGCCTGAGCTGCTAATTCCTGCGTAAGCCGGTCATCGTTATAACCATTCAGAACAGCATCGAAATGACCAAGAGGCTTTATAAATTTTAATGCATAAGGATTCCCAAAATGAACCACCATCGTGTTTTGTCTTTGAGCCAACCGGCGGAGCAATTGTGCATAGTCTGCATTCAGCCCATATCTCCTGGAAGGTATTTCGTTGGTGTTATGGGTGGAGACAATAACTGCGTCATACTGATTCAGATCTTCAAAAAATTCCTGAATTTCGCCACCGGTTTCATAAACATAATGCTTACACCGCGTATAAAGATCGATCTCATTCTGAAAAGGCGTTTTCTCGGCGGCACCTATAGAAATACTGGCCAGGCGAAGTTTATTCAGATCTTTTAACGGAAACCGGTTTTCCGAATTTTCAAGCAGCGTAAAAGAATTTTCTATAAGTTTGCGGTTTAAAACTTTATATTCGGGTTTATTCAGGTCTTCGAGCAAATTTTTCCTTTCAATCAATTTGACTTCATTGTTTGTATCACGTGACCCTCCAATGGTATCCATACCTGCCCAATATTTAAAGGACAAGATTCTCCTGCAGCTCTGCTCAATGGTTTCTCTGCTGATTTCGCCACTTCTTACCTGTTTCCTGATTTCCGAAATAGCAGTAGGCACATCCTGGGGATACAGCAACACATCATTTCCAGCCTTCAACGCTTCCGCTTCAATTTCACCGGGAGGGAAATTATTGGTCACTCCCTTCATATTCAAGGCATCGGTAAACACCAATCCATTAAAATCCAGTTTGTCCCTTAGCAGACCGGTAACCACATTTTTCGACAGAGTTGTAGGCCTATTGGGTTCCTGAATATAAGCTGGTATCTGAAGATGAGCAATCATCATCCCCCCTACTCCATTGTCAATCATCCGTTTAAAGGGATAAAGTTCTATACTGTCCAAACGGGCTGAATCATGAGGAATTACCGGCAGCATTTCATGAGAATCCTGATCTGTATCTCCATGTCCGGGAAAATGCTTTGATACAGCTAAAACGCCTTTATCCTGCAGGCCGTTTACATAGGAAATCCCTTTTCGTGCCACATTATACTTGTCTTCACCAAAAGAACGGCTGCCAATTACCGGATTATCCGGATTGTTGTTTACATCCACAACAGGGGCAAAATTAATATGTACCCCCAGCCGGCGCAATTGTTCCGCCATATCCAGGCCCATTTCATAGATCAATGAATCTTTCCGGATAGCACCAAGCGCCATTTGACGAGGATAGCTTATTACACTGTCGAGGCGCATACCCAAACCCCATTCGGCATCCATCCCAATCATCAAAGGAACCTCAGAGTAGTTTTGATAAATATTTGTAAGTTTGGCCTGTTTCTGAGGATCGCCTTGAAAAAAAATCAACCCACCGATATGATGCTTTTTTATCAACCTCATGATCTCCTGGGTATGCTGAGGTCCTTTATTGGAATAGGCCGCTACCATAAATAGCTGGCCAATCTTCTCATTCAGCGACATCTCATTCATGATACTATCCACCCAGAAGGATTGTACGGACAATAGAGAAGCCGGGCTGCTTCTACTGAAAAGATTCGGGCCGTTTGCCCGAATGATACCGAAAAAGATGAATACTAAAAAAAATAAAAAGGATAATTTTCTGATACCTGACTTTACGGGTAATTTCATAAAGCTTGACTGGTTAAAAGCAACAAATATACTGAATTTTCAAAATTATTAAATGGATGAATCCCATTAAATCAAAAATTGATGCAACATTGGATTCCCTGCTCCATAATTTTTTTCATGAAACTTTGACTTTCAATTGATTATAAAAACTTACGCTCCTGGCTAAATAAACCCAAAAACCGGAATGATATTTACCGGTTGTTAATATTTCGTATTTTTCCTATTTTAGCCTTCATTATTCAGAAACGAATCCCGCTGAGCGGGAAAGTTTATGAACCGGAGCGAAGCTCGAGACGCGTTTATCGCATCTCAATGCGGGATGGATAGCGGGGAGGATGCAGGTTACCCTGCTTTTATCATACGTTGATAACAAAAAAAGATAAGCTTATGAAACGAATTTATTCAATGATTTTTATCACCTTCATGCTAAGCTTCCTTAATGCAAATGCTCAGGAAGAAAGTACGAGACTCTTAAGGTTTCCTGCCATTCATGGCGATCAGATTGTATTCTCCTACGCCGGAGATCTGTACACGGTAGACGCCGAAGGGGGCACGGCAAGAAGACTTACTGCCCACAAAGGATATGAGATGTTTCCCCGTTTTTCACCCGATGGAAAAAAAATTGCTTTTACAGGACAGTATGACGGTAATACAGAAGTGTATACCGTTTCGAACGAAGGAGGCTCTCCGGAACGAGTGACCTATACGGCTACGCTAAACCGCGATGATGTAGCAGACCGGATGGGTCCCAACAACATTGTGATGACCTGGACTCCCGATGGAAAAAATATCCTTTTCCGTTCCAGAAAAAAGTCATTTAACTCTTTCATCGGACAGCTTTACAAAGCTCCCGTTGAAGGAGGTATTCCGGAACAGCTGCCCCTGCCTGAAGGAGGTTTCTGCAGCTATTCGCCCGACGGAAACAAATTGGCCTACAACAAAGTATTCCGGGAATTCAGAACTTGGAAGCATTACCGCGGAGGCATGGCCGACGATATTTGGATCCATGACTTTACTACCCATGAAACCAG
Organism: Bacteroidales bacterium; assembly: GCA_021740225.1. Taxonomy (GTDB): domain Bacteria; phylum Bacteroidota; class Bacteroidia; order Bacteroidales; family UBA12077; genus JAGXLC01. The sequence goes on along the minus strand of JAIPAF010000013.1, from coordinate 1,252 downwards.
GGCCATTACCGATCATAAAGCCCAGGACATTATTCCCATGTGGAAGGAAAACACCGTGTATTTCCTCTCCGATCGGGACTGGAAAATGAATCTCTTTAAATACAATATGAACACGGAAGAGGTTACCAAACTTACCCATTTTGAAGAGTATGACGTGAAATTTCCCTCTATTGGTGATAACTTCATCGTATTTGAAAACGGAGGATACATCTATAAGTTTAACCTTCAAACGGAGGAAACCAGCCGGGTCCCAATCACCATCTCGAATGATATAACATATAGCCGGGAAGAAATTGTGGATGCCTCCGAGCATATACAAAATGCAGGGCTATCACCCAACGGTGAAAGGGTAACTTTCAGCGCCAGGGGTGATGTATTCTCGGTGCCCTCGAATGAGGGAATCACGTATAACCTGACCAAATCATCAAGTGCCAATGACCGCGATGCCAGATGGTCACCCGACGGAAAGCATATTGCCTATATATCGGACATGAACGGAGAATTTGAGATATACATCCAGGATAAAAAGGGGAAAGAGGCACCGGTTAAACTGACCGGAAATGCCAACACCTATAAATATTCCCTGAAATGGTCACCCGACAGCAAAAAGATCATGTGGAGCGATGCCGAGTTCAGACTTAAATACCTGAACGTTGACAACAAAGAGGTTACCCTGGTGGATACCTCCAGATACGGGGAAATAAATGATTACCAATGGAGTCCCGACAGCAAATGGATCACCTATACCAAAGAAGGGGACAACGACATGTCAGTGGTCTGGATATACAATACCCAAACAGGTGAAAAATTCAAAGCTACGGAGGGATGGTATGATTCAGCCAATCCCAACTTCTCTAATGAGGGGAAATACCTCGTCCTGAGTTCCAGGCGCACCTTTGATCCCATATACAGCAGAGTAGAATGGAATTATGCCTACAGAGATATGGAAAAGATCTATCTGATCACCCTGCAGAAATCCACACCCTCTCCCTTTGCCCCGAAAAACGACGAAGTAGATGGGGATGGAGAAAATAAAGAAGAAGACGGGGAAATTGAGATCCGGATCGATAAGGACGGCATACAGAAAAGGATTATTGCTTTGCCCATTCAGGCTTCAAATTATGGAAACATTTACGGGATTGACGATAAAGTGTATTATCAGGAATATAATTCGGATAACCATCAGAGATCCATTAAAATGTTCGACCTGGAAGAGGAAAAGGAGACCACGCTGGGTACGGGTATGCGATTC
>JAIPAF010000012.1 GCA_021740225.1 Bacteroidales bacterium | reverse complement strand
TTGAAGGTCAATACACGCTTAATATCGAACCGGGAATTTATACACTCGAAATTTCCAGTGTAGGTTTTGAAAAAACCCAATATAGGGTGAAGATCATCAGCAATGGGGAATTTGATATGGAACTTTTTAAAGATCAGATCGAGATCGGAGAAGTAGCGGTATTTGCACAACGTAAGGATCAAAATGTCAGCGGAAATCAAATGAGTATGGTTACACTGGATCCCAGAAGCATTGATGAATTACCCACTGCTACAGGGGAAAAGGATATTATCAAAAGCCTTACCTCCATGCCGGGTATCAAGACGATCGGGGAATTCGGCTCGGGAATCCATGTCCGGGGAGGTGGCGAAGACCAAAACCTTTACCTTCTGGAAGGTGCCCCTCTTTACAACACTTCTCACGCGTTTGGCTTATTATCATCTGTCAATCCGGATGCCGTGCAGGGTGTTTCTCTTTATAAAGGGCACATACCGGCTCAATACGGTGAGCGTGTTTCTTCGGTAATGGACATCCGTATGAATAAAAACAATATTGAAGAATTCAGGGGAGCCGGGGGTATCGGTATATACAACAGCCGCCTTATGCTTGAAACACCTTTATATGAAGAGAATCTTTCCCTTCGCATGGGCGGAAGGGCAAACTATTCCGACTGGTTACTCGATCAGATAGAAGATTATTATTTAAACAAGAGCTCAGCATCCTTTTACGATGCCAATGGATTGCTTAACTGGAAATTCAAAAACAACCGCATTACACTATTCGGTTACCTGAGTCACGACCGATTCAGATATGCATCAAAACTAAATTACGAATATGGCAACCATCTTGGTTCCCTGAAATGGTCACATGTGTTCAATTCAAACTTCCATTCCCGTTTTGAAACCTCTTTTAGCCGGTATGACGTGACCAAATCCAACATCGATCCCGAAAATAATCCAAACCGAATAAAATCACAGGTTAATTACATGAGCGGAAAATATAACCTGCAGTATACAGGCTTTTCCAAACATACAATCAATACAGGAATACAAGGTATTTATCATTCGATCAAACCCGGTAAACAAACCCCATTAAAGGGAAATTCTAACCGGAAATCCAAAACACTCATGAATGAACAAGCCTATGAAGGAGCCGTATATATCAACGATAATTTTGAAATCAACAATCAAATCTCAGTCAACTTGGGCTTGAGATATTCAGGATATCAATATACCGGAGCCCATACAATATATAAATATCAGGACGGCAAACCGTTATCCAGGGTTTATAGGAAAGATTCGATTACCTATGGGAAAGGGGAAGGCATTCAATATTATGACGGTCTTGATCCCCGCCTTTCACTGAGATACAGGTTAACCCCCACCCAGTCAGTTAAAGTAAGCTATAACCGCAATCATCAATATATCTCACTTCTATCACATACCTCCATTTCTACCCCTGAAGACACCTGGAAACTTTCCGACCCCCATCTCAAACCGATCTCGGCCAATCAATATGCCGCCGGGTATTTCCGAAACTTCAACAACAACAATATTGAAACCTCCGTTGAACTGTACTACAAACAATTAAATCATTTAATTGAATATAAAAACGATGCACAAATCGAGATGAATCCACATATTGAAACAGAGCTGATAGATGCGCGGGGAAAAAATTATGGTGTCGAATTGTCAGTGAAAAAGAAAAGTGGCAAACTCAACGGTTGGATCAGCTATACCTATTCCAGAACCTTCAAAAAAACAGATGGCGGCCACAGGCAGGAAATAATAAGCCAAAACAATTATTTTCCCTCAGCCTATGATAAACCCCATGACCTAAATGTGGTGGCTAACTACAACATCGATCGCCGCTGGAAGCTATCCGCCAATTTTATGCTGGCCTCGGGAAGAGCTGTTACTTTACCGGAATATGAATATCCCGTGGGCAACAATAAGATCATTTACTTCTCCGACCGGAATAAATATCGCCTGCCCGCTTATCATCGACTTGATTTTTCCCTCACTTACGGGGGGAGCTTAAGAAAAGACAAAAAATGGAAAAGCAGCCTGACCCTGTCGATCCTTAATCTTTATGGCAGAAATAACGCCTATTCGGTATTCTATAAAAAGAATGAACCCGATGCAGCAAATGATTACAACATGTTTGCCTTATATAAAATGTATATCATAGGAAGACCATTCCCCACACTGACATACAACTTTACCTTTTAGACCAAATGAAGAACAAAACAAAAAATCATATCACGATACTATTATCCTTTCTGGCTATGACTTTTGCATCCTGTCAGGAACTTTATGAACCCGGTAATTTGGAATCAAATAAAAAGATACCGGTCATACAGGGAAGAATTACAAACGGTGCCGGTAATCATACAGTTACCCTTCAATGGGCTTCTCCTTTTAATAAAAATAAAATCAGCTCAATAACAAATGTGCGCCAGGTGAGGATTTCCGATAATGCGGGAAATCATGAAATTCTAAGAGAAGCCAGCGGAGGGAAATATTATTCTTCACCCGACGGAATTAAGGGAATACCAGGCAGAAAATATAAGCTCCATGTTGAACTGATGAGCGGCGAGGTATACGAGACGGATTATATAAAAATGAATAAAGAAATAGCCATAGATACCATATATGCAGAAACCGGGAAGAAAGAAATTGTCAAACGAAACAACGAAGGCGAACTTTTAACATTAAAGAAAGAAGGATTGTACTTATTCTACAATCTTAAAACCCAGTCCAGTGAAAAGAAGTTTGTGAGGATAGCAACAACGGTCATTTCACAATCCAAATATGTAAAAGGCCTCAATTCCCCGTTTCCCACTCCGGTTTACTGCTGGGAGAAATGGAAACTTGAAGATATGCCTGCGATTGGCTTAACCCATTCTGAAGGTAATGATCAGGTTATAGAGGATGAAAAACTGGGGTTTCTCCCCTATGAATACCATTCCTTTGAAAGCACTGAATCTACCAGTGCACCTGTCCCCAAAGGCTGGATCCTCAACTCCACCGTCCGCTCGGTTACTCCGGAAGCTTACGCTTATTATAAGGCAATCACAGAGCAACTGGGAGCTGAAGAACGCATCTTTGATCCCATCCCTTCCCAGATTAACGGAAATATCTACTGTGTAAGCGACAGTACTAAAAAGGTTTTTGGTTTTTTTGAAGTGGCTCCCGGCACCTCATTTAATAAGGCTTTCTACTGGACTCCCGGAACGGATTCAATTAAAGTCAGAAAGGTGGAATCCTTTCCTGAAGATATCAAAAGTAGCTGTCAGGAAAATTTCACTCCTGGCTTCTGGGTGGATTTTTTCAATAAATAAAAAAATAAGGAACAACAATGACCCATCATACCTCTCAACATATGTCTTGCTCCTCCCTTTCCCAGAAAAGAGCCGGGATAATGGAAACAAACTTTTTAAAATATCTCCCGATTAGTAATGAGATAAAGATCTTCAGAAAAACTCCGCTTTTCATCCTGATACCAATGTTGCTTATATTGGACCCCTTTCATTCCCTATCGCAGGAAGATGAAGAAAAAGAATATTCCTGCTTCAAAGAGAATATGGAAAAAGTGTATGTTCACTTAAATAAACAGGCATATGTAGCAGGTGAAGATATGCATTACAAATCCTATATTGTAAATGCTGGCACCCTGAAACCCACCCAAAAAAGCAAAATCATTTACTATGAAATAACCAAACCCGAAGGGGAAGTGGTCAGGCATTGGAGATCCAATATCCACAACGGTATGAGCTCAGGTAAAATCAGCCTGCCCGATACACTCAGTGAAGACATCTATATCCTCCATGCGTATACCAACTGGCTACGTAACTTTTCTCCAGCTTTTTGGTACTCTGCCTATCTCCCGGTGACGTCGCTTTCGGGGGAAAAATCGAATAAAAGCTCCGACAATCCCAATACCCAAATAAAGACAAAAACACCTCCCGTAAAATGGTATTTTGAAGGGGGAAAGCTGACAGAAGGAATCCCCAATAAGGTTTTCTTCAGATTTTCCGAAACCCAATCTCCCCAAATCAATGGAGCCTGGAACGTAAGAAATCAAAAAATCCCCAAATCAAGCAAACCCAAAATACAACTCACCACCTCCAGGGAACAAATTGCTACCAGGGAGAAAACTACCATCCAACTACAATCAGAAAACCTGAATCCAGGCGAAATGGCCTATCTATCCGTTTCGGTTTCCGAAAAAACGCCTTTCCATGACAAGCTCATCAATCGAAATATCGAACAATATCTGCGTTTTTATTCGGAATTGAATCCCGGCGAAAACCCATATCTGAAACGGCAACAAAATGTTAATCTCCCATTCAAAGACCAAATCATCACCTATCCCAACGATCATTATTCATGGAGCCTGCCACAAAATGGCCACCATGATTCATGCACCTACTTAATGGAAGATCAGGGATTTGTTTTATCAGGAACCGTCAGATATCCGGTCACGCAAAATCCGGTACCCGATGCGCTGGTATTGATGGCTACATCCGACAGTACAGCGAATATGGACTATTGCTATACCGACTCTTCAGGAAAATTTTATTTTCTATTGGATCCCTATTACGATCAAAAATCCATCATTCTGCAGGTAAAGGATAACATAACCGGAAACAATAAAAACTGGAGGGTTGCCATTGACAACAAAAACGGCCGGAATCGCTTTACGCCGCCAAACAATATATATCTGTCGGAAAAAGAGAAAAATTACCTGGAACAATCCCGGATAATAAGCATCATCAATACCATATTCAGTACAACAGACACTACCGGAAATACCATGAGAGAAAAAATCGGCAGACAACAAACAGAATCCTTTTACGGGAAACCCGACAACGTAGTATATCCTGAAAATTTTGTTGACTTACCTGATTTCCCAACCATTGTGGAGAACATTCTTCCGGGGGTTAGATTTAAAGGAAATGAGCCGGACTATCAGATTCAGCTATCTACCACCAAACCAAATGCTGTGTTACCTCCCGGTGGATTCGTTATGCTGAACGGCATTCCATTCAATGATCTCAATTACATCGCTTCCCTCGGGTCAGAAGATATAGAACGTATCGAAATAAAACGAGCCCGATTTCTTTACGGTAATCTCTCATTCCCGGGAATTGTATCCATATGGACGCATGATAAAAAACTGCCTGATTCCTACTTAACCGAGCAAGCCGTTATCTATGAAAACAAAGTAGCTTTGCCGGATTCTTATGAAAATATAAATAGACCTGCAAAGATAAGTAATCCAAATATCCCGGATTTAAGACAAAATCTGTATTGGAATCCCTTTATCAAACTTAATGGGAAACAGGAAAAGACCATTGAGTTGTATTCGTCGGATTTAAAATCGGATTATATAATAGAAGTACAGGGCATCACCAATCAGGGGGTGCCTGTTCATATTTCAAAGGAAATTCATGTTAAATGACTGAATACTTATTCAATATGCAAAAAAAAGCATTACTGATTCCCATACTGATCATTTTCTGCCTGTCTGCCTTTTCTCAATCCTCCGGGTACTATTGTTCCTGTAAAAACAATCAGGCTCAAGAACTCAGTTTCAAGCCCAAACTACGGGGAGAAGTTTTTGTAAACGAATTTCCCCGGAATGACATCCAATATTTCAGGGATTGGACCCGGGGGAAAGTGATTCTATCAGATAGTACGGTTGTTGAAAAGCAACATCTGAGGTACAACCGTTACCATGATCAATTATTGTGGTTTCGCCCCAAAGACTCCAAAATAATGGTGGTGGATAAAAGCATGCTGGCAGGCTTTGAACTGATTTTTGATGAAAGGGAAGACACAGCCCGTTTCATCAAGAAAAAATTCACACCATGGCATACCAAAGATACCACCAATGTATTTTTCCAGGTACTTGTGGAAAAAGGTATTGAGCTTTATGTATTACGGGATATCAAATATATAGCTCACAACAATGAATTACATCTAAAAAACAGGTATGTGCTTTATAAAGACGGTTCTTATCATAAGTTTAAGCCCAACAGATGGAGTCTTTACCGCCTTTTCCGGGAGGATAAAAGCCAATGGTTCATATTTCAATTGTTCACAGACAAAAACATTGGCAAAATGAGAAGGATTATCCGCTCCCATCATTTGAAAATAAAAAAAGAAAGGGATCTTATCAGGGCCATACGGTTATACACTGCCGGGTTTTCAGCCAATGACTGATTAACTTTTCCGGTAGTGCATTAGTTCTGAAAGAGCGTCAGGTGTTAAAGGTCTTTTTGAATCCCGGAAACCTCAAAAGTCCATGCATATTTACATGGAGGAACAAAGACACGCCGCGGCGTGTCTCTATGGAGGGGGAATATATATTTTACCTGGTCAGGGTAGGTTTTTTGGTACCCCTCCCATGTTTTATTCCTGGCAGGGGCAGGTTCGGAACAAAACCAGCCTTCCTTTTTATATATCAAGGGTTGCTCTGAATAAGGCCGGGGTAAGTTTTTACTACCCCCTACCCTGTTTCATACCTGGCAAGGGCAGGTTCGGAACTACAACAACCTTATTTTTTACCTGGTGAGAGTAGGTTCGGAACAAGGTCGATCATATTTTTTACCTGGTTGGATTAGGTCTGGAACAAGGCCGACGTTCCTTTTTACATAACCAGGGTTCCTTTAAACAAGGTCGGTTTTATTTTTTAAATGATAGGGGTAGGTACGGAACAAGGCCGACCTTGTTTTTTACCTGGTAGGGATAGGTTCAGAACCTGGTCGACCTTGCTTTTTACCTGGCTGGGGTACCCGGAAAAACAGGTCCCCCCACCATCAATACCTGCCTATTCTGTCTCCGGCTCGGGTTCATGCTTTGACCGGTCCCAGGCAAAAAAGGCCTTCAAATCGTTAACGACGGAATCGATTCCCGGTACGCCATTTCTCGAAGCCATTTTGGATGAATCGTAGATGCTCAACCCGCCCGTCCAAAGACTTTCACCTATTGCGGCACCGGTGTCAGATAACATCTCGCCAATACGTTTGGTCTCTGCGCCCAACTCCTCAAGCTGCTTATAGAGCTTCATGTTCTTCTTCATCTCATCAATATTCACATAATTCGGAACAATTCGCGGATCTTTTTCACCATAGGCAATGGTTTTTTCTACAAAAGGCTTTCTTGCGCTGTTCATTACGGAACGTGTACGCCGCTCCTGAGGGGACATGTCAATTAAAAAAGGCATTTCTTGCTTAATGCCATTCACTTTGTCCCAGACTTTTTGCAATCTGTCATCAGACAAATCAATAGAAATCTTCTTTTCCATTATACCTCCCTGTTTTTATTGTTAAAAAAATAACCCTCCTAATATATAATATTTCAGAAAAAAACACAAATAAATTGCAAAAAATTTTGGTTGCCAGAAAACAAGCTAAGAATAAGGCATAGAAAAGTTACTGTCAGACGGTTATATTATTGAGGCATTGGTAAATGAAATTTAAGGTTGGCCTTTTATTGGACCATTTGATTTTTCTGCCTGCTTCCCAACTGATGCCTGTTCTCCTCTCCTCCCCCTCTCATCTTCACGTTTTCCTGTTTTCTCATATTCTCGTCTTCTCATTTTTTCGTTCTTTCGGACTATCGCTCTGTCGTGCCTTCGTACAGTCGTTCTTTCCTGCCGTCGTGCCATCGTGCAGTCGTTTTTCAGATCACCTCACTCACCAAAAAGGTACTTCCGCCCACGTAAATCAAATCGTTGGCTCCGGCCTTTTGTCGTGCTTCCTTTAAAGCTTCGGCAGAAGAGGAAAAAGACGCTCCCATCAGATCATATTCTCCGGCTTTTGCTTTCAGTTCCACTTCATCCAGAGCCCTGGGTATTTTTGCCCTGGTAAAATAATATCTGCCTGTTTTGGGGAAAAGGGGTAGGATAGTATCCAAATCCTTGTCGTTAACAAAACCCAAAACAAAATGCAGGCTTTGAACACCCATATTCTCTATTTCACGAATATTCCAGGCCAATCCAGCTTCATTGTGGGCTGTATCACATATAATTAGGGGAGATTGCTGCAGAACATGCCATCGTCCCAAAAGGGCCGTATTCCGCTTCACATTAGCCATTCCGCTCGTTATACTTTCCTGATTGATACCATATCCCAACCAATTAAGTACATCAATGGTCTTCAGGGCAGTAGCAATATTTTTACTTTGATAGCTTCCGGTGAGATCAGTCCTCAGCTTTTCAAACAGAACCTCCCCTCCCCTGCTTACCCGGTAAATGGCTTCTTCAGGCTTCTCTTTTGATAGTGGTTCTACACTGTATTCCTGATCGGCAAAATAAAACGGGGCATTGCATTCTCTGGCTTTAGAACTGAAAACAGTCGCCGTATCGGAATGGTGCTCTCCAATCACCACCGGTCTGGAGTGTTTGATAATCCCTGCTTTTTCACCGGCAATGGCTTTAACGGTATGGCCTAAAAAACGGGTATGATCCAGACTGATATTCGTGATCACTGAAAGATCGGGATCCACAATATTGGTAGAATCCAGCCTTCCACCCAGGCCTACCTCAACAACGGCAACATCCACCTGCTGCCTTTTAAAATAATTAAAGGCCATAGCCACTGTCATCTCAAAAAAGGAAGAGTTGAGCGTTTCAAAGTAATTCCCGTTTTCCCTGATAAAGTCCACCACAAAATCCTTTTCGATCATCTCCCCGTTTATCCGAATGCGCTCCCTGAAATCTTTCATATGGGGGGAAGTATACAATCCGGTTTTGTATCCCGCCTGCTGTAACACGGAAGCCAGTATATGAGAAACAGAGCCTTTCCCATTGGTCCCGGCTACATGAATGGTTTTAAAATATTTATGCGGATGTCCGAAATGGGCATCCAACTGTTCGGTTGTTTCCAGGTCAATTTTGTAGGCTGCCTGTCCATCCCGCTGATACATGGGCATCTGGCGATACATCCACTCTAAAATGTCTTCATAGGTCATATCGGTTTCTTAAATAAATCAGTGATTACCACTGATTGTAGTGAATACGGTCTTTTTTGAACCGATCTGGCTGCTTTTTCTTTTCATCAGGATAACCTAAAGAGATAATGGAAAACGGCTGAATATGCTGCGGCAGATTGAACAATTCCTTTATCCCTTGCTTCCTTTGCTCCCTGGGATGCAGTCCGACCCACACCGAACCGATGCCTCTGGAATGGGCAGCAAGCAACATATTCTGCGTGGCAGCGGCACAGTCAACAATCCAGTAGCCCGGACCATGCTGCAGTTTTTCATCGCCCAGTACCAGAACGGCATATTGGGCATCCTTCAACATCTTTGAATAGGGATGAAGATCCATAATCTTCCGAAAGATTTCCCAGTCATCGATAATGATAAAATGCCAGGGCTGACAGTTTACTGCTGAAGGTGCGTACATTCCGGCCTTTACAATATCCTCCACTTCCCGGTATTCTATCTTGTCGGGTTTATAAGCCCGGATACTTCGTCTGGTTATCAATCCTTCATATAGCTCCATAAAAAATAATTTTTATCCGTTGAAAATTTCAATTTCGATTAACAACACCACACTTTAAAAATTTGCTACATTTATATGCAAAATTATATTGTAATATGGCAGACTCCAAAAAAATTTTCGTCATTGATACCAATGTCATTCTTCATGACTTTCACTGTATCTACAATTTCCAGGAAAATGACATCGTGCTTCCCATTGTGGTTTTAGAAGAATTGGATAAACTAAAAAAGGGAAACGATATCATCAATTTTCACGCAAGGGAATTCACCAGGGAACTGAACGAAATAACGGGCGACAAGCTTTTCAACGGAGGTATCTCTCTGGGCAAAGGTCTCGGTAAACTCTCCGTGGAAACGGGCAAGCCTTTCTCCGACAAAGTCACTGAATCTTTCCCGGAAAACACCCCCGATCACAGGATCCTTTCCATTACCGAACATGTAAAAAATAAAAACAAGAACAAAGACGTCATACTAATCAGCAAGGATATCAACCTCAGGCTGAAAGCCAAATCATTGGGAATAAAAGCCCAGGATTATGAATCGGACAAAATTACCGATATTGAGCCGCTAAACCGAAATATCGAGGTAAATGAAAATATCGATGCCGCATTGATCTCTCGTTTATTTAACGAAGATGAAGGGGTACCGGCAGAGGAGTTTGGCCTGAAGCCATTTGCTCATCAGTATTTTATCTTCAAAAGCGATAGATCAAGTGCATTGGCACATTATGATCCTGATGAGAAGGTATTCAACAGGGTAGAAAAAAAGAGGAGGTATGGAATAAGTCCAAGAAATGCAGAGCAGGCATTTTCTGTGGATGCGCTTTCAAGGCCCGAGATACAGCTTGTTGCCTTAACCGGCAAGGCCGGCACGGGGAAAACACTCCTGGCCCTGGCTACTGCGCTTCATCTTGAAAAACAGTTCCAGCAGATTCTTCTGGCACGGCCCATCGTACCCCTGGCCAACCGCGATCTGGGCTATCTGCCCGGGGATGTCAATGAGAAAATCTCTCCTTATATGACTCCCCTATATGATAATCTGGCAGTTATCAAAAACAACTACAAGTCAAACAGCCGGGAATATAAGAAAATCGAGGAAATGCTAGAGAAAGAGAAGCTGGTGATCAGCCCGCTTGCATATATCCGGGGTAGAAGCCTTTCCAACGTATATTTCATAGTGGATGAAGCCCAAAACCTGACGCCCCATGAAATCAAAACCATCATCACCCGGGCGGGAGAAGGCACAAAGATGATCTTCACAGGTGACATACAACAGATCGACTCTCCTTACCTTGATATGAAATCAAACGGATTGAGCTATTTAACCGATAAACTCCTTGGGCAGAATATTTTTGCCCATGTTAATCTCGTTAAAGGAGAAAGAAGTTACCTGGCTGAGATGGCCAGCAATTTATTGTAGAACCAAATAATCGATATTATGAGCAAACAAAAGCAGCTTTTTATCGTACGCCACGGAAAATCCTCCTGGAAATACGAAAGCATTGATGACATAGACCGTCACCTCAAGGAAAAGGGTATACATGATGCCTACAAGATGGCAAAACGAATGAAAGACAAAAATATTAAGCCTGGCCTGATAATCAGCAGTCCGGCAGCACGGGCATACCATACGGCAAGCATATTTGCCAGAACACTGGATTATTCCCCCGAGGATATTACGATTCGAAGTCATTTTTATCCGGGAAAAGACAATGAAATCATCGACACAATCAAAGAACTGGATGACAATGTGGATTCGGTGATGATATTCGGGCACAATCCGGCTTTCACCGATGTGGCAAACCATTTTCTGTCGGAGCAGCTAGATAAGCTTCCCACATCCGGGGTGGCCATTATTTCTTTCAATGCATCCTCCTTGAAGGATATTGAAAAAGAGAACGTGGATCAGGTGGAAATAGACTATCCCAAGAAGAAATAAATAATCAGAATAAGTAAATTAAATTCTCGGCTTGGATTAAGACGAGCCAGAAAGTCTTAGCCCGAATTATTCTTACCGGGATTGTATCAGAAATCAAAATTTCCTGATTTTATTCGGGTAGAGGTATACGAGAACAAAATCAAATATGGCCTTCTCAGACACTTAATGAACATTTTGATACAGCCCCAAACAAATTTCTCATAACCTGATGATAGGTATCGCTCTCAAAATTAAGCAATTTAACTTTTTTTTGAACCACATAAGGCACATAGGAAACATAGGAGTTCACATAGATTTATTATTCCTCAGGCAATTCAGAAAACAAGTTGTTAACCAGTGTTCTTTGGCCCTCTTTAAAAATATTCACACAATGAAAATTGATTAGAATTCCCTTGGGTTTTTCCAACATTTGCATATACGAAAGCAAGGTTGCATCATGGATGGGTAATAAGCCTTCCTGCGCCTTTAATTCAACACAAAGAACATCTTCCACTAAAACATCCAGTCTTAATTCTGCTTCCAATTTTAAACCTTTATATTGAAGGGGAACCCATAATTGATTTTTGTAATTAATTCCCCTAATTTTTAATTCCCTCAATAAACATTTTTCATAAATGCTTTCCAGTAGTCCCGGACCTAAATGTTTATGTACTTCAATGGCACATCCTATGACCTTATAGGTGAGCTCATCTAAATATTTCTTTGTTACTTCCATATTTTTACTTTTTCTATGTGTCATTCTATGTGTACTATGTACTATGTGGTTCAGAAAACAGTATTCTGATAAATCTTTTTGTGTAGCCTAAACCAAATACCATTCTAAATAAATATGATAACCTTTATACCTAAGAATATTATTGAACACACACATAGAAAAGATAGGATTTCACATAGATTTATCATTCATCAAGAAATTGAGAGGACAAATTTTTAGAAGTGATAGCATAATTCTGACGCTATTTAACAAACAGGGGTCGTTTCCCTTCATAGTTCCACCATTTGTCCTCAGCTTTCACCTGTATCAGGTGCACTCCCTGTTCGAGTGTAATTTCCTGTTCGCCTACCCAGATATGTTCTGAAATATGGGCGCTACCCAATTTTCTCCATGGCAACTCATCCAACTGATCTGCTCTTTCCATGGCTTCCAGCCTGGCCGGATCCTCCTGGGGGCTTCTTTCCATATCTACCCATTCTCCATCATCTCCGATTCTCATTTTCACATCAGCCGAGGGCAAAGCATTATAGATATTGGCAGTTACCTTTATTGTTTTAGTATCATCAGCAATCACAGATTCCGGGGCATCAATGTGCATCTGAAAATCCGCAGGCTTTCCGGCTACATTCCAACTCATTTTCCAGTCGTTCCCATCAATATGAAGAAAAGCATAACCGTTCGGTGTCCCATCCGACATCATGGCATGCGGTATTCCGAATTCATCAGGAGCACCTGACCACCATGAGCCGCAAACGGTTCCCACACTGATCATATGATGCGGCCCATTTCCCGGATATCCGTATTCATTGCCAATGAAATGGTGATAATGCTCGTGTGTATGGGCGGCCAGCGAAACACTATTCGGATGACTTGCCAGAAGCTCATAAAAAGCTTTTTTCTCATCCTCATCCTTCCATTCTGTCGATTTCTCATATGGTATATGGGCAAGCAATACAAGCAACCGGTCATCGTCCAAACGCCTGATCTCATTCCTCAAAAATTCCATCTGATCTTCCCCCAGACCGGTTCGGTAATACCGCTCATCTTCCTCTACGATCATTCTTATATCGTCAAGCACAATGAAATGAGCAGGACCATAGCTGAATGAATAGTAAGACGGGCCAAAACTTTTGTACCATGAACCACGGGCATTGGTATTGTTATTGCCTGAATAATCAAGGTCATGATTACCGGGAACGTACCACCAGGGAATGCCAATGGTCGAGATACCAGAGGTTAAATGATCAAACAGACTAAGATCATTAAAAACTACATCGCCAAGCGTTACGCCAAAGGCTGCATCCGTGTCTGTCACTTCAGAGAGTACATCCTGTTCAATATATCCAATTTCCTTGTGATCCCGTGGCTGAGTATCGCCAAAAACAAGAACATCAAAATTATCCGGCTCTTCAGCAGGATAAAGCGGAAAATTAACCGATTCAGGCAATGCTCCTGTAGGGGCCAAACCTTCAAAATCTTCACCGGAAGCACCTTCTGAGCTATACATATAGTAAAAACGGGGAATCCGATTTTCATCTACCGGTAACCGCCAGTTGCGGGGTTTAATAACAAATATTGCCGAAGTTTCTATAAGCGGAAGTTCATAAACACCATTACTGTCTGTTTTTGCAACATTACGGCCATTGGAAACGGCAATACCCTCAAGCGGTTCATCACCGGAAGGATCGAAAGAACCGTTACCTGTTTTGTCATGATAAACAATGCCCTGAACAGTCTGATCGTCCTGGGCATAAATTGTTGATTGATTTTGTAAACCAGGCAGTAGGAAAATAACTGCTGCAAAAGAAATAAATAATACTTTTCTCATGTTTTTTTATTTTTCATGTAAAGATTCAACTGTTGACGATATCTTAAAAATAGCCATTTAACCACCAAAAGTAAACAAAATCAGGTATAAAACTCAACAATATTGTGTAATTTTGCGTTCCCAATTTCAACGAAAAAAATTGAATAGAAATGCGGGTAGCCTTTCATACACTGGGATGCAAACTGAACTTTGCTGAAACTTCTACACTGGCCGGGAAATTCCTGGACCAGGGATATGAACGTGTGGATTTTAATGAAAAAGCAGATATTTATGTGATCAACACCTGCTCCGTTACCGGTAAAGCCGACAGAAAAAGCAAAGAGGCCATTAAAAAGGCCAGGAATCAGAACCCGGAGGCTAAAATTGTTGCAGTAGGCTGTTATGCCCAGCTTCAATCCGAAAAAATAGCCAACATAAAAGGAGTGGACTTAATTCTTGGATGCAATGAAAAATTCCGTATTCTTGAATATCTCAAAAATCATGAATCACAAGAAGAACCGGAAATCCACACCTGTGCCCTGGAAGACACCGTAAAATATAATCCCTCATTTTCAAAGGGTGACCGAACCCGCTCGTTTCTGAAAATACAGGATGGATGCGATTATGTTTGTTCTTACTGTACTGTTCCGATGGCGAGGGGTAAAAGCAGAAATCAAAGCATTGAAAGTATTCTTGAAGAAGCCCGCGTTATAGCAAATTCCGGCGTAAAAGAGGTGGTTCTTACTGGAGTCAATATAGGAGACTTTGGAAAATCAACCGGTGAATCGTTCTACGGGCTGATCAACCAACTGGAAAAGGTACAGGGGATCGAAAGATTCCGCATCTCTTCCATTGAGCCCAATCTACTGAATAATAAAATCATTCGCTTTGTCTCCCAATCAGAGAAGTTTCTGCCCCATTTCCATATTCCATTGCAATCCGGTTGCAACGACATACTCGCCAAAATGAAAAGACGATATAAGCGAGAGCTTTTAAAAGACAGAATAGAACAAATCAAAAAGCATATTCCAGGAGCTTTTATCGGAGTAGACGTGATAGTGGGCTTTCCGGGAGAAGACCGGGATAAATTCAGGGAAACCTATAAATTCCTGGAAGATTTGGATGCCGGTTACTACCATGTATTCTCCTATTCCCAGAGACCCGGTACATCGGCTGCCGGAATGAGCGGCAAAGTATCCGGCAAAGAAATCAAACAAAGAAGCAGAGAAGTACAACAACTGGCAGAGGACAAAAAACAGAAGTTCTACAGACAACATCTGGGGAAAATGAGGAAAGTGCTGTTCGAAAACAGAAACGACAATGGCAGCATAATGGGTTTCACCGATAATTATATTAAGGTGGAGGTGGATTGTAACGATGAACTTCACGGGAAAATCAGGGATACAGCCCTAAAAGAAATTAACAGTCAAGGAAATGTAACCGGAGAGGTACGCTCCGACTAACTTTATGCTCTTTGAATTGCCCAATATTCATAATTTTTTAATAACATTGGCTTCCCATTAATAAATCGAAAGTAAAAAATATGGATCTTGAAAAAATAACGGAACAGGTCAGGGATTTATCGGAACAGGTAGGAAGTTTTATCATAAACGAGTGGGATGAGTTGTCCTCAGAAAATGTTGAAAAAAAAGGGGTGAATGACTTTGTGACCTATGTAGATAAAACCTCGGAAGAAAAGCTTGTAAGAGGCTTAAGGGAAATTCTCCCGGAAGCGGGTTTCATTGTGGAGGAAGAAACCACCGGGGAAAGAGGAAGCCGGTATGACTGGATCGTTGACCCGCTAGACGGTACCACCAATTATATTCATGGAATAAAACCTTTCTCCATCAGCATAGCATTGGCAAAAGACAAGGAAATTATACTGGGTTTAGTAAATGAGCTGCGAAGCAACGAAATATACAAGGCCTGGTCAGATAGTCAGGCTTATCTAAACGGAACCCCAATAAAGGTTTCCGGCACCGCTTCTTTGGAGGAAAGCCTCCTGGCTACGGGATTCCCTTTCACAAATTTCAGCAGGCTCGAATCCTATATGAAACTGTTAAAACATTTCATGCGCAACTCCCATGGCATTAGAAGATTCGGTTCGGCGGCCGCAGATCTTTGTTATACCGCCGGCGGAAGATTTGAAGCATTCTTTGAATACAGTCTCAAACCCTGGGACGTGGCAGCAGGATCATTTATTCTGAAACAGGCCGGCGGAAAAGTATCGGATTTCAGTGGAGGAAACGGCTATCTTTTCAACCAGGAAATAGTAGCTGCCAACAGTAAAGTATTCAACCGGATTTTACAGGATATAAAAAGCTATATGATCGACAACAAGTAATCAATGGATGATGAAACATCCGGTATTCATACTTTTCGATATCTTTAGCCGATTTCTTTCAAGTTTGCCTAAAAGGACCATGTATTCATTTGCCGATATCCTTTTTTTTGTGGGGTATTATATTATAGGCTACAGGAAAAAGGTAGTATACGAAAACCTCCGGAATGCATTCCCGGAAAAATCAAGCAAAGAGATCGGAAGAATAGCCAAAAGATTCTATAAACACCTGAGCGATGTCATAATCGAGGATATTGCAATGCTGCATATGAGTCCCAAAAGGCTAAATCAATTCGTCAATGTAAAAGATCTGGAATTATTGGATGATCTTTATCAACGTAATAAAAACGTAATAGGCATTCTTGGACATTACGGGAACTGGGAATTGCTTACAACCATTCCGCTTCATACGGACTATACCATATTAACCGCATACAAACCCCTAAAAAACAAGTTTTTCGACAGAAAAATTTACGAAATGCGCAAACGATTTGATGAAGTTCCTATTCCCATGCGGCAAGCCTATAAATCCATTGCTCAATATGAAAAGAAGGGTCAACCCTATATCGTGGGACTGGTGGCCGACCAAAGTCCACCTAAAAGCGCGCTTAATTTCCAAACTACCTTTCTAAATCAGAAAACTTTCTTTTTCCTTGGAGCTGAGAAAATTGCCAAAAAATTCAATAATACGGTAATCTTTCCGGCAGTAAAAAAAATCAGACGGGGATTCTATGAAATTCAATTCACTCTATTGGTTGAGGATCCTCAAAAAACCAAAGAAACGGAAATCACTGAAAAGTACGTAAGGGCACTGGAAGCCCTTATCAGGGAAAAGCCCGAGTACTGGCTATGGTCGCACCGGCGGTGGAAACACAAGGGGAATAATGTTTGAATGCATGAATGAGACAAAGAATGATAAGATAAGGCTAAGATTGAGGCGAAGGCTAAGAAAATATAAGATATGAGTGGGAGTCAAAAAAATAGAGCTTCCTGCCAATTATAACAAATGACCATAAAACCTGTCCGCCTCTTAACGGATGACAAGGAGTGACACTACATATACTTGACTATTTTGTTTTACTGACAACTATCACCTTTTAGGGTCAACCCTGTCAAACGATCGGATGTCAGAATGATAGTATGTTATAAAACAGGCTATTATAATAACTTTTTTTGTCCTTTCGGGAATTTTTGCACCGAAGTTTTTGTAACTTTATAGAAATTTGCCATATATCCAAATCATCGGAGGTTACATATGATAAACGATTTGGAACAAATCTTTTCGGATAGCGCCAAAAATATGAAAAGGTCGGCTATCCGGGAAATACTCAAGCTTACCCAGAAACCCGAAATCATTTCATTTGGAGGGGGCCTACCCGCACCGGAATCCTTCCCTGTAACTTCACTTAAACAACTCGTCAATGAATTGATGGATGAAGAAGGGGCCGAAGCTTTGCAATACGGAGCCACCGAAGGGGTTATGGAGTTAAGGGAGATCCTTTTGGAACGCTACCAAAAAGAAGGTCTGAACATTGGCATCGACAACCTAACCATAACCACCTCATCGCAACAGGGATTGTACATACTGGGCAAAATCTTTCTGGATAAAGGCGATGAAGTGATCTGCGGATTGCCTTCTTATCTGGGTGGCATCAGCGCGTTCCGTACTTTCGGTTGCGAAATACACGGTATTAGAACGGATGAAAAAGGGATGAGAAGCGATCAACTTGAACAGAAACTTAAAGAGCTCAAGGAACAGGATACAAAACCAAAATTCATCTATGTAATTCCCGATTTTCAAAACCCCACAGGAATTACCATGCCGGAATCCCGTAGAAATGAGATTATTGAACTTGCCGTAGCGTATGATGTGCTCATTGTCGAAGACAATCCTTACCGCGAAATTCGATTTGAAGGAGAACCTCAAAGAACCATTTCCGGGTTGGATAATAACGGACAGGTAGTCACCCTGGGAAGCCTTTCCAAAACATTTTCGCCGGGTCTTCGGCTGGGCTGGGCGATAGGACATAAAGATATTATTGATAAAATGGTAATTGCCAAACAATCGCTCGACTTATGCACCCCCACCTTAACACAAAAACTGGCCGCCAGATATATCAGGAAAGGATATTTTGATGAAAATCTGAAAAAAACCACAGAACAGTACAGAAGAAAAAGGGACAATATGATTAAAGCCTTCAGAAAATACATGCCTGAAGGGGTCACCTGGAATGAACCCGAGGGAGGATTGTTCTTGTTCGTTTATCTCCCTGAATACATGGATGCCGAAAAACTATTTTATACTGCCATTAAAAAAGAAGTGGCATTTGTTATGGGAAATGTATTTCATTGCGATGACTCCGGCAAGAACACCATGCGCATCAATTTTTCATTCGTCAGCGAAGAAAGGGCCACAGAAGGGATAAAACGACTGGCTAATGCCATTAAGGAAGAAATGAAATAACATGAATTAAAACCCGTCAACCTTGGATATACTGGAGGAAAAAAACATAAAGCTCAGGGCTATAGAACCATCCGACGCTGATCTGATATATGAATGGGAAAACGATTCGTCTGTATGGCATGCAGGGAATACCATCGAACCATTTTCAAGGCATATCATCAATCAATATGTAAAAAATGCCCATCTCGATCTCTTTCAAAGCAAACAGCTAAGATTGATGATTGATTTGAAATCTGAAAAAGGAGAACCCGTGGAAACCATTGGAAGTGTCGACCTTTTTGACATCGATAGTTTTCATCAAAAGGCAGGAATAGGCATACTGATAGAAAAGGAAAAATACCGAAATAAGGGTTATGCCGGTCAGGCACTGGACGTGATGATCAGATACGCCTTCAACGTGCTTTTACTTCATCAAATATACTGTAACATAGATGAAGACAACGAACCAAGTCTTAACCTGTTTAAGAAAAAGGGATTTCAGATAACAGGCAATAAAAAGGACTGGATTCGAACGAAAAACGGATGGAAAAACGAATTGTTCCTGCAACTGATCAACAGCAACAATTAAAGTTATATGCATAAGCAACAAATCTTGAGTCCGGTTTAAAGTACCAGGCAACAAATCAGCAACGAACTCAACATTCCAATACTTAATGTTTTTACTGTATTCCGGAAAAATCAGGAATGTCTTTTAAAAAAACGTACTTTCTTTCCTCAAAGTCGATACGGCAACAATAATGGTTTATTCCATTGGTAACAATAAGATATTCCACCCTTAACTGCATGTTGTAACGTGCAATCTGGTCAAAATGCTCCTGCTTTAGCTTAACCCCCGGTGCTTTACATTCAACAATCAACACCGGCTGGATATTTCTGTTATATACCACCACATCTGCCCGAAAAAACAATCGATTATACTCCAGGGTCATTTCTATGGCAATGAGCTGGGAAGAATAATGCTTTTCGTGAACAAGATACCGGACAAAATTCTGCCGGACCCATTCTTCGGGCGTTAAAAGAACAAACTTCTTTCTTATGGTATCAAAAATGTATTTTTTTTGTTCCTTTGATTTAATTTTGAAGGAATAACTTGGTAAATTAAGTGGCTTCATACAACAATGGTACTTTCCATTGGATAAAGATAGATAATAAAAACCGTTTGCCATAAGAATCAAAGAGAAGATTGATAAAAACCGACTTGCAAGATATAAAGGAAATCCACTGCATAGCTTTATTGTTGATTTTAAGATAAAAGACTAATGGAATACAATCAAATACTGGATGAACTCAGGAATAAAATCTACAGGCCTGTTTATCTCTTTCATGGAGAAGAACCCTATTTTATCGATCAGTTAACCCAGTTCATTCAGGATCATGTGCTCTCGGAATCGGAAAAATCATTCAATCTAACCCTCCTTTACGGGAAAGACACAGATCCCGAAACAGTCATCAACACAGCCAGGAGGTATCCCATGATGGCAAGCCACCAGGTTGTCATTTTAAAAGAGGCACAGACGCTAAAGAATATCAACAATTTGCATTACTATGTGGAAAAGCCCCAACAATCCACTATATTGGTTATAAGTCACAAATACAAACCCTTAGACAAAAGGACAAAATTATTCAAAACCCTGCAGAAAAACGGGGTTGTATTTGAAGCAAAGAAAATACCGGATTACAGGATTCCTGAATGGATAAAGAAATATCTGGAGCACCACAACAAAAATATACAAAACGATGCAGCCATCCTGATAACCGAATTTCTGGGCAATGATCTGAGTAAAATCGTCCATGAGCTCGACAAACTTCTTTTAACACTACCGGAAAAGGAAACCACCATTACCTCCGACCATGTTGAAAGAAATATAGGGTTCAGCAAAGATTATAATCCCTTTGAATTAAACAAAGCCCTGGCTGAAAAGGATGTCCTAAAGGCGAATCGCATTATACGGCACTTTGGTAAAAATCCCAATGAATATCCAATGCCATTGATCATAGGATCCCTTTACTTTTTCTTCTCAAAAGTGTTGGGTTACCATTTTTTAAAAAACAAAAACAGGAAGAATGCTGCCTCCACCCTG
>JAIPAF010000011.1 GCA_021740225.1 Bacteroidales bacterium | reverse complement strand
AAAGAAGGTATTGTAGCTGCTGCTGCTGTAAGCTACGTGGATGAGGAGGATAGGACACAAATAGGTGTCGAGATCCATTCAGGGCAGAACCGGGTGGTGCGGAGCATTTTCGAAACCCTGCGATACCGGATAAAAAAGCTGGACCGGGTGTATTTTGCCGGGTTGACAAAGAAAAACCTGAAGCGTGGCAAATGGCGGTTCCTGACTCAAAAGGAAATCAATAAGTTGAAGATGAATGCATTTCATTAGAATGAGCCATTCATACTTATTTCCGATAAAATACTTATGCTATGTGGAAGACCTTCCTGATTGTGTTTTGCTCACTGATCGTTCACTCTGTCTTCGCCCGGGAATATCAGGTTAACAGACTGACGTCTGAATATGGCCTCACTTACAGGGTCATTGATAGCATGGGGGAGCAGCAAAACCGTTTTGATACGAGTATGAAGACCATTAAAACTCTGTCCGAGGGATACTATCCTTTTCATTTTTTTAATATAGATCTTACGAAGCTCTTTACTTATAATGAATATGAAGGCGTGAGGCTGGGGTTGGGCCTGATGACCAATAAGGCTGTTTCGGAGCTTTTTTCTGTGGGTGGGTGTTTTGGGTATGGCTTTCATGACAAGGACTGGAAATATGGGGGCAGCTTCAGGCTGAACATTCATGAAGAATCGGAAAGCCGGCTGACGTTCAGCTATAAGAATGATGTGGCAGAAACAGCCGGTTATCGATTTTTAAAGGAGCAGGGACTCTTTTCTCCTGCCATGTATCGTCAGTATCTGGTTGAGCGCATGGACAGGGTGAGACAGAAACAAATGAGCTATTCCTTCAGGACTCTGGACCATTTAAGGATAAAATTATTTCTGCTGCAATCGGAGGTGGATCCAATGACAGATTATCGGTTTTTGAAGGATGGAAATGCATATGAGGGCAATTTCCACATCACGGAAGCCGGGTTCAAAGTTAGGTTTGCCTGGAAAGAAGCATTGGAAGAAACTCCCCTGGGCAAATTCTCGCCGGGGACAGATTTTCCGGTGGTTTTTGCCAATTTTACGCGGGGTATGAATTTTATGGACGGTAATTTTGAATATACTAAGATTGAGGCTGCAGTATCGGATGAATTTCAAACCCAAAATCCGGGTAAAATAAGGATACAGTTAGCGGGAGGTATGGCACGGGGATCGGTTCCTGCTTTTAACCTCTATACCGGCCATGGATCTTATGGAAGCAGCTTTAATATTTATGCTGAAAACAGTTTCGCTACCATGAGGCTGTCTGAATTTTTGGCAGATCGATTTGTTTCGGTCTATCTGAACCAGGAGTTCCAATCCTTGCTTTTTGGGGAAGATGGATTCACTCCCCGCCTCATGTGGTTGAATCATCTGGGATGGGGATGGCTGGGTAATCCATCCAGTCATCAGGGGATGAATATACAATCATTTGAAAAGGGGTATTTCGAAACTGGCTTGCTCTTAGACGATATTCTGGGGACCCGTCTTTTCAACTATGGTTTTGGGGTGTTTTACAGGTATGGCCCTTACGCTTTTGACAGATTCTCAAAAAACCTGGCTTATAAAATCTCCATAAAATTCAATTTGTAACTACTATAGGAGTCTTTCGGGTTATAAAAAATCAAAATAATTATTTTACTGTGGTATAACCACCCTAAATCCCAAATAATTTCCCGCATCGTTGGGAGGCAGGTAGGCACGTCTGGGGTCCGCCGGGTCAATTTCCTTTGACTGCCAATGGGTTCCCCTGGATATTTTAGATGATTCATTGTACCAGTCAAGGCACCATTCGGCAACATTGCCGTTCATGTCGTACATGCCGTATTTATTGGGAATCTTCTGTCCCACCTCATGGGGTGCTCCTTCTGAGTTTTTTCTATACCAAGCTACTTGGTCCGGTGATGAAATTTCACCCCCATAGGGATAATTTGGCTTGCTGGCATAATACCATTCGTTATCAGTGGGGAGTCGTCCACCCATCCATTGGCAGAAACTATTGGCCCCCCACCATGTAACGTTGACAACAGGTATGGAGTCCATCCCCTCTCTCGGGACAAAACCCTCACCGTTGTGGATGATGCCTGTCGAGTTTGTTAGATAGATGTATCTTATGTTTCCATAGAAACCGGCAGAATCTGCCTGAATTAAGTTCATGAACTTGCTGTATTGTTGGTTGGTCACTTCGTACTTTCCCATTTGCATAGAATCGACGATGAGGGTATAATTTTCGACTATTGTCGTATCAGGAGAGAAAGATACCAAATCCATATTTATGCTGGTTTCCGGATTTCCGGTAAGCTTTATAGTAATACTTGCATTGGCCTGAAGTGTGTCTGTGTCATTTTTATTGGTATCTTCTTTCACATACTTTTCATATTGGTCTCTCACGGAAAAATAGTTCCAGTTCTTATCTTCGGGTTTTTCATTGGTATACCGTACCTGTGCGGATATCTGCAGTTTATCTGTTAAATGGCCGGTTTGCAAAAGGCAGGTAAAGTGGGGAACATATTCTTCTTTTTTCATAAGTGTAGAATCCCCGGCCGTTAAAGTTATTCGGTGTATTTTGTAGTATTGGCTGAAATGCTTAAGCTGACCCGTAATTTTAATTGTGGATCCTTTGATGATTTTTGTGTTATTCCCGGGGTTTGTAATTACTATTTCCGGGTGTAGCTTGGTCTCTTCCTTCATTTCGCAGCTATGCAGCAGCAACACCAAGCATGTCGTGATAAGTAAAACAATAGGGGAGGATTTTATGGATGTAGCCATAGCTGATAATTTTTAAGATGTATAAAGATAAAAAAATGTACGATATTCTGCAATTAAAAACGGCGCTTATCAAAGCGCCGTTTTGTGTAAAGGATAATATATATGGGGATTTATTGCCTTTTTTATTATTCGAAGAATGCCTTCATCTTTTCAAAGAAGGATTTATCTGTTTCATCCGGGTTTGGTTTGAAATTGGGAGATTGTTCCATGGTTTCCATCATTTTTTTCTCCTCTTTGCTCAGGTTTTTGGGTACCCATACGTTGATATTAACCAACAGATCTCCTTTGCCGTAACCGTTCACTTCCGGAAGGCCTTTACCACGCAGGCGCAATATTTTTCCCGGTTGCGTGCCCGGTTCTACTTTGATTTTAACTTTACCTTCCAGGGTGGGTACTTCCACAGGTCCACCCATTGTAGCTGTGGGGAAACTTATATACAAACCGTAGATCAGATCATTACCGTCGCGGGTAAAATAAGGGTGTTCTTTTTCCTGAATCAGTACGATCAGGTCACCGTTAACTCCTCCCCTTCTGGCTGCATTGCCCTTTCCGCTTACGGTCATCTGCATGCCTTCTGCTACGCCTGCAGGTATATCAACAGAAACCACTTCGCTGTCTTTGACGATTCCTTCGCCATGGCATTTGGTGCATTTGTTATGAAGGATTCTGCCTTCGCCACCACATTGCGGACACGTTGAGGTGGTTTGCATTTGACCCAAAAAGGTATTGGTAACCTGCGTTACCTGGCCTGCTCCTTTACAGGTCGGGCAGGTGCTGTAAGCTGAAGATGAACCTTTTTCCGCTCCTGTTCCGTTGCAGGCATCGCATTGTACATATTTATTCAGCTTCAGCTTTTTATTTACTCCTTTAGCGATTTCTTCAAGGGTAAGGGTCACCTTTACCCGGATATTCGAACCTTTACTGGTTCTGCGGCTTCTTCTCCTTCTTCCGGTAGTTCCGCCGAATTCACCGAAATCGCTGAAACCACCAAAACCACTGAAAGCACTACCGAAACCGCCGCCAAAGATGTCTCCGAACTGCTCAAAGATGTCTTCGATGGTCATACCGCCGCCACTGAAGCCACCACCACCGCTGGCACCGGCTCCGCCTTTGACTCCGGCATGGCCAAATTGATCATATTTTTTCCGTTTATCCGGATTGCCTAATACCTCGTATGCCTCGGCTGCTTCCTTGAACTTTCTCTCCGCCTCTTTATCACCCGGATTTTTGTCCGGGTGATATTTTATCGCCATCTTGCGGTATGCCTTCTTGATTTCATCCTGGGAAGCATCACGAGAAACACCTAATATTTCATAATAATCTTTTTCACCAGCCATAAAATATCTCTCTTTTCCTTATTTTTTGACAAATTTTTTTATTCCTTCCTTGGGAATGTAATGTATAAAAATACCTGACATGCTACATCCTGGCTTCTATTCTCCGACCACTACCTTGGCATATCTTAATACCTTATCGTTCAAATAATATCCTTTTTGCACTACATCTACTACTTTACCTTTCATATCCTCATTTTGTGCGGGAACCTTTGAAACGGCCTCGTGTTTGTCGGTATCGAAATCTTTGTCCTGTGCTTCTATTTCCTGAAGTCCCTGCTGTTTTAAAAAATCTTTGAATTTATTGTATATCAAATAAATCCCGTCTTTTACAGCTTGATTGTCTCCGGCATCATCTATTGACTGAAGCGCTCTTTCAAAATCATCCATTATAGGAAGTAATCCCTTCAAAATATCCTCACCGGCTGATTTTGTGAGTTCCATTTTTTCCTTAAGGGTTCTTTTCCTGTAATTGTCGTATTCAGCCGTTAATCTAAGGTATTTATCCTGAAGTTCTGCCAGTTTTTCCTTATCTGATTTTTCTTTTTTCTTTTCTTCCTCTTTTTCTTCCTGCTGTGCTTCAGCTTCTTCCTGTTCCTGTTGCTCTTCCTCTTCCTGTTTTTTTTCCTCCGTTTTTTCCCGGGCTACCGTCTCTTCGCCTTGCTGTTCCTGTGCCTGTTGTTGCGTTTGTTCCTGGGTTTCTTCTGTATTGAGTTGTTCCTGATTTTTCTTTGCTTCTGATTTCATATTTTTTTCTTTTGTCATATCCAAATCCTGTTTTTTAGTGTCCACACAAGCTGATTCAAAAATTTCATTCTTAATGATCAAATAATTTGCCAAAATATGGTATTGCGACAAATTGACACAAGGCAATAGGCAGGTAAATGAAATTGTGGCAAGTATTTTGTTTATTCCATCCTTTGAATGTCAGCTCCAATCTGGTTCAGCCGCGTATCGATATTTTCATACCCACGGTCAATTTGCTCGATATTATGAATGGTGCTGGTACCATCAGCATAAAGTGCTGCAATGAGTAGAGCTACTCCGGCTCTTATGTCCGGCGAGGTCATTTTGGTAGGACGCAGTCTGATCTGATGGTCCTGACCTATAACAGTTGCTCTGTGGGGATCACAGAGAATAATTTGGGCACCCATGTCTATGAGTTTGTCTACAAAGAAGAGCCTGCTTTCAAACATTTTTTGGTGGATCAGGACGCTTCCCCTGGCCTGGGATGCTATAACCAGCATTACGCTGAGCAGGTCGGGAGTCAGGCCCGGCCATGGTGCATCGGCAATGGTCATGATCGAACCGTCTATGAATGTTTCAATTTCGTAATGCTCGTGTTTGGGAATATAAATGTCATCTTCTTTCCTTTGGACTTCTATCCCCAGCCTTCTGAAAGACTGGGGGATGATTCCCAGGTTATCGTATGAAACATTTTTGATGGTAAATTCTGATTGGGTCATCGCAGCTATTCCAATGAAACTGCCCACTTCTATCATGTCAGGGAGAATTTGGTGGGTGCAGCCTTTCAGTTCCTTTATCCCTTTAATTGTTATCAGGTTTGAACCGATGCCGGAAATAGAAGCTCCCATCCGGTTAAGTATATGGCAGAGCTGTTGAACATAAGGTTCGCATGCTGCATTGTATATGGTGGTAATACCTTCCGCCATGGAAGCTGTCATGATGATGTTAGCGGTACCTGTCACCGAAGCTTCTTCAAGAAGCATATAATTACCCTTTAAACGGGCTCCCTCAATTGTATAAAAATTGCTTTGGTGGTTGTATACAAACTTAGCGCCCAGTTTTTCAAAGCCATGAAAGTGAATGTCCAGCCGTCTTCTTCCTATTTTGTCCCCACCTGGTTTGGGAATATACCCCTTTCCAAACCGGGCCAGTAAAGGACCCATGATCATTATTGAGCCTCTCAGACCTTCTGCTTTTTCAGTAAATTTTTTTGTTTTCAGGTACTCAAAGTTGATATGTTCGGCCTTGAAGCTGTAAGTGGAGTGAGATTCTCTGGTAACCGTGACGCCCAGGCATTTGATCAGATCCAGCAGTTTGTTGACGTCCCTGATGTTGGGTATGTTGTGGATGGTTACTTTTTCAGGAGTAAGAAGGGTAGCGCAGATTACCTGAAGGGCTTCATTTTTGGCACCCTGTGGATGGATATCTCCCTTTAGGGTTTTGCCCCCTTTGATGATAAATGAACCCATAAATCAATGGGATTTTTGGTGATTGTTGTTTTTTCCCTTTTTGGTGTTTCGTTTCTTCTTGAATTTGCTGACTATATCTTTGGCATCAGTCAGCTTGACTTTTTCCCGATCCACTTTGATTTTCCCACCTGAGAGCTCTTCCATGTCCTTGAATATTTGTTCGTCACTTACCGTATCCTTATTCCAGATGAGGTAATTCTTCTTCATTTGATTGCCTATGGTTTCAATCAGGGCATTTTTTTCTTCCCCTTCCTCAAACTCCGAAGCTTTCTGAATCAACCGTTCGATGACTTTCCCGTAATGCTTGTATTTTATTTCTTTATTGTTGTAAGGAACAGGATCCGGTTCACTCCTGAAAGTTTCCTTTGGAGGCGCTTCGTAAGGAGAGTCAATATCAAGCTCATATTCAGCCATCATTTGGAGGTGATCCCATAACTTATGTTTGAAATCGGCTATATCTCTAAAGTGTGGATACATGTTGCCCATAATATCAATAATGGCCTGAGCCATCTTATTCCGCTTTTCCTTGTCTTTGATTGTTTTGCAATATTCTACCAGTTTTTGAATATTCCGCCCATATTCCGGTAAGATTAATTGTTTTCTACTTGTATTATACTCCATATCAGATAAAATTAAATTTGTACAAAATTAGTTGTTTTTGAATTGCCAGCAAATTATCAGGATATTATTTTTAGTTTGGCATATTTCAGAAGAAGCTGTTTTTGACCATGTTCATTGAAAAATATCGTTGCCTTTGTATTTGGTGGGCCATCCTCAATATTGAGAATTTTTCCCTTGCCAAAGCGATCATGTTCCACCTTCATCCCCACCTGTAGCTCTCCCTTATATTCGGCTTGCGGCTGGTTACCCTTCGGGCTTTTCCCGATTTTCTTCAGGTTGCGAGTTTTTTTTGCTGAATTCCTACCGGAGTCAAATAATTTGTCCGATTTCAGATCATCTGGCTCGCTTTCCCCATTTCTCCCCGGTTCGTAGTCAGGAAAGTTCATGTATTTTGGGTCGATGTCATATATGAATCTGCTTGGACGCGATTTATTGGATACACCCCATTTATAACGGTTATTTGCATAGCTTAGTATGGCTTTCTCTTCCGCCCTGGTTAGTGCGACATAAAAAAGTCTTCTTTCTTCCTCTAATTCTTTATCGCTATTCATCGACATCCTGGAAGGGAAAATTCCCTCCTCAATGCCTGTCAGATAAACATTTTTGAACTCCAGACCTTTTGCAGAATGCATGGTCATAATCGTTATTTTGTTGATGTCTTCTTTACTTTCATTGTCGGCACTCGTCAGCAGGGAAACATTTTGAATGTATTCCTCAAGGGTTGGTATTTCTTCTCCTTCATAACCTTCGGTGAAGTCCTTTATTCCGTTTAATATTTCCTGTATGTTTTCAAATTTGTTTTGTTCCTGCAGGGTCACGGGATTTTTCAAGTCATTGATAATACCCGATTTTTCAGCAATGGTGATCGCAGCCTGGTAAGCATCCTTTTCCACGGCCAGTTTGCTGAATCCTTTGATCATTTCGGTGAACTTTCTGATTTTTTCTGCAGTATTCCTGTTAATGTCTATCTGGTGTTCCGTGAGGTTATCCAATACATCCCATATATTTAAACTATTCTTATTGGCATACTTCTGTACTTTTTCCAGGGTAGTTTTTCCGATGCCCCGAGCTGGGTAATTGATGATCCTCAATAATGCTTCTTCATCTTTAAAATTAATGCTTAGTCTTAAATAAGCAAGCATGTCCTTGATCTCTTTTCGCTGGTAAAATGAGATCCCTCCATATACTTTATAAGGCAGGTTAAACCTTCTGAATGCCTCCTCAAAATTTCTTGATTGGGCGTTTGTTCTGTAAAGAATGGCAAAATCCTGATAATCGTAGCCTTCGCTGTTGATTTTATCGCTGATGGATCTGGCAATGTTATAGGCTTCCTCCGTATCGGTAAACGATGACAACACCTCTATTTTATCGCCTTCATGCTGCTCAGAGAACACATTCTTGTGGATTTGATTTTCATTTTTCCGAATCATGCTGTTGGCGGCATCTACAATGGTTTGGGTCGAACGGTAGTTTTGCTCCAGCTTGTAAAGGCCGGCATCCTGGAAATCTTTCTGAAAATTCAGAATATTTTCAATTTTTGCGCCTCTAAAAGAATAAATGCTCTGAGCGTCATCGCCAACCACACAAAGATTTCTGAATTTCTGTGATAGTTTTTTGACGATCAGGTATTGGGCAAAATTGGTGTCCTGATATTCATCCACCAGAATGTAATGAAATTTATCCTGGTACTTTCTTAATATTTCCGGGTGATCTCTGAATAAAATATTGGTGTTAAGCAACAGGTCGTCGAAATCCATTGCATCCGCTTTTCGGCATCGTGAGGAATAAATACGAAAAATATCCGCAATCCTTGGTTTCCTTGAATTTTCATCCTGCTGGATGATTTGTGGGTTATTGGAGTATGACTGGCTGGTGATCAGATTGTTTTTTGCCGTGGATATTCGCCCGAGCACCTGATTGGGTTTGTAGACCTTTTCGTCCAGGCTCAGTTCCCTGATGATTTTTCTTACCAGATTTTTCGAATCCACGCTATCATATATGGTATAGTTTTTAGAATATCCGGTAGCCTGCGATTCTAGCCTCAGGATCCTGGAAAATATGGAATGGAATGTGCCCATCCACAATTTTCGCGCCGATTCTTCATCCACCATCTCAGCTATTCGTTTCTTCATTTCGGTAGCTGCCTTATTGGTAAAGGTCAGGGAAAGAATATTCCAGGGTTTAACCCCCTGTTTCAGAATATAGGCTATCCGGTAGGTTAAAACCTTTGTCTTGCCTGAACCGGCTCCTGCTATCACCAGCGAGGGCCCCTTATAGTTCTTAACAGCTTCTTTCTGGGCTTTATTGAGAGGGTTAAGAAAATTTTCCACTTGATGCACAATTTTTTGTAATCCATAAAAAACCGCAAAATTAATCCCATTGCGATCCCCCAAAAATAAAAATTGGATCTTTAGTTTGTATATTTATATGAAGCACTTTTCAACAAAATTGTTAATATTGTGTTCTGAATGGATTTAAATTTTGATGATGAGCAGTAAAAGTTTACCCCTACTGATATTTTTTCTCCTGTCGTTGGTTTCAGTTACTTCCTATTCCCAATTATACGATTTTAAAGGTAGCGCTGATCATCGTAGATCTACTGACTACGGTGAAGACACCATCATTGTTTTTTTTTCAGATAATGAGCGAAAAGTGATGGCTGCCTCTCATACTACCGAGGATACCTCAAATTTTCTATGGAAAAGATTCAATAGAGATACCCAAGAATTTGATTCTCTTTTAATCCACAAAGATACCACACTATCAAGAATTCATCTGGATTCTCTGTATTCCCGGAATGATCTTAAGCATGCCACCGAAGGCATGCGTGTTGAAATATTAAGTGATGAGGATAGTCTGGAATTATTCAATGCCTGGGTAATTCTTGATACCATGCCGGATTTCGGTGAAATGGAAATTGCACAAAATAATTGTGAGAGCATTTGGCTTTCGGTAGATCAGTTTGAGTTAGAGAATTATGAATATTACAACTTGGCCGATTCGCCGTATGTTTCTACACGTATTTACAATAACCGCAACGTTACCTGGGAATCCAGTGAAGAT
Source organism: Bacteroidales bacterium (assembly GCA_021740225.1). Classification (GTDB taxonomy): domain Bacteria; phylum Bacteroidota; class Bacteroidia; order Bacteroidales; family UBA12077; genus JAGXLC01. The sequence goes on along the minus strand of JAIPAF010000011.1, from coordinate 11,416 downwards.
GTGGATATATTTGACCCGGAGACGCTTTATAATTATGGTGACCGTTTCATAGGCAAAATAGGTACTCCATTAGGTATGCCTTATAAAGATTCCGATTATACCCTCACGGTGCGTAATGTTTTTGGAAATAGCCGTTCAAAAACCATTGAGGGTGTAGAAGCCAAAGCAGTCAAAGCAGAGTTTGATGTTAAAAAGATACTGAACGATGGCTCTGTGGTGGATTATAATAAAAATGAAGTGAATGAAGCGCTTCTGGATGTAACCTTTGAAAACAAATCTAAAAATGCCCAATATTATGATTGGGTGGGGTTCAATGATTCATTGAACATACTCAGGGGCAGGGATAGCATCCTCTGGAGTTCCGAAGAGGAGATTCCTCTTACCACCGAGGTTGAACCCTACAAGCCCGGGAAATATCCTGTTCGTCTGACTGTAAGTAACGATTACGGTTGTTACGACAGCACAACGTTTTATCACATAGAGGCTGATTCCTCCAGAATTGATACTACCCAAATACCTAATGTTTTTACACCCAATGATGACGGGAAAAACGATTACTTTGTACTGCCCAAGAAAAGTAATATAACAGGTGGGAAACGGGGAGTTGTATCGATGAAATGGATTGAGGTTTCTGTTTTTAATCGTTCCGGCGAACTGGTATATCGCTTTAATGGCGATCCTGAAAATTGGAAAGGTTGGAATGGAAAGGTCAGGAACAGTAACCGGGATGCTGCGGAAGGGGTTTATATTTATGTTATCAAGGGCAGGGGGTATGACGGGGTTATGCATGAGGACAGGCAGTATTCGGGATTCCTGTATCTTTTCCGTGAAAATTAATCGTTGTTTATGGTTTTTGGTATAAAAAAACCCCGAAATGAAAACATTCCGGAGCTTTTTTCAGGGTTATGTTGTAGTGGTTAGCCCTTTTCTTCTTCTTTCTGTGCCTCAAATTCTTTGATTAATTTCTCCTGGATTTCAGGAGGCACTTGCTGGTATTCTGAGAATTTCATGGTATAAGTAGCACGTCCTCCGGTAAGTGAGCCCAGAGAGGTGCTGTATTTATGCATTTCAGCAAGAGGCACCTTCGCCTTGATCTTTTCAAAGCCTCTTTCGCTGTCCATACCTTCGACCATCGCTCTTCTTCCCTGCAGGTCGCTCATCACATCGCCCATTCTGTCGCTTGGTACGAGTACTTCAATACGGTAAATGGGTTCCATAATCTTTGGATTGGCATCCTTAAAGGCTTTTTCGAATGCAGCACGTCCGGCGGTTTTGAATGATACCTCGTTGGAGTCTACGGGGTGCATTTTTCCATCGTATACGGCAACCCGTATGTCGCGGGCGTAGGAACCGGTTAGTGGTCCGTTTTCCATTTTTTCCATGATTCCCTTGAGTACTGCAGGCATGAATTTGGCATCGATGGCTCCTCCTACAATACAGTTGTAGAAGATCAGTTTACCGCCCCATTCAAGTTCATGTTCTTGTTTATCACGAATGTTAAGGGAAATATCCATTCCGTTCACCTTATAGGATGTGGGATCCGGTGCATCTTCCCTGTGGGGTTCGATCACCAGATATACTTCACCGAACTGCCCGGCACCGCCCGATTGTTTTTTGTGGCGGTGGCTTGCCTGGGCCACTTTGGTGATGGTCTCCCGGTAAGGTATCTTGGGAGGAATGAATTCCGTTTCAATTTTCGATATATTGTCCAGGTGCCATTTCAAAATATTCAACTGGTGCTCACCCTGTCCATGGAGTATGATCTGTCTTAGTTCTTTGGAATATTCTACCTGAATGGTCGGGTCGATCTGTTGTATTCTGCTCAGCTCTTCTCCAAGTTTCTCTTCATCAGATTCATTCAACACCTTGATGGCTGTACGGTACTTGGGTTCGGGAAATTCGATGGAAGGGAACTGATGGCTGACTTTTGACTGGTTCAGTGTATGGTTGAGCTTGGTAGTTTTTAGTTTTACCGCCGCCCCTATATCGCCTGCCATCAGTTTGTTTATTTTCTGTCGGTTTTTGCCTGCTGTAACATATATTTGGGATAACCGTTCTTTGCCTTGAGTGGTGGCGTTGATCAGATCCATTCCTTCTTCCACTGTACCCGACATTACTTTAAAATAATTGATGTCACCTATATGTGGCTCATTGAATGTTTTGAAGAAAAATAAGGAAACGGGCCCTTCAGGGTTAAACTCCACTTCTGTTCCGTCTGTGGTTTTTGGTGTCTCTCTTTCGGTGGGTGCAGGACAGGAATTTATTATGAACTCCATTAGCCGTTGCACACCTATACCTTTTCCGGCCGCTGTACAGAAAATGGGGAATATTCCACGTTGTGCCAGTCCTTCTTTGATCCCTTTCATCATCTCCTCTTCGCTCAGAGTATCTTTTTCAAAGAAGGTCTCCATCAGGCTTTCATCATTTTCTGCTGCGGCTTCAACCAGTTCATTGTGGTACTGTTCTGCCTGATCCTTTTGGTCATCCGGGATATCAAATTCTTCCGTCACCTGTTTATCCGGATTGTACTTGTACATTTTCATCTTAACCACATCGATGATCGAGTCAAAGCTGAGCCCTGAATTAACAGGATATTGTGCTACTACTGCTTTGTTTCCGAAATTTTGCCTGATGTTTTCCAGGGTCTTTTCAAAATTGGCCTTTTCATGATCCAGATGGTTCACAACAAAAACGAAGGGCATGTTATGGTATTCGCAATAACGGCTGTGAATCTCCGTACCCACTTCAACGCCGTTCTGCGAATTGATTACCATCATGCCGGAATCCGCAGCATTGAAGCCGGCTATTACCTGTCCGATGAATTCATCCCCCCCGGGAGCGTCAAGTATATTGATCTTATGATCTGTAAATTCGGTGTAGAGGATGGAAGAATAAACGGAGTTGAGGTTTTCCTGTTCCACCTGGTTATAGTCGGATACTGTGTTTTTACCCTGTATCGTTCCTTTGCGGTGAGTAACACCTCCCTCATAAAGCATGTCTTCACTCAGAGTTGTTTTACCGCTTCCGGCATTTCCCAGTAAAACAATATTTCTGATTTGATTGGTGTGATAGATTTTCATAGTTTCTTACAGCCTTTTATTTACATTCTTATATGGATGTTGTAATTAATAACTTGTTTTCCACACATTTGGAGAACAAGGAGTCAAAATTAGTAAAATTTTATTAACAATCAAGCTTTATAGCTCGCAGCTTTTAAATAAAATTTTCATTTGAAATTTTAGTTTCTTCTAAAGAAAGTGTTATTTTTGCACATTCCACAAAATAATGGTATTTAAACACAACATGGTGGATGTAGCTCAGCTGGTTAGAGCGCTGGATTGTGGTTCCAGAGGTCGTGGGTTCGAGTCCCATCCTCCACCCAAATGTGAGGTCCCGGTATGACAATTTCCGGGATTTTTTATTCTTTATATTGGATTTTTTGACAGTATAAGCTCATATCATTCAATAAGCTTACGTGAGGCGATGAAGATTGATGGTTTTTAAAGTCTTTCTACACTCATATAATAATAAACACCCCTTTCTCTAAGGTAACTCATGATAAACGGGAAGCATTTCCTTTCTTTGCCTACACTTTCAGGTGGGAAGACTCCCTTGTATTGATAGTGTTTTTCATCGAGCAGATTGATAACGGCCGTTGCAGCAAAGCCTGTGGTTCTTCCCATAGAGGTTAGATCGGTTTCTTTGTCGTATTCATCATACATATCGTAGATGAAACGGGAGTGTTCTTTATCGGTTTGTCCTTCCATGATCACCCGCATTAGAGTAAACTCCTCCTCACCGGGTTGCAGTTCCCATTCCTTCATCAGTACCTGATTGGTTACCTCGAGTGGTTTTACTATCTGGTCGCCAACATGGATTTCCTTTCTGTTGAAGAAGCCTGATTGTTTTAGGGCTTCTATAATACGGATATGACCGGGGTAACGAAGCGTTTTTTCTTTCATGTGGGGTATGTGGCTCATAGTTTGCAGCATTGAGCGGAGTCCGTCAGTATTGAAAGCTTCCAGATGCCCGATATTCCTAAAGTATACCATTTCGGCATCGCTCATAGCTGGTTTGGTAACCATTTTGCCATATTCCTTGACCCGTGCTGGTCGAAAATATTCTTCCAGCACATCAATTGGAGAAAAAGGAGCTTTGTATTCAAAGGGAAACTTTCGCTCTTTAGGTAAGCCACCTGCTAAATACTCGAAACGTTCCACCTTAATTTCATCATTGTGATGTCCTAAAATGATATTAGGCATCCCCGGCGCCACACCACAATCGGCAATGGCAGTGACACCATTTTCTTTGGCTTTTTGGTTGAGCTGCATAAAATCTTCGGGCATGAAAGAGATATCAACCACATCTTTTCCACTTTCAATAACCGCTTCCAGAGTATTGTAACCCATAAATCCCGGTACGGCTGAAACCACATAATCGGCATTGGCCACTACTTCCTTAATGTTTTGGGAATTGTTTAGGTACTTGTGTATGGTCTTTATTCCATACTGCTCATGGCAGTATTGTAAAGCCTTTTCGTCAACATCGACAGCAGTTACTTTGTATTTTCCTGAGAGGTCGTGGATGATTGCTTTTCCAACCATCCCTGCACCCAGAACGGTTATTTTCTTTTTCATAGGAAATGAATTTTTGTCCTTTCTTTGTGTTTTATTGACCAATAGCGAAAACAAGCCATGGTAGACTGATTAAAATACATACCCTAAAGTTAATAAATTTTACAACATATTTTGCAATTATAGTTTAGCCATTTTTTCTTATACTTGTTCCCTATAAAAACGGAGATTATGAAGCGATACGATCCGCAGATGCACACAGCTGAACATATTCTGAACCAGACGATGATCCGTATGTTTGGCTGCGATCGTTGTTTTTCCATGCACCTGGAAAGGAAGAAGAGCAAATGCGATTACTATTTCACCAGACCCCTTACTGAAGATGAGGAGGAACAGATTCAGGAAAAGGTAAACCGGGTGATTCATTTGGGATTGCCGGTTACAGAAAAGCATGTCGATATGTCGGAGGCAGGTCATCTTTACGATATTTCAAAACTTCCCGAGCAGGAGCTTCATTCTGTGCGTATTGTGAATGTAGGGGATTACGACTCCTGTCCCTGTATTGGCGAACATGTATCTAATACTGCCGAAATTGGCGAATTTCGACTCACCACTACCAGCTTTGAGAATGGAGTATTAAGGATACGGTTTAAGCTGGATCGCAGTAGATGAATCAGGAAGAATAGGGTAGAGTGATCATGGATTATTATAAAGTCTCGTTTCATGTTTTTGTGTCCCGAGTTACAATTACCCGGTGTATTGCATGAAATCATAGGTTTTGTATGTTAGGAAAAGCTGGCAGGGGAAAAAGCTTTTTATATTGCAGGGGAGCTTGCTTATATTGTTGATGAAATAGGATTAACCCAGTTGGGTTAGATACCAGGATTATTCGTTCGGTAGCACTTATCATTAAAATTTAAAGTATATAAACGGCTGTATAGCTGCTGATTTTACTTGGTAGATGATGATTACCAGCAGGATAACAGCCAACAGCTTTATCACTAAAGGGGTTTGGATGAACCATCCCCTGTAACGTTCTTTAAAGTTGGCTGGTAACCAATGCAGTATGAAACCTATAGCGATCATGCCGAAAATCTCCTGGTAGGAAGCGATCATCCGGGGGATCATCTCGGCTTCAAAATGATAGACTATCTGGTTGATCATTTGTTTGGCCTTATTCATGTTCTGGGCCCTGAAAAATATCCATGCTGCCGTGACTACGTGAAATGTAAGGAAAACGGAGAGGAATCTGCCCAACCGGCTGCTGCCGTAAATGGAGTGGTAATGAGAATTGAGTCTTTTCATTAAAGACATCCAGAGTTTATGTATGATGAGCGCAACACCATGTATACCGCCCCAGATAATGAACCGAAGGTGCGCTCCGTGCCATAGCCCTCCCAGCAGCATGGTGATCATAATGTTTACATGCCGGCGAAGATTTCTTTTTTTATTTCCTCCCAAAGGGATATAGAGGTAATCCCGAAGCCAGGAAGACAGAGAGATGTGCCACCTCCGCCAAAAATCCGTAACATTAAGGGCTTTGTAGGGAGAATTAAAGTTTACAGGTAGCCGAAATCCCATGAGCAATGCTACACCGATGGCAATATCTGTATAGCCTGAGAAATCGCAGTATATCTGAAGTGAATAGCCGTATACAGCCATTGCATTTTCAAATCCGGAATAGGAGAGGGGTGCTTCAAAAACCCGGTCGACATAATTAATGGAGATGTAATCGGATATCAGCATTTTCTTCATCAACCCGGTCATGATCAAAAAGAGGGCATGGGAGAACTCCCGTTTGGTGAGCTTGAATTTCTGATAGAGCTGGGGTATGAATTCCGCTGCTCTGACAATGGGACCGGCTACCAGTTGGGGGAAAAACGATACATAGAAGCCGAAATCAATGATGTTGTTCACCGGTTTGATTTTGCCCCGATAAACGTCAACCGTATAACTGATGGTTTGGAAAGTATAGAAAGAGATCCCTACCGGGAGTATGATGGTACCTACATCAAAATTTGTTTCTGCCAGTTGGTTCGAAAATTTGGCCAGCAGGTTTACTACCTCGTAGTTGGTGTCGAATATCCGGTTGACCATCTCGACAAAGAAGTAGCTGTATTTGAAGTAGGAAAGCACTCCCAGGTTGATGAGCACGCTGGTGGCTACGAAGAGCTTCTTTTTTACCCGGGTGGACGATTGGTAGATGAGATGCCCCAGGGTGAAGTCCGCTATTGTTGAAAAAATCAGGAGGGTAAAAAAGTATCCGCTGGATTGATAATAAAAGAAAAGGCTTAGGACAAAAAGATAGGCATTGCGTATGGCACGCCTGCGATACAGTATGCTGTAGAATGCCAGGAGTACCGTAAAGAATACCCAGAAATAGAGCCTTGTAAAAAGCATGGGCTTTTCTTCGGAATACGTCAGTATTTCTTGAAGATACTCCACAACTCGCTTAGGGTTTTAAAAAGTCTTGTTCAAAAATGGTATGAACCCGCCTGGTAAGCAGGTTATCCACTTGATTTCCTTCATCGGCTATTTTCTTTTAGGTCTTATGATATGTTCCTGTTGGTTATTTTGTTTATATTTCCGATAATCCTTCATAAGGGCTTTATAAAACATCTTGGAGATGACCACCGATCCCTTGTATGTAAAATGAGTGAAGTCCTTTCTGGCCAGCGGAGGGTTGGCGAATACCCAGCTTGGCATGGAATTTTTACCTCCCATGGCTTGATAGGTATCCCAGAAAGCACAACCGGCCCGGAATGCTGCATTTTTCTGTGCATCCCTTATCTTAGGGATGTTGGGATACGATTCATATTGTCCTCCCTCTTTTTTTGACATATCCGTAACACCCATAACAATAACGGACAAGTCCCGGTCGAATGACTTGAACATTCTGAGTTGTTTATAGAATCTTTCTTCAAAGAAGTCATAATTATCTCGAACTACTGGGACGAGATTTACTCCAAAATGCAAAATGATGAGTTTCACGTTTAACTTATTGAACATAGCCCTTAAGAAGCTGGTGTCGGATTTGGTAAAGTCTATCCCGCTACTGCCCCTGAGTGGGATGTTATCAAGGGCGATTCCTTGTTGCCCGTCAAGTGAAATACCATATATATCGGGGCTGTGGTTTCCCTGAAACCCGAGCCTAAACTGGTCCACCGACTTCGGTACTTCCCAGTTCATTTTCTTTAAGGAATTGGTAGCCGGCATCATCTTGGCATCTGTAGTTTTGCCCCCATAGTTCATCTTTGTAATGAAAGGCTCTTCATTGTAACCATAAAAGATTCTGCACTGGATATAATCCGAGGTCAGATTGAATTGACTCGGTGAATACCCTATTGTGAGTCGGGCTTTATAAACTTCATCCTGATAATAACTATAATATGGAGAAAATCTTGAAAATGACATAAGTACACCGAATCTTTTATGTCTGAAATTGGCCTGATCCGTATCATGCAGGGTGTAAGGATTCCATCCTTTGGAATGGGAGTAGTTTATGGATATGTTTTGATTGTGGGTCAATACTACAGGGAACAAACCAATGCCGGCACCTCCGAATTTCTTTTGCAACTGCTTCCTGATATAGGAGGATATTCGGTCACCTTCTATCTGCGAATCTCCATAGTGTAGTATCCTGATGAGTTCATTGTTATTAGGGAGTTTTTCAAGTGAACGGAAGAAGGGGTACAAAACTTCGGGGTTGTTGTCGGGGTATTGCAAACGGTTGGCCGGGCTTGTTCTTTCTGTTTGATTCACTGATTTTACGGTATCGGTAAGCACAATATCACCGGAATCCTTTGAAGAAACCAACGTATCTGTTTCGCTCGCTTCGGGCGTTGAATCCTGTATTATAGGCGTAAGATCCTCTTGAGGCTTATTGCTTTGCACAATATTGGAGATGTCTTTATATTCTTTCTCCTCGTAATCCATCAGCCGATCCCATGTCGGAAAGTTCAGTGTGAAGTTGGGGGTGATCTGTATTCCATCTTCAGGGAAGAAATAGGAGATTAAAACAATAAGGGCCAGGATAGAAAGAAAGGTCAGAAAGATTTTAAAAGGTTTCATCATCCTGAAAAGCTTTTTACGTTACCAATCCTGGCTTTTGAGCCCCTGTTTATATATGGCGTTTTTAAGACAGGAATGTTACTCCGGGTTGTTGAAAAGGAGAGGCAATATCACAGATCAGGTTTTTTCCTTGATCTTTAAATACTGCCCGGCTTTTATTTTACGCTCATTGGGAAGATTGTTCAGCTTTATGAGATCCTTTTCTGTAACCCCCGGGTATTTTCTGGCAATATCCCATAAGGTATCCCCATATTTTACTTTATAATAAATATAATCCTTATCCAAGTCATTCTCCTCCTTAACTTGGGTTTGTTTTTCGGCAGGCTCTCCGATTCTTTTTTGTTTTTCAGCGAATGAAAGTGAGTTAAGCTTTTTGTAGTAACTTACTTTATCCTTGGGCACGTAAACCACGAGTTTCTGTCCGGTTCGGATCATACTGCCCCGCATGTTATTCCAGTTTCGTAGTTGGGAGGCTCTTACATTAAACCATTCAGCTATGTAGCCGAGATTGTCGCCGGATTTTACTTCATAATATATTTTTGCTTTACCTTGGGGAGTCTGGTGTACAAAGCGTGATCTTTGGGGTTCTTTAAGTATATCCTCCCGGAAGAAGACAGAATCCTTATAACTGTAAATGGAATCCTGCAATTGAATAAATCTCCCGGTGTTTTTCATTGGCAGTTTCAGGGAAAACGTGTTTTGTTTTGAGGCAGGGAGAAGGTCTTTTCTATATTGGGGATTGAGATCCTGCAATTGTTTCAGAGGTATGTTCAACACCTGGGACACCTGTTTGAGGTGCAATTTTTGGTGCACATGTATTGTATCAGTAAGGTGAGGTAGCTCAATGGCTTCACGGTAAAGATTGTGATCTTCATGATAATTCATCATGTACATGGCTGCTACCAATGCCGGAAAATAACCTCTCGTTTCGTAAGGCAGATAGTAATAAATATCCCAGAAGTTTTTTTTGCCACCGGCGCGATAGATGGCTTTTTTTACATTTGTGGGTCCGCAGTTATATGCAGCGATTGCCAGATCCCACTCCCCGAAAATTTCATAGAGATCTTTGAGATATTTGGCTGCTGCATAAGTAGATTTCAGTGGATCTCTGCGTTCATCCACAAAGGAATTTATGGTTAATCCATAGAGTTTACCCGTGCCATACATGAATTGCCATAACCCGGTGGCTCCTGCCCGGCTTACAGCCTCTGGATTAAGGGCGGATTCGATAACTGCCAGATATTTCAGTTCAAGAGGAAGGCCGTATTGATCAAATATCTTCTCAAAAATTGGAAAGTAGTATTCCTTGAGCCCCAGCATGATTTTTACTTTATCCCTTCTTTCCACGGTATAAACATGGATGAAGTTTCTGACAATTTGATTGTAACTCAGGTCAATGACCGATTGTATATTGCGAATCCTTTCTATATAGATGGAATCAGAATATACCGGAGCCGAAGTATCCCGGCCGGAATATTTGGTTTCTTGGGTAATGAAGCCAGATTTTTCAATATAATGCTGTTGAAGCAGATCATCCACATTTTTAGCGAAATTCTTTTCGATACTTTTGACTTCAGGTAGAGTATTTTCCTGAGCATCAACTTTATATGAGAATCCAGCCATTATGGCTCCGGCAAGCATAATAAGCAATAGTCTATGCATAGAGGTTTAAATTTAAAGATGCTAAGTTAATAAAAATTAGAAATTAATAGAACACTTTATGCCCGGAACAACATAATAATTTTTGGAGTGAACAGGGGTTGGCTGGAATCGGAGTGCTATGTCTTCGCTCACATCAAAGTTGAACATATAGGCGTCTACTGTGGCATCTATGATTTGTACCAGGTACCATCCCGCCATAATGAGAAGGTTCATATCCCGGTAGCGGCGGTAGTAATCTTTTGCCCTTTTTAGTCCTTTTTTGCTGGTAATGCCGTTATATTCCTGGATATCACCGTTTACAAACCTGGTGAAGGCAGTCTTGTATTCGTCGTAATGGGTGGCGTTGAAATCATAAGCATAGTAAATAACCCCTGCGCCGATGTAAATGATCGGCACTTTCCATATTTTGTTGTTATAAATTTGCCCCATACCGGGCAGAGTAGCTGACAATAAAGCTGCCTTCCTCGGTGATTGTTCTCGGGCAAGGGTATCTACAGGGGCTTCCTGAGTAGCGGTTGTATCGGATTCTTGAGAATAGCTATCTTTTTGGGGAGCAATAAAGATAAGTATCGTAATACCTGCAACACCAATCCATCTTTTCAAATCTGTTTTCCACAATTTGTAGATTCTTTTATTTTCATAATTTCTTATTCTTCATTATTGTTGTTGATGATCGACATGATTCGTTCCAGGTCTTTATCCGACTTAAAAGGAATAATGATCTTACCTTTTCCGTTATTGTTTCGTTTTAGTTCTATATTCGTATTGAAATGACCCGCCAAATGATTTTTAACCTGTTTATATTCCTCCGGGAGCTCAGTTTTGGGAGCCGCAGAGCTTTTTTTCTTTTTCTGCTCCTGCTGACTAATTTCCCGTATGATTTCCTCGGTTTTTCTTACCGAGAGGCCTTCGTCAATGATCCTGTAATACGCCTTAAGTTGTTTTTCCGGATCTTCAATATTGATTAGGGTTCGTGCGTGGCCCATAGATATTTTTCTGTCTCGGATGCCGAGCTGTATTTCTGCAGGCAATTTAAGCAGACGCAGGTAGTTTGAGATGGTAGTCCTTTTCTTGCCCACCCGGCTGCTCAGATTCTCCTGGGTTAGCTC
>JAIPAF010000010.1 GCA_021740225.1 Bacteroidales bacterium | reverse complement strand
TTCCAGGGAGAGCTCGTGAAACAGTTAAACCGCTACAAGGTGCTCCTACGAATCGATGCGATCCAGCAAAATATCCTGATCAACATCAATCCATCTTACTTGAAAAAATTGATGATACATTAGCTTGTAATCTCCAAATATCTTAAGCCCACTACTTTTCCAATGCATCCCTTATGAGACCGGATGAAACGGAGTTATTCCCGGGAAGCACCAATAGCACGAAAGAATAAGAGAGCGAAAGAAGGATAGAAGGACTAAATTTGCGAAATTTGTTTATTTTTGTGTAATCCTTAAAATTAGTGGGCAACATGATTGAACAACTCTCCAAAATCTCCGTCATTGGTCTGGGCTATGTAGGCCTGCCCCTGGCCGCAGAATTCGCCAAAAAATACCCCGTGTTGGGCTTCGATGTGAACCGGCAAAGGGTTGAAGAGTTAACTAGCGGCCATGATGTTACCCGGGAAATAAACGATGAACAGTTGCAAAAAATTCTTCCCGCAGACAAACAATCGGTAACAACAGACAGTAAACCAGGACTTGTTATAACCCATAAAACAGCGGATATAGAAGACTGCAACGTCTACATTGTTACCGTTCCCACTCCTATTGACAAACACAAAACGCCCGATCTGGAGCCATTGATGAAAGCCTCCCAAACGGTGGGCAAAGTCTTAAATAAAGGTGATGTAGTTATTTATGAATCCACTGTTTATCCTGGCGCCACAGAAGAAGACTGTGTGCCCGTGCTGGAAGAATACAGCAAGCTGAAGTTCAATAAAGATTTTTATGTAGGGTATTCTCCCGAGCGCATCAATCCTGGTGACAAGGAACACACGGTGGCCACTATCAAAAAGGTGACCGCAGGCAGCACACCACAAATCGCTGAAAAAATAGACAACCTCTACCAAAGCATCATCACGGCAGGTACCCACCGTGCTTCTTCCATCAAAGTAGCCGAAGCGGCCAAGGTGATAGAAAATGCCCAGCGCGACCTGAACATTGCTTTTGTGAATGAGCTGGCCGTATTGTTTAACAAATTAGGCATTGACACACTGGAAGTATTGGAAGCTGCGGGCACCAAATGGAACTTTCTCCCGTTCAAACCAGGATTGGTAGGGGGGCATTGCATTGGCGTAGATCCTTACTACTTAACTCATAAGGCAACCGAGATCGGCCACCATCCCGAGATCATCCTGGCCGGAAGAAGGCTGAACGACAGCATGGGCTTCCGTATAGCTGCCGAAACCGTGAAGCACATGATCAAAAAAGGTCAAAAAATTGAAGGCTCCCGAGTCCTGGTTCTGGGCATTACCTTCAAGGAGAACTGCCCGGATATACGAAATTCAAGGGTGATAGATATAATAGAAGAATTCTGGTCCTATAATTGCAACGTGGAAGTATACGACCCCTGGGCCGATTTTGAAGAGGTGAAAGCCGAATATGACATTGAACTGATTAAACAAAAAGAAGAGCTGGGAACCTACGACGCCATTGTGGCAGCCGTAGCCCACAGGGAATTCAATGCACTGGATCCGAACCAATACAGCAAAGACGGAACCACGGTAGTGTACGACATCAAGGGCGCATTACCGAAAGATATAGTGGATGCCCGATTATAAAAAAATTAAAGCGCACAGATTAACTCAAAAAAATTTGACCGCAAATTATCACAAATTAAGAACAAAATTTATGTGACAATTTGTGAGTAATTTGAATCAATTTGTGGATAAAAGGAGCCTGTAAATGAAACAACAAGAAACATCCAATAACATTCAGATGGTTGACCTGGTAGGTCAGTACCAAAGGCTGGAGTCTGAGATCGACGATGCCATTAAGAAAGTCCTGCATTCAGGGGCATTCATTAAAGGTCCCTTTGTAAAACAATTTGAAGAAAACCTGGCCCAATACCTTAACGTAAAAAATGTGATCGCTTGTGGAAACGGAACCGATGCCCTTCAGATTGCCTTGATGTCCCTGGATCTGAAAGCCGGCGACGAGATAATTGTCCCCAGTTTTACTTTCATTGCTTCGGCAGAGGTGATTGCCCTGTTAGGGTTAAAACCAGTTTTTGCTGATGTAGACCCGGATACATTCAATATCGATACGGATCAACTGGAATATTTGATTTCCGGCAAAACCAAAGCCATCATTCCGGTGCATCTTTTCGGCCAGCCTGTTAATATGAAAAAAATAACGGAAATAGCCAACAAACACAGTCTATGGGTAATTGAAGACGCCGCCCAGGCAACAGGAGCGGATGCAGATGTTAACGGCTCCACCCAAAAAGCAGGAACGATTGGGCACATTGGCTGCACCTCTTTCTTTCCTTCTAAAAATTTGGGCACTTACGGTGATGGTGGCGCCATATTCACCAATGATGGAAAGTTGAGTGAAAAAATACGTATGATAGCCAACCACGGTTCACACAGGAAGTATTACCACGATGTGGTAGGTGTGAACTCACGACTGGATGCCATTCATGCCTCCATACTGGATGTAAAGCTCAAACACCTCGACGATTTCAACCGGAGAAGAAGAGAAGCAGCCAATCGTTATGACGAAAAACTGAAAGATATTCACGGAATTCAGGTTCCCAAGAAAGTGGAACATGGTTCTCATATCTTTCACCAATATACCATAAAGCTGGATGAAAACATAGACAGGGATCAACTGAAAGCAAAACTACAAGAAAAAGGGATACCTTCTATGGTCTATTATCCCGTACCCATGCATTTGCAGAATGCATTCAGAGAACACGGGATCAACAGTGAATGTCCTGTCTCCGAAAAATTAAGCAAACAAGTATTGTCATTACCCATGCATACGGAACTTATTAAACAACAACAGGATTATATAACAGAAACATTAAAATACCAGATACAATCAATATAAAATATCTTAAATTTCCCGCCTGAAAAGAAAGCATCAAGGCTTTTCAAAAAAACAGCAACTTTTGCAAATTCTATAAAGAAATATCAATAAACCAATCGATAAAAATGTTTTATTTACCAAATTAAATGATTATCTTTACACAAATATTAACAAAAACAAATAACTATGCAAAGATCAATCATCTTAGGACTGATTATTGCTTTAATACTCAGTGTTTTCGCAATTTACAACGCACACGATGTGAAAATCGACTTCTTCTTCGGTGAACCACTGGAAGGTCCTCTTTCACTAATCCTGTTAATCACCATCATCGCAGGGGTGGTACTTGGTATAATCTTTTCATTTCCTTCCATCAACAAACAAACAAGAATTATACAGAGAAAAAATAAGGAGATAGAGAAATTGGAAGGATTATTGGAAAGATACAGAAAAGAGACCGGAAGAACCAAGGAACAGGACGAAGGAAAACAAAGTAAAAAGCATTGAATGTTTCATCATTGCTCCTCCTTGAAAATTTCCCGGAATATGGTATCCGATATAAACTTGCCTTCATTGGTCAATGTTAAAACGTTTCCCTTGCGTTTTAAATATTGGTTATTCAGAAAAGGACGGGCAGCTTTCAAAAGATAATCCCTATAACCGGAACCGAATTTTCGGCTTATCTTAGCCAGATCTACTCCCCAGTGAGTTCTCAACCGGGTCATCAGGTATTCATTGAAATGATCCCGCTTGGTTAAAATTTCCCATTTACAGGGTATTTGTCCTTTCAACAACGAATCAGTATAAAACCGGGTATGAGAAACATTCCACTGCCTGGTGTTCCCGTTGTAGGAATGTGCGGAGGGCCCGAGTCCCAAATAAGGTTCCTGCTTCCAGTAACCGGTATTATGTCTGGAATAATAACCCGGTAAAGCAAAACTGGACAGTTCATAATGCTCAAAACCCTTGCTCCCTGAATAATCGATCAGCTTGCGAAACTGTGCCACGCTGTTTTCTTCGGAAATTTCTTCCAATTCACCCTTTTTAAGTCTATCTCCGAAAACAGTTCCGGGCTCAATCGTGAGGTGGTATGCCGAGAGATGCTTAAACGGATATTCAAAAGCCATTTCCAGAGTTTCTTTCCAACTTTTTGATGTAGATCCAGGCAAACCATAAATGAGATCGATGCTTATGTTTTTAAAGCCTTCCTGCAGGGCCTGTTGAATGGACAGGTCATTTTGCTTAACAGTATGTCTTCGGCCCAACACTCTAAGCTCCTCCTCATGAAAACTTTGTATGCCCAAACTCAACCGGTTGAATCCGATAGACCTTAATTCCCGGAAAAAATACGGAGTAACATCATCGGGATTACATTCTATGGTTATCTCAGCATCCCCGACAACGTTAAAGGCCGCACATATACGATCAAAAATCAATTTCAGGTGACTCAGATGAAGCAATGAAGGAGTACCTCCGCCAAAGTAAAGCGTCCGGATCTTCCGCTGGTGAAGATAATTCCTTTGAAGGCTTATTTCCCCCAAAAGGGCATTGATAAAGGTGCTTTCCTCACCCCGACGGGTTACAGAAAAAAAATCACAATAAGGACATTTCGTCTTGCAAAAGGGAATGTGCACGTATATTCCGGCCATCTTTTGTCAGTTTAAAAAAAATTCATTTGAATAAAAGTTTATTAAAGTTTTGTGTATCATACGCGGTTTGTTCCACGTGAAACCCCTCATCTACTATCCTATACAACAAGAACTTAAATAAACATAAGGGTTCCATAATTGATAATAAGTGCTCAAATATTACACCAACCAGTATATCGAAAACAGAATTTTAATTAAGCATTATATAGAGAAATTGTCAACATACAATAAACACAAAATTAACAAACCAATTTATTGAATATAAACGATATTTTATTTATATAAACAACTGTTGAAAACTATTGGCTCATGGGAGGAGGATTTTGTCATACAATAATCCAATAAATTGAATTCTATGAATTATTTTCGGGCAGAATTTTTACCAAAATGAACAACACGGTAAAACCCTTTATATTTTTCCTCATTCTACTGATAATTATTGCTTATGGTAGTTTGGGATCAGATGAGACAGCTAAAGAGTTTCAGCCTTTCCGGTTTGGAAATTCGGACAAACTGATGCATGGCATTATGTACTTTTTGCTTACCCTGAGTCTTGTCTATGGCATGGTCAAAACAACCGGTCTTTTCCACAACTGGCAAGTATATGTTGTAGTAATTGCTGCACCGGTGGCCTATGGCACAATAATGGAGATACTTCAATATGCCCTTACGCCTGACAGGCAAGCAGAATTACCGGATTTTTTTGCAAACCTGACAGGCGTAGGTTTGGCATTTTTATTGGCTTTTCTTTACTACTCCTTTAAAATATCACATTGAAACCCGTATGCTCTAACCTTCAAAACAAAAATAAAATTTTAATTAAGTTAAGCCGAATGGAATTATAGTGGGGGTGGCATTTCAATATACCGGTTAAATGGCGACTTTCCCTTCCGAATGTTCAATCTCTTCCTTCAAATTAGAAATGGTTTCCTCTTTAAACAAATCATACAATTGTTGACTAATGGGTCTGAATTTTCTGTTAAGGGGACATGGCACAAAATCCGGATCGTGATCCCTGCAGGTGGGAAGCCCAATCAAACATTCATAGAACATATCCATACCGTCGGTTACCTCAATAATTTCCAAAAGGGAAATATCAGCAGGATCTTTCTCCAGACCAAAACCTCCATGGGGTCCTTTTGTGGAAGAAAGAATTTTATGTTTAACCAGATTCTGAAGGATCTTGGCCAAAAAAGGTGTTGGAATATCTAAATCTTCGGCTATTTTCTTTATACCAATCTTATGGTTTTTCCCTTCATGTAATGCAAGATAAATGGTTCCACGAATAGCATACTTACATGTATTTGATAACATTGACATAAAAATCTATTTTTTTATGGGTATTTTCTTTATTCTGCGTTCATGTCTCCCTCCGCCCTCAAATTCAGTATTTAAAAAAATGTCGACGATCTCAATTGCCTGGTCGTAATCTAGAAACCGGGCTGGTAATGCACAAATGTTGGCATTGTTATGGGATCTTGTAACCTTTGCTATCTCAGGTTTCCAACAGATGGCCGATCGGATTCCTTCATGTTTATTTGCAGCCATACTTATACCATTGCCACTACCACATAAGGTGATTCCAATATCACACTCACCTTTTTCAACAGAATAGGCCAGTGTGTGGGCAAAATCGGGATAATCCACACTTTCTGACGAATAACTTCCAAAATCTACTAGAATATAACCCCTGCTTTCCAGATATAATTTAAGTTTTTCCTTTAACTCAAATCCTGCATGATCGCTTGCAATTCCTATTGATTTTATCCCTAACATGTTTTTGCTTTTGTCTATACAAAAATATTCAAAATTAACCATTCCACCTATAAATTCAATCCAAAATATCACTTATAATATCTCATTGTAAATAAGCAAATTATAAATTTATACCTTTCTTCTTTATTAACCGCTCCGGTGAAAATTTTTGTTAACTTTTGTGATAATTTTGTGAATTATTTTGTTTGAATACATAAATTGCTTGTCTACATAAAAAAATTCTACAGATAAAAAAATATATTTTTTAGATTTAACTCATATATATTGAACACCTTTATAAACAAATATGTTTATAAGACAAAACTTGATTTTATCAACCCGACAAGTTATTCACCATTTGTTTATAAGTTTCCTATCGGTATATATTTCAAGTAAAAGAATTTAAAATTTATGTTAATTAAATATGAATTAGAATTTAATTTCTACATTTCAAAACAAAATCAAAAAAAAGAACAAACACTTTTAACCGAACATATACATCATTATTAGGTTTCAATTTTAAAAATATAATATATAATATGCATGTTAACAATTATAATATAAAGGAAAAGGGATTCATAGACAGTCCTATAGATCCAAAAATAGATATGGTGGAAGAAATAGGCAGAATGAAAAAAGAGAAGAATGCCATACTTCTTGCCCATTATTACCAAACCAATGATATTCAAAATATTGCAGACTTTCTTGGAGATAGTTTAAAACTGTCTCAGGTTGCCGCTGAAACCAATGCTGATATTATTATCTTTGCAGGTGTGCATTTTATGGCAGAGACAGCAAAAATACTTAGTCCGGAAAAGCAAGTAATTATTCCCGATCTGAATGCCGGATGTTCCCTTGCTGATTCCTGTCCTCCGGAAGAATTTAAAAAGTTTAAAGATAAGTATCCCGACCACACGGTGATATCTTATGTAAACACTACGGCAAAGATTAAAACCATGACGGATATATGCTGTACATCCACCAATGCGTTACATATTGTGAATTATTTACCAAAAGAGGAAAACATCCTTTTTGCCCCGGATAAAAACCTGGGCAACTATATAAAAAGGATGTCTGGCCGTGAAAATATGGTGGTTTATCCCGGTTCTTGCCATGTACATGAAGAATTTTCTACCGAAAAGATTGTAAAACTCAAAAATGATTATCCCAATGCGAAGATTATTGCCCATCCTGAATGTGAAAAACCCATTTTAATTATGGCCGATCATGTAGGATCCACTTCGTCCTTATTAAAATTTACAAATAAAGATGATGCCCGGCAATATATTGTGGCTACCGAATCAGGAATAATCCATCAAATGAAAAGGCAGAATCCGGAAAAGCAATTTATTGTCGCTCCACCAAAAGATTCCACTTGTGGCTGCAGTGAATGCAATTTTATGAAACTGATAACCATGGAGAAAATCTATAACAGTTTGAAATATGAACAGCCCACTGTGGAATTGGATCGGCAAACTCTAGAACAAGCTAAGAAGCCGATTAAACAGATGCTTGATATTTCTAAAGAATTGAACCTTTAAACATCATATGATATGGACAATGGGTTCAACATCAGAGAAGAAAAGTATAATAAAAAGGAAGCTGAGTTTGAACAGAAACTCAGACCTTCTTATTTTAATGAATTTGAAGGTCAGGATAAGGTAGTAGAGAATCTGAAAATATTTGTTGAGGCTGCAAGAATGCGGAATGATGCTTTGGATCATGTGCTACTTCACGGTCCCCCCGGATTGGGGAAAACTACCCTGGCCAATATCATTGCCTATGAAATGGATGTTAATCTGAAACTCACTTCTGGGCCTGTTCTCGATAAACCGGGAGATCTTGCAGGTTTACTTACCAATCTTGAAAACCAGGATGTTTTATTTATTGATGAAATTCATCGTTTGAGTCCTGTTATTGAAGAATATCTCTATTCGGCAATGGAAGATTTTCATATTGATATTGTTATTGACAAAGGACCCAGTGCCCGTTCAGTGCAATTAAATATCAATGAATTCACTCTGGTCGGAGCTACCACCCGCTCAGGTCTTTTAACCAGTCCTCTAAGGGCTCGTTTTGGTATAAAAGCCAACCTTGAATACTATGATTACACGGTGCTTAAAAATATCATTCTCAGATCCGCCCGGATACTCAATATAACCATTCACGACGATGCCGCGGAAGAAATCGCTTCAAGAAGCAGAGGCACTCCTCGTATTGCCAACGCCCTTTTGCGTCGCGTGAGAGACTTTGCACAAGTAAAAGGGAAGGGATATATTGATATGGATATTGCCCAATATTCACTGGAAGCTTTAAATATTGACGAACATGGTTTAGATGAAATGGACAATAAAATTCTAACAACCATTATAGATAAATTTAATGGCGGGCCGGTAGGAATTACAACTATTGCTACTGCTGTTGGAGATGACAGCGGAACCATAGAAGAGGTATATGAACCTTTTCTTATTAAAGAAGGATATATTAAACGAACACAACGGGGGAGGGAGGTAACTTTTCTGGGTTATAAACATCTAAACCGGCAATACAACAAAGGAGATAATCAACAAAGGCTTTTTTAATAAATATTTTGAAAATGAAACCTCTACTTTGATTTTTTATCCGAATGCATTGGAAATTTTTTCCAGTTTCTTTATATTTATCAAACGTATTTTTCTACCTTTCAAGTCTATTAACTGGTCCTGTTTGAATTCAGACAACAAACGAATAACCGATTCTGTGGCCGTACCAACTATATTGGCCAGTTCTTCTCTGGTAAGTGAAATTTGTAGTTCGTTGTTTTCATCAATATCAAAGTTTTCTTTTAATTTGATCAAAACTTCTGCAAGACGTTCTCTTACCGTTTTTTGAGCAATATCTGTAATATAGGAGTTGGCTTCACCAAGTTCTTTGCAGCTCTGTTGCAGCACATCCAGGGCAAAATCCCCATTGTTTTTAATAAGAGATATAAGCATATCACCGGGAATAAAGCAAAGTGTGCTATCCTGAATGGTTTTTGCGGATGAACAGGCAAGTTCACCGCTTAAAATGGAACGATAACCTATAATATCACCGGATTTGGCAAAATATATTATTTGTTCCCTACCATCAATCCCTGTTTTATAAATTTTTACAATACCCTCATTAATACAATATAAGCCATTTGTACGACTACCTTCTTGATAAATTTCCGATCCCTTTTTGTAAGATTTACAAGATTTCTGTTCATTCAGCATTTCCCTTTGTTCTTTGGTAAGATGCTTGAAAACCGTATCATGGCTATTAATGCAATCCATATAGATAATTTTATTTAAGAGTACCTTTCTGTATCATTTTGAAACATGAACATTTGTTTATATCTAATATTCTTTATAAGAATTACAGTTTCAACAAAAATAATATATTTTTGTTGTAAATACCTTATGAATATTTAAAATTATTAATTTGTATGGACACATCAATAAAGTTATCACACGTAAAGAACATGCAGTTTCAAACAGAAGTGAACGGTCACACGATCACTATAGACGCATCTCCTAAGGTTGGTGGTGAGAATAAGGGGCCAACGCCCAAGCCGTTAATGCTTGTTTCACTTGCCGGATGTACAGCCTTGGATGTTATCAGTATTCTTGGAAAAATGCGGGTAGAATTGGATGATTTTGATGTGGAAGTCCAGGCAGACCAAACAGAAGAACATCCAAGATACTACCATAAAATGCATGTAATTTATTCTTTTCAGGGGAAAAATTTGCCCTTGGATAAACTAAAAAAAGCGGTTAATCTCTCGGAAGAAAGATATTGTGGAGTTAGCGCGGTTTATAAAAAAGCCATTGATTTAACTACTGAAATACGCGTTAATGGAGAAACTGTAGAAAATTAAACCATTGTTATAATATTGTAGCGACATGCCATGGCGTGTCGCTACAATATCATAATTTCGATTTAAATTGTTCCAAAAACCGCATATCATTTTCAAAGTATAGCCTTAAGTCATTCACGTTGAATTTCAATTGGGCAATTCTTTCTATTCCCATACCAAAGGCAAATCCTGTATATTTTGTACTGTCAATTCCTGAACTTTCCAGCACGTTAGGATCAACCATTCCGCAACCCAAAATTTCCAAAAACCCGGTATATTTACATATCTTACATCCTTCACCGCCGCAAAGCGTGCAGGACACATCCATTTCAGCAGAAGGTTCGGTAAAAGGAAAAAATGAAGGCCGAAAACGGATCTCCGTTTTTTTCCCGAACATTTCTTTGGCAAAATATAAAAGGGTTTGTTTCAAATCCGCAAATGATACATTCTCGTCAATATACAGTCCTTCTACCTGGTGAAAGATACAATGAGCCCTGGCACTAATTGCTTCATTACGGAATACTCTACCCGGAGATATTGTACGGATTGGAGGTTCAGTTTTCTCCATTACCCTTACCTGCGCCGAGGAAGTATGTGTACGTAGAAGTACATCCGGATCACGCTGAATGAAAAATGTATCCTGCATGTCCCTTGCAGGATGTTCATCGGGAAAGTTCAAAGCTGAAAAATTGTGCCAGTCGTCTTCTATTTCCGGTCCTTCTGATATGGTAAATCCCAACCTGGTAAAAATTTCGATTATATCTTTTCTCGCAAGGGTTATGGGGTGCAGGGATCCGTGTTCCAACGGATAAGAAGGGCGGGTAACATCCTGGATCTTTTTTCCTGCAGAGCTTTTGACTGAGGATTTCAATGCATTGACCTTTTCTTGTGCTTTGGTTTTTAATTCATTGATCTTCTTCCCAATCTGGGGCTTTTCTTCATTGGGGACATTCTTAAATTCCCTGAGAATATCATTCAAAAGACCTTTTTTTCCCAAATATTTGATCCTGAAAGCTTCAATTTCTTCAGGATCATTCGACTGAAAATTGTCAATATCATTCAGGTATTTATTAATTTTATCTATCATCCTTATAATATTTTCTTTGATTTAAAATAATTGATTATACCTGTTTTGTATATGTCTTCATTGTAATAATTTTCTTCATCTCCTTGATTTTTGAAGATTTGTTTGTTTTCTTTTTCTACATAATTTAAAATGTATATGGAAGCAAAATTAATAACTTTTGTTTTTGTAGCCTGATCAAGTTGTTGAAAACCATACCCGAGTTCCTGTACACCAATCAAAAACAAAATGTTATGTATATCGGGTTTAACATTGAATTGTGACTGAATATATTCTTGTATGGATTTCCACTCGCTTTCATTGATTTGCATAATATCCCAATAAACTTTATGTTTTTTTATAAACACAGTCACTGCGTTATTTGCATTGAAAATTGGGTCTTCAATCCCAGTTCAAAGAAACAAATAATACGTTTCAAAACCAAATATCCCCCTTTATTATAGGGGTGGAGGTTATGATATAAATTACACAAAACCAATTTATTATTTGAGATGTTTCCACGTGAAACCTTCATCTCTACTAATTTACATCATAAGAGTCCGGATAAACATGAGGATTCCATCATGATTAATCAGAATTGCTTAAATGTTACATTTTAAAAATATAAATCCTATATTTTAAAATGATAGATAAATCTATATTTTATTTTTAAATTCGACAACATTTTAATCCTCTTTTAAGCCTTAAAATTGAATTTTCGTGCAACAATATAGAAAATTAGCCGGACAAACCGCTTTATACGGACTTGGAACAATAGTCCCCCGCTTTTTGAACTATGTAGTACTCACCCCTTTCTATACTTATATTTTTAGCCAGGAGCAGTATGGAATTGTAACCAATCTTTATGCTTATGTAGTCTTTTTGCTTATTCTGCTTACTTATGGTTTGGAGACTGGTTATTTTCGGTTTACCAAAGCCGAGGAAAATTCTAAGAAGGTATTTTCTACCATAATGGCTTCACTTTTTACCACCTCACTCTTATTTATTCTGCTGGTTATCTTCTTCAACAATCCAATAGCAAAAATCCTGGAGTATCCGGACCGTAGATATCTTATAACTCTGTTTTCTTTTGTTGTTGCCATAGATGCTTTTTCTGCCGTACCTTTTGCCAAACTCAGATTTGAGGGGAAAGCCAAAAAATTTGGTTATTTAAAGATATTTAATGTTGTTATTAATCTATTTTTCAACTTTATATTTTTTATTGTTTTACCTTATATACAGACTCATTATTCTTCTTCTTTCCTGTTAAATTTCTATGATTCATCCGTTGGGGTAGGCTATGTTTTTCTTTCCAATTTGCTTGCCAGTGCTTTGACATTGCTTTTTTTATTACCGGAAATTAATGTATTACCGGAATTGATCGATTTAAAACTGTTAAAACGGATTTTAAAATATTCTCTTCCTTTATTGGTTGTGGGTCTGGCAGGAACCATTAATGAAGTGGCTGATAAAGAACTGATAAAAAGATTCGTTCCCGATGAATTGTCTCCTATGAGACAATTGGGCATCTACGGAGCCAATTATAAGCTGGGTATGTTAATGACCATTTTCATTCAGATGTTTCGGTATGCTGCTGAACCCTTCTATTTTGCAAAAATGAAGGATTATGATGCAAAAGATACATATGCTAAAGTTATGCGGTATTTTATTATTTTTGGTCTTTTGATCTTTCTCATAGTAACTTTGTATATTGATATTTTTAAATATTTTATTGATTCAAAATTTCACAGTGGACTGCACATAGTTCCCATCATACTACTTGCCAATCTTTTTCTGGGAATAAATTACAACCTCTCAATTTGGTATAAATTATCCAATGTAACAAAATATGGTGCAATTATTGCATTGATTGGCGCAGCAATAACCCTTGCAATGAACATTACACTGCTTCCTGTTTATGGCTATGACGCTGCAGCCTGGGCAACCCTGGTCTGTTATTCTACCATGATGATCATTTCTTTTTTACTGGGAAGAAAACATTATTTCATTCCTTATGCACTGGGAACAATTTTTTTCTATTTCGGTATTGCCCTTGCTATCTACTTTATTCAAAAGTTCATACATTATCCTTTCATAATCCCAAAAAATCTTTTGAATTCTTTATTTTTGCTTTTATTTATATGGATTATTTTGAAGAAAGAAAAGATAAAGATCAGTGATATTAAAGCATTTATTGGTAATAAACGTTAGAATATGAAAGTAAAAATTGTAAACCAATCGAATAATCCCTTACCGGAGTATAGTACCGATCGCTCTTCGGGAATGGATATAAAGGCCAATATAGATGAACCTATAAAACTTAAACCCCTGGAAAGATCCCTTGTCCCTACAGGACTTTATATAGAATTACCCGAGGGTTATGAAGCACAAATTCGTCCCAGAAGCGGGTTAACTCTAAAAAAAGGCATTACCGTGCTCAATACACCCGGTACAGTCGATTCTGATTATAGGGGAGAAATTGGAATTATTATGATCAACCTGTCCAATAAAAAAGTAGAAGTTACTCCCGGTGAAAGAATTTGTCAGATGGTTATTGCCCGGGTAGAGAAAATTCAACTGGAAGAAACTGATCAAATCAGTGAAACCGCTCGCTCAAACGGAGGTTTTGGGCATACTGGAACCCATTAAAATATTTAGCATATGAAGGTTATTATACCTATGGCCGGTATGGGAAAAAGAATGAGACCCCATACCCTGACTACTCCCAAACCATTAATTAAGATTGCAGGTAAGGCCATTGTCAATCACTTGTTATATGAGATCAAGGATGTTCTAAATGAAAAAATTGAAGAGATAAATTTTGTTATTGGTGATTTTGGTGATCATATAGAACATGATCTTCAAGATTTAGCACATGAACTGGGAGCCAAACCTGTTATATCTTACCAGGATAAGCCCCTGGGAACAGCCCATGCTGTTTATTGCGCCCAGTCATCTCTTGTGGATAAAGTGATTGTTGCTTTTTCTGATACTTTATTTAAAGCGAATTTTACATTGAATACCCGGTCTGACGGGATCATTTGGACCAAAAAAGTCGAAGATCCCGGTAACTTCGGAGTTGTTAGAAAGGATGACAATGGTTATGTGGATGGATTTTATGAGAAACCCGGGGAGTTTGTTTCTGATGAAGCCATTATTGGAGTATATTATTTCCGTAAAGGCGAAGAATTAAAACAAGAGATTGAATATCTTTTGAATAATGGGGTTATGGTTAATGGAGAATATCAATTAACCGATGCATTAGAGAATTTAAGAAGCAAGGGGAATTTATTTACAACTTCCGTGGTTAATCAATGGTACGACTGTGGAAACAAAGCTTCTACCGTAGAAACCAACAGAGAAATTCTTAAATATTATTACCGGGAGGAGCTGATTGACGGTTCCGCTGAAATAGATAACAGTGTTATTGTTGAGCCTTGTTATATTGGTAAAAATGTTCGTTTGAAAAATTCTGTAGTCGGACCCTATGTATCTGTAGAAAATAATACCTGTATAAAAAATTCGTTAATAAGTAACTCGATTATTCAGTCAGATGCCCATTTGGACAGGGTGAATATAATTAATTCAATGATTGGGAATCACCTCAACATGGAAGGTAAACCATCTGATCTAAGTGTGGGGGATTATACAAATATTAAATTATAATAGTGTATGCGGCTTGATGTAGGAATTGTATTGCTTGGGATGATTGTATTGGGAAGCATTGGTTGTAGCGTAACAGACAATTTGGTGAAAAAGGAAAAGAAAACAACAAAAAAGGATACAGCCTTAAAAGACTTGCCTGAAAACAAAAGGGTGGAATATCAATATAAACATATTGAAGCTCTGCGTCACCGTTTTTTGGGTAATACAAGTGATGCCCTGAAATATTTAACACAATGCTCAGAAATAAGGCCTCATGCTGCTGATCCTTATTATCAAAAATCATTAATAGCCACTCAGATTGATGAGCACCGTAAGGCCATCAATTTTGGAAAGAAGGCTGTAAAATACGCACCCAATAACAAATGGTACAGGCTGAATCTGGCTAATCTATATATTAAGAGCGATGTAATTGATAGCGCCAGAATACAATATGAGTATCTCGTTGAAAAAATGAATATTAATGATCTGGACATGGTGTTTAAACTTGCCCAACTACACCAGAAGTCCGAAAATTATCAGAAAGCTTTGGAATATTATAATGAGATTGAAGCACGTATAGGTTTGAATGAGCAGATCAGTCAGCTTAAGAAAAGAATATATGCTAAGATTGGGGAGAAAGAAAAAGCTTATAGTGAGATAAAAAAGCTTATAGATAATTTCCCCGATGAATCAAAGTATTATGGCATGTTAGCCGAACTTTACGCTACTTTTAATGAGTACGAGAAAGCAGAAAAGATGTACGACAAGCTGTTCCAGATCGACAGTACAAATAATCTCGGACAGTTATCATTGGTACGCTATTATAACAAAAAGGGAGAGGTGGAAAAAGCTTTGGATATCTATGAAAATCAAATCATTCCAAATAATACAATCGCTTTCAGAAACAAGATGCTTATCTTTATGAATTTTCTCCAGCAATCTGAGGAGCTTCTTCAATATGCTGACCGGTTTAAAAATTCGTTGGACACACTGGACCGGTATTATCCGGATAAGATGGAAGTTGACGCGCTTTATGCCGATTTGTACCTGAAGACCAATAATTTTAAGAAGGCAGTCGGTCATTTGGAGACATTGGCTACCGGCCCGAAAAGCAAATACATTTATTGGGAGCAGCTATTATCCATTTACAGCTATCTGGGCCAATTTGAAAAGATGTTTCAATATGGCCAACAAGCCCTTAAAGAATTCGATAATAAACCCAGATTGTATTTGTTAAGTGGTATTGGGGCATTACAAATTAATAAACCCAATACTGCCATAACCCTATTAGAGGAAGGAACTCAATATATTGAAGATAACCGATCCATGCGGGTTCAATTTTTTACCCAACTCGGTGAGGCTTATCACCAAATTGAAAATTATAAACAATCGGATCATTATTTTCAGAAGGTTTTAGAATTGGATCCCAATAATAAACTTGTATTGAATAATTATAGCTATTACCTTTCGCAGCGTGAAGAAAAATTAAAGAAAGCCCTGGGATACAGCAATAAAGTGATTCGGGAAGAGCCCAATAATCCCATTTATCTTGACACCTATGCATGGGTACTTTTTAAAATGGAGAAATACGGTGAAGCTCAAAAGTATATTAAAAAAGCTCTTGAGAATGGCGGAATGGATGATGCTGATATCATAGAACACTACGGTGATATTTTATACAAGAATGGGAACAAACAAAGGGCCTTACAACTATGGGAAAAGTCGAAAAACATGGGGAATCGGTCAGAAGAACTAGATTATAAATTGAAAAATAAAACCTTACCTCCCAATTCCAATGAAAACTAATATTTTTCTTTTTGTTGGACTTTTATTCATTCTTACCTTTTGCAGTCCCAAAAAGGAATTGATAACATCCCTTCCTGATTTACCCGAATCATCTGAACGCCTTTATCCATTTGTTCTTAACAGAAATATCCCTTTTCATGGTTTAACCGTTAAAAATATTAAGATTCGTTATCAAACGCCTGATAATACCTCCAGATTATATGGGGCTCTTAAAATGATCAGAGACAGTGCCATTTTGGTATCTTTACGAACATCATTGGGCATTGAAATTAGTCGTCTTTTGTATACACAAGATAGTGTCAAAATGCTGGATCGTCGAAATGATAGAGCTTATTTTACCGATTATAGAAAATTAGGGGAAATTGCCCCACTGGATTTTAATTTTCAGATGCTGCAATCTATATTTTCCGGTAATATACCAAAGAATTATCGCAATATTCAAATGCCCGAACCAGAATTTGTGCGCGATTCTGCCCGAAATGAGATATATTTAGGAACTTACCATGCTCCCGAAGAAAAGAATTTTATGAATTTTTACGGTTGGATTTACAAAGATTTGGCGCGGCCTTCTTATATTGTTTTTTATAGAGAGGAACAAAAAAGGAAGTTTACAGTAAGATATCTTGATTATCAGAAGCAGAATTCCCATATTTTGCCTCATGAGGTTAAGGTTGTTTTTGATCAGTACAATCAGACACACAAGATGAATCTGAAATTTAATAATATTTCTTTTGATGAATTCAATAATATCCATATAGATGTACCCTCCTCCTATAAAACAATCTATAAATAGTGATGAGAGCACTATTACATATAGGGTTCATTATCTTCGTTTTGATTGATATTGGTGTTTCTTTTGGTCAGTCGAAAGAGGAGCTACGTGAGCGTATAGAGAAAAAAGAAGAAGAAATTGCCACTGCCAATCAGCTTCTTGAAGATACCCGTGCGTCCAAAAAATCATCCCTGAATGAATTGTATTTACTGCAAAGACGTATTGAACTCCGAAATGAACTGATTGAACACCTCAATAACCAAATAAGTGATTTTAATCAAAGAATACAACAAAATCAGGAATCCATCAATCAATTGGAAAGCGAGTTGAAAAGCCTTAAAGATAATTATGCCAGAATTATTTATAATGCATTCAAACATCAAAAGGGATTCGGAAAACTTATGTTTATTCTTAGTGCTGAGAGTTTTAATCAGGCCTATAAAAGAATAAAGTATTTGAATCAATTGGCAGAATACAGAAGAAATCAGGCTCAGCAAATACAGGTAAAAACGCAGAAATTAAAATATAAGATTAAAGAACTTAAGAATCTTAAAGAAGAAAAAAAGAAAGCTCTTAGCCAAAGGTCCATTGAAAAGAATAGATTGAAAAAGGAACAATCACGTATACAAAACCGGCTTACCAGTTTAAGACAAAGAGAACGACAACTCCGCCGGGAGATTGATCAGAACAAACAGATGGTTTCCCGTTTGGAAAAGGAAATACAGCAGATCATAGATGAGGAAAGAAAGTCAACCGATATGTGGAAGGATTTATCCGCAAGACAAAAGGAGATATCCAATGCATTCGAGAACAATCAAGGATCTTTGCCCTGGCCTGTTACCGATGGTATCATCACAAGGAAATTTGGCGAGAATACCCATCCGGTACTAAAAAATATTAAGATGTTTAATAATGGAATTGACATCAGGGCGGCCCAGCGGTCCGAAGTAAAATGCATATGGACCGGAGTGGTCCGAAAAGTAGTTTCTATAACCGGTGCCAATCTGACGGTAATCGTGCGCCATGGAAATTATCTTTCTGTATATTCTAATTTGGTTGAAGTTAAAGTAAAACCCGGAGATGTTATTAACAAAGGAGATATTATAGGAGAGGTTCCTCATGACCCATCTTCTGGAGAAAATGTACTTCACCTGGAAATTTATAAGGAAAATCGGAAATTGAACCCTGAAAAATGGCTAAAATAAATTTTGTATTTTTTTAATTGTTGTTTTTGTAGAAAATTTTGTAACAAATCGTTAATTTTATAGTATAAAAATAGCGAGTAGACGTTAAATATGAAAAAGACCATTAACATCGAATCAAAAATTGAGAATGTAAGTTTAATAGAAAAATTGGTGGACGATTTTTCTGAGGAAAATGAGATTGATTCTGATATGTACGGTAAAATTTTAATTGCAACTATCGAAGCCGTAAACAATTCAATTATTCATGGAAACAAAGAAAATAGGAATAAAAATGTTTATCTTAAAATGCAAAAGGAAGAGAATGAGATCAAGGTATATGTAAAAGATGAAGGGGAAGGCTTTGATTACGAAAATATACCTGATCCAACAAAGCCCGAAAATCTGGAAAATATTCATGGACGAGGTATTTATCTTATGAATCATCTTGCTGATGAGGTAAACTTTTTTAACAACGGAGCTGTTGTCCAAATGATTTTTAATGTATCATAATGCCGGTGAATATTTTTCATAAATATTCCAAATTTCAAACTCCCTCCAAAAACAGGCTTATCCAACTGATTGAAGCTGTCTTTTATAAGGAAAACCAAAAACCCGGTGATGTCAACATTATATTTGTTGATAACAAAGAGATCCTTTCATTAAATATCGAATATTTAAACCATCATTATTATACCGACGTCATTGCTTTTTATTATACTCATTCCGGACCGGTGGAAGGAGATATTTTCATTAGTCTGGACAAGGTCTATGAAAATTCCAGGGAATACGAAACGGGTTTTGAAAATGAACTGATTCGTGTTGTAGTTCATGGAATTTTGCATCTTATGGGCTATACCGACAAGACCAATGAAGGGAAGCAACAGATGCGTCAACTGGAAGACCTGTATATTGAACATTACAATTTGCATCTCCGGTAGCCTTATTTTAAATATACTATCTGTAACTTTTTGCGTTATTGTATTAATTTTGTTGTTTTTCATTTTATATTTTATGAGACAAAGCAATATTATTGATTATTAAATCAAATGGTTGTTCAAGTATGAATCCCAAATATGATGTAATAGTCATAGGAGCCGGCCATGCTGGAAGTGAGGCTGCATCTGCTGCCGCAAATCTTGGTTCTAAAGTTTTACTTATTACCATGGATATGACCAAAATTGCGCACATGTCATGCAATCCTGCGATGGGAGGTATTGCAAAGGGTCAGATTATTCGTGAATTAGACGCTTTAGGGGGATATAGCGGTATAGTTACCGATGAAAGCATGATCCAGTTTCGTATGTTAAATCGATCCAAGGGTCCTGCTATGTGGAGTCCGCGAGCACAATGCGACCGGTTGAAATTTTCAAGGATATGGAGAGAAAAACTGGAATCCATCCCCAATCTTGAATTTTGGCAGGATATGGTGGTAAGGTTATTAATACAAAACAACACAGTATATGGGGTTGAAACCCGGTTGGGTATTCCATTTTATGCTAAAACAGTAATATTAACTACGGGAACCTTTTTGAACGGCTTAATGCACATTGGTTCCAAAAAGATTTCCGGCGGTCGTGCAGGAGAGTCAGCTTCAACCGGTTTATCCGAACAGCTTCTTCAACAGGGTTTCGAAACTGGCAGAATGAAAACCGGAACTCCACCCCGTCTTGATGGCAGAACCATTGATTATTCCAAATTACAGGAACAACCCGGGGATAAAAACTGGAAACAATTTTCTTTTCTGCCTTTGAGAGATATCATGAAAGTAAAGAAAAGTTGTTATATTACTTTTACCGATCCAAACGTGCATAAAATCCTTGAAAAGGGATTTGATGAATCCCCAATGTTCAACGGAACCATCAACAGCATTGGCCCCAGATATTGTCCTAGTATTGAAGATAAAGTGGTCACCTTTTCCGATAAAGATGCTCATCAGCTTTTCCTTGAACCCGAAGGGGAGAATACTGTAGAGTGTTACCTTAATGGTTTTTCCTCCTCATTACCCTGGAATATTCAATATGAAGGAATAAGGAGTCTGCCGGGATTTGAAAATGTCAAGATTTTTAGGCCCGGCTATGCCATTGAGTATGATTTTTTTTCTCCAACTCAGCTAAATTATACCATGGAAACGAAACGGATCACCAATCTGTTTTTTGCCGGTCAGGTTAACGGTACAACAGGCTATGAAGAAGCCGGTGCGCAGGGAATCATTGCCGGAATAAATGCCCATCAAAAAATACAGGATAAGGAAGAGTTCATATTGAACAGGGATCAAGCCTACATTGGCGTTTTGATAGATGATTTAATTACCAAAGGCGTGGATGAACCCTACCGGATGTTTACTTCCAGGGCAGAATACAGACTGCTTTTACGCCAGGATAATGCCGATATCCGGCTCACTGAATTGAGTTACAAACTGGGACTGGCTTCTGAATATCGATACAATATGTTAAAAGAAAAGATTAACCATCGGGATCATATACTGAATTTCTTCAGAAATTACAGTACGCCTCCTGAGGAGATTAATCCTTTACTTCAGGGTTTGAATACCTCTCAGACCAAACAAAAGAGAAAACTGGTAGATATTCTTTTAAGGCCCCAGGTGAATATTTATCAATTGATAGAATATGTTCCCAAATTAAGAGAACTTTATGATGCTCTTCCCAACAGAAGAGATGAAATTATGGAAGCTGTGGAAATCATTATAAAATACAGCGGCTATATCGACAGGGAAAAACAGATTGCCGGAAAACTGAATCGTTTGGAACATATCAGGATAAGAGATAATTTCAATTATAACCAGATTCAATCTTTGTCAATTGAAGCCCGGCAAAAGCTGAATCGCATCCGTCCCAGGACCATTGGCCAGGCCTCACGGATCAGCGGCGTTTCCCCTTCGGATGTTAGTGTACTGTTGATGTATCATGGTAGATAACGTTCCACGTGGAACAATAATATAATCCATTATGAAACAGGCTAATACAATTATAACAGGACAAATAGTTGATGTTTTCAGCAAGCGGATTTTTCCCGGTAAAATCCATATCGGAGAGGGGATGATAAAGCAGATTGAACAAACGAACGAAACTGTTGATGAGGTATATATTTTACCCGGCCTTGTTGATAGCCATATACATATTGAAAGTTCAATGCTTTCCCCTCAGCAATTTGCAAAAATGGCCATCCAACACGGTACAGTGGGTACGGTTTCCGATCCCCATGAAATTACCAACGTACTTGGTGAAGAGGGCATACGATTTATGGTGAGAAACGCTGGGCATTCACCTCTAAAAATTAATTTTGGTGTTCCTTCCTGTGTCCCGTCAACGCCTTTTGAAACTTCCGGTGCCTTTATAGATAGCGGGAAGGTAAAACAGTTGCTTCAGGAGGATCAATTTAAGTATCTTTCTGAAATGATGAATTTTCCCGGAGTTTTGACAAATGATGAAGAGGTGATGAACAAGATTAAAGCCGCTCAGTCTGCCGGTTGCCCCGTAGATGGACATGCCCCCGGTTTACGTGGAGATGATCTGCAAAAATATATCGATGCCGGAATATCCACGGAGCATGAGTGCAGTACGTATGAGGAAGCAAAAGAGAAGATTGAACGGGGTATGTTGATTCAGATTAGAGAAGGCAGTGCTGCAAGAAATTTTGATGTCTTGTATCCCTTAATTCAGGAATATCCCGATCGGATCATGCTTTGCAGCGACGACCGCCATCCCGATGATCTGGTTAAAGGCCATATCAACCTTTTGATCAGAAAGGGGCAGGAATACTGCCTCAATATATTCGATCTGCTAAAGGCTGCGAGCTTTAATCCCGCTTTACATTATGACTTGTCTATAGGATTGTTAAGGGAAAACGATCCCGCCGATTTTATTTTAGTGGATGAATTGAAGCAGTTCAATATTCTTAGCACTTATATTAACGGAAAATGCTATTATGGCCGGGATCAAATTTTATTTGAACCTAAAGCAGATCAGAGTCCGAATATAATGAAAGCCTCTCCCCTGGATATAAACAACTTGCACGTTAATGCCACCGGCAATCCTGTACGGGTCATGCATGCAAAGGATCATGAATTGTATACATCCTGGTCACCAGATTATCCAAAAGAGGAAGGAGGTCTGCTTTATTCAGATACCAATCAGGACATACTGAAAATTGTCGTGTTGAATCGGTATAAACCCCAGGCGCCTTCCGTTGGTT
>JAIPAF010000132.1 GCA_021740225.1 Bacteroidales bacterium | reverse complement strand
CAAAGGCATTGAGGCCATCATACGGTCAATGACTCCCGAAGAAAGAAAGGATCCCGGGGTACTGAACGGAAGCCGCAGAAAACGAATTGCCGACGGAAGCGGCACCAGTGTCCAGGAGGTAAACCGTCTGGTAAAGCAATTCTCAGAAACCCGCAAGATGATGAAGAAGATGAAAGATGGCAAGGGCGGTGATATGAAAAGCCTCATGAACAACATGCAGGCCATGAAAGGCAAAATGTAACCAAATGCAATACGTGATATATGGAACCAATCGATGGGAAAAAACTGTCCTCCACGATCAAGGAAGAAATTGCCCGGGAGGTTGAAGAGATCAAACAAGCAGGAGGAAAGGTACCGCATCTGGTAGCTGTACTTGTTGGTCATGACCCTGCCAGTGAAACTTATGTCAATAACAAGGAGAAAGCCTGTAATAAGGTGGGTATCGAATCGGAGGTGATCCGGCTCGAGGAATCCATCTCTCAGGAGGAGCTGCTGAATAAAGTTGATGAGCTGAACAATGATCCCAAAGTGGACGGGTTTATCGTACAATTGCCTCTTCCCGATCATATAGATGAACAAAAGGTTATCGAAGCGGTTGATCCGAAGAAGGATGTGGACGGATTTCATCCTGTAAACATGGGTCGGATGGTACTGGGTTTACCGGCCTATCTTCCTGCGACTCCTGCCGGGATACTTGAGATGCTGAAAAGGTATAACATTGAGACGGAAGGAAAAGATTGTGTAGTGCTTGGGAGGAGCAACATTGTGGGAAAACCTGTGGCCAACCTCATGTTGCAGAAAACCACCCCCGGAAATTGTACGGTCACGGTGTGCCACAGCAGGACAAAAAATCTTGAGCAGGTACTGGCGAAAGCCGATATACTGATTGTGGCCATGGGTAAGATGGAATTTGTCACCGCCGATATGGTTAAAGAAGGAGCCGTGGTGATCGATGTGGGTATTCATCGCATCAGATCGGATAAAACCAAGTCGGGTTGGAAGCTCAAGGGAGATGTGAAATTTGATGAGGTGAAGGGAAAGGCAAGTTACATTACTCCCGTACCCGGTGGAGTAGGCCCCATGACCATCGTTTCGCTGCTCAAAAATACCATAGCGGCCTCTCAGGGCAGAATTTACGGCTAATGACCGCTAATGATCACAAATGACCATTTCATTCATCTGATTTCCGTGGCTTTATAGGCTTACCAACTGCTTTTTGCCAATTGCCAACTGATTCATTTAACGGCAATCGTCTCGATCTCTACTTTAGCTCCCTTCGGCAGGTTGGCCACCTGGAACGCCGATCTTGCCGGAGGATCATGGGGATAATAACTGCCGTAGATCCCGTTCACCGTTTGAAAATTATTGATATCTGCCAGATAGATGGTGGATTTTACCACGTTGGAATAGTCATAGCCCGCGTCTTTAAGGATGGCACCTATGTTTTTCATTACCTGTTCGGTTTGTTCTTCAATCGTTTCCGGCATTTCCATATTATGGGGTTGCAAAGGCAATTGCCCTGAAATGTACAGGGTATCGTTAATTTCCACTGCCTGGCTGTAGGGACCTATGGCAGCAGGGGCCTTGTCTGTATCAATAATCTTTTTCATCAGGATCGAGGTTTATTAAAGTTTTGTATATTAATATAGTAATATGATGTTATTGACATATTGTATTTGAATTCGCCATGGAACCCGCATGCTTTATCCATTGCCTTGTTGTGAAGTTTGTTGCATGCGGGTTTCATGGTTATCAAAGTTTATCAACATTTTGTTCTTCAAATTGAATACCATTTACCATATCTTGGCTCTTTTTTCTTCCGGTAAATAGAGTTTATCCTCTTTGGTTATATTGAAAGCTTTATAAAAAGCATCAACATTGGGTAATGGTCCGTTAACGCGGTGAATGCCCAGGCTGTGCACATCTTCCTGGGTTCTTCGGCGTATTTCTTCATCGCGAATGTTTTGTGCCCATACCCTTGCCCATGCTAAAAAGAAGCGTTGATTGGGCGTATAACCGTCAATTTTTTCCGGAAGATTTTTATCCCGGGTTGCATTTTTAAATGCCGTATAGGAAATGCTCACTCCACCCAGGTCGGCTATATTTTCACCAAGGGTAAGCTCACCATTGGCATGTACGGTATCCAGCACTGTTTTTTGGTTGTATTGTTTAACCAATATATCGGATCTTTCTTCAAATCGTTCTTCGTCTTTGTCGGTCCACCAGTTGTTGAGATTGCCTTCCTTATCGTATTTTTTCCCCTGGTCGTCGAATCCGTGGGTCATTTCATGGCCGATAACGCCTCCGATGCCGCCGTAATTCACCGCCGCATCACCTTCCAGGTAGAAGAAGGGGGGCTGAAGTATGCCGGCGGGGAAGCAGATTTCATTCATGGAAGGCGAATAGTATGCATTGACGGTTTGAGGAGGCATGAACCATTCGTCTTCATCCACCGGTTCTCCTATTTTATCGAGCTGATATTTTTTGTTGAACTTTCGGGTTGCCAGCACATTGCTCACGTAAGAGGAGGTATCTATGGTAAGATCTGAAAAATCTCTCCATTCATCGGGGTAACCAATTTTGACATTCATCACGGACAGTTTATCCAGCGCTTTACTTTTTGTTTCTTCGCTCATCCACTCAAGTCGCTTAATTCTTTGAGCAAATGCATCCTGAAGGTTATTGACCAGCGTGATCATACGATCTTTGGCTTCAGGAGGAAAATGTTCTTCCACGAATTTTTTCCCGATCGGCTGACCAAGAGAACGATTGGTTACATCCAGAACCCTTCTCCAGCGTGGTTTCATTTCCTGCTGTCCTTGCATGGTTTTCCCGTAGAACTCGAAATTGGCCTTTACAAATTCCGGGGTAAGGTAGGCTGCCATGCTGTTCAACAGGTTCCAGCGCAAATAGGTTTTCCAGTCATCTAAGGAAACATTCCCGAGCATATCGTTAACTTTTTTAAAGAAATCGGGTTGGTGTACATTCATGCTATCGGGCACTGCTATTTCCAGACCCTTAAAGTAGTTTTCCCAGTTGAAATTGGGGCAAAGTTGCTTCAGCTCCTCCAGTTTCATCTTATTATAGGTTTTATTGGGGTCTCTTCTTTCTAATCGCGTCATGGATGCCCTGGCAAGTTGGGTTTCCATTTCCATAACGGTTTCGGTTTTGGCTCCGACCTCTTCACCGGATAAACCGGCCAGTTTAAATATTTTGGGAATGAAATTCCGGTAAGCCTTACGTATCTCTTTGGTCCTTTCATCGTCCTTTAGGTAATAGTCGCGGTCCGACATGCCGAGTCCACCCTGTGAAAGCTGGGCGATGTTCATTTTGCTGTTTTTGGCATCGGCTCCTGAACTAAACCGGAACAAAGACCCTATTGCGTACTTGTGGAAGTAAGTGAGCCGGTTAATAAGCTCCTTTTTTGTCTGAATCGCTTCAATGGACTTTAATTCATCTTCAACGGGTTGAAGTCCCTGTCTTTTGATTTTTGCCGTATCCATGCCCAGGCCATACAGATCCCCGATTTTTTGCTCAATGCTTCCGGATTCGTATTCGCCTTCGGCACATTGTTCCAGTATATTTTTCACTTTTTGCTTGGTGTTTTTTCTTAACAGGTCGAACGAGCCAAAGCGGCTTTCATCTTCGGGCAAAGGATGGGCTTCCATCCAGCCGTCATTGGCAAATTGATAGAAATTGTCGCCCGGGTCAATGGAATCATTGATGTATTCTACTTTTAGGTTCTTTTCTTCTTGTTCTCCAGGTCCCTGACAAGACCCCGATAACAAGGAAACGGTCATGACCAATGCAATAAATGTTATGCTTACCGATTGTGTTTTCATAGTTATAAGATGTTTTATTTTAATTATTTGAATTGTTTTGACAGCAATGGAAGATTAACGCTTAATGGTTTTATCAAGTTGTTTTTAGTTAAATTCGCTTAATGTTTCCCTGATCTTGTCCATGGCTTCGTTGAGCTGCTTTTCCGTAATGATGAGCGGGGGAGCGAAACGTATGATATCCCCGTGTGTGGGTTTGGCCAATACGCCATTTTCTTTCATGGAGACACATACATCCCATGCCGTTTTTCCATTCTTGGGTTTAATCACTACAGCATTCAACAGTCCTTTTCCTCTTATTTTGGTAATCATATCCGATTGAATCTTCTTGAGTTCTTCCCTGAAGATTTTACCCATTTTTTCGGCATTTTCAGCGAGATTTTCTTTTTTAACCACTTCAAGGGCAGCCATAGCCACCTTGGCAGCGATGGGATTTCCTCCGAAAGTAGAGCCGTGTTCACCGGGTTGGATGGTCAACATGATGTTGTCATCAGCCAGCACAGCCGATACAGGATACATGCCTCCGGAGATGGCCTTACCTAGAATGAGTATGTCGGGCCTTACCTCTTCATGGTCACAGGCCAGTATTTTTCCGGTTCGCCCCATACCGGTCTGAACCTCATCGGCTATAAACAGCACATTATGCTTTTTACACAAGTCATAGGCTTTTCTGAGGTACCCATCATCCGGAACAATGACTCCTGCTTCTCCCTGGATGGGTTCGAGCAGAAAGCCCGCCACATTTGGATCTTCAAGCTCCCTCTCAAGCGCTTCGGTATCATTGTACGGGATGGTTTTGAATCCGGGGGTATATGGACCATAGTCCTTTCGGGCATCCGGGTCGGTTGACATGGATACTACGGTAATGGTTCTTCCATGGAAGTTATTTTCACAGACGATGATCTTCGCCTGGTTTTCTGTTATGCCCTTTTGTTTATAAGCCCATTTCCTGCAAAGCTTAATGGCGGTTTCGTCTGCTTCAACGCCCGTGTTCATAGGCAGTACTTTATCATAGCCGAAATAGCCGGTAATGTATTCTTCAAATTCGCCCAGTACGCTATTGTAAAAGGCTCTGGAGGTTAAGGCCAGCTTTTCCGCCTGTTTGCTCATTGCCTTAACGAGCTCGGGATGACAATGCCCTTGATTGAGTGCTGAATATGAGGAGAGAAAATCATAATATTGTTTACCTTCCACATCCCAAACATATACGCCTTTGCCCTTATCCAAAACTACCGGAAGCGGATGGTAATTATGCGCTCCGTATTGTTCCTCTCTCTTCATAAAATCCTGAGTGGTCATTTTTGTCATAGCCCTTAATATTTAAGTTAAGTAAATCGTTTTGCAACACAATCTTAATTAAAACTTTTGTGTTTATCAACATTTTTACCCCGAATTATTCCTACCCCAGCTTTAGCTGCAAACAAGTTTCTCTTAATTTGATGATAATACCATGCTCA
>JAIPAF010000009.1 GCA_021740225.1 Bacteroidales bacterium | reverse complement strand
TGGTTTTCGGCTGTGGAAGCGGAAGTTTATGCCACCTCTTCCCTGTTTACAGCCATAGTATTCTGGGCTATACTCAAATGGGAGAATGAAGCAAATAAACCCCATTCCAACCGGTGGATCATCCTGGTCGCTTACCTGATGGGCTTGTCCATTGTCGTTCATCTGTTGAATCTGCTGGCCATCCCGGCAATTGTACTGGTCTATTATTTCAAGAAATATAAAACTAACATCAGGGGAGTATTGGGTGCCTTGCTGATCTCGTTCATCATATTGGGTGCAGTGGTATATGTGTTGGTTCCGGGAGTTGTGAAAGGTGCCACAGTGTTTGAATTGTTGTTTGTGAATGGGTTTGGCCTGCCTTTCAATTCCGGTGTGATATTTTACATTCTATTACTCATCGGATTGATCTCGTTCGGTCTTTATTATACCCATAAATACAGGAAATATCTCCTGAATACCGTTCTTCTGGGGCTTACTGTTATACTGATCGGGTATTCTTCCTATGCTACCGTCATGATTCGCTCTATTGCTGATCCTCCAATGGATCAGAACGATCCGGAAACCATATTCAATCTGCTGGGTTATTTGAACAGGGAACAATATGGCGACCGGCCCCTGTTTCATGGCCATTATTACAATGCTCCCGTGGAAGAGCAAAAACAGGGAGCCCCGGTATATGATCAGGTCAATGGAAAGTATGAAGTGGTGAATTATAAAACCAAAACGGAATACGATTCACGGTTTACCGGTTTTTTCCCCCGAATGTATAGCAACCAGTCGCAACATGTAAACGATTATAAATCGTGGGTTGATATAAGCGGCAGGACGGTTACCGTAAGAAATTCCCAGGGTGAACAGGAAAGAAGAACCGTCCCCACCGTAGCCGACAACCTGGAGTTTTTCTTCAAGTATCAGGTGGGGCATATGTATCTGAGGTATTTCATGTGGAATTTTTCCGGAAGGCAAAACGATATTCAGGGACACGGGGATGTGAAGCGGGGGAACTGGATATCCGGGATTCCCTTCATTGATAATTCAAGACTTGGGCCACAGAATCAGTTGCCAGATTATTTGAAGAACAATCCCGCCAACAACAAGTATTATATGCTCCCGTTCCTTCTTGGCGTGATCGGCCTTTGGTATCAGGGTAAGAGGAACAGCAAAGGCTTTGGGGTAGTACTGATATTGTTCATCTTTACAGGTATTGCCATCGTCTATTACCTGAATCAGTATCCGCATCAACCGCGTGAACGGGATTATGCCTATGCCGGTTCTTTTTATGCTTATGCCATCTGGATTGGACTTAGTGTGCTGGCGGCCTGGGATTATCTCAGAAAATACCTTAAGACCCGGGTTAGCGCCATTGTGAGTGCATTAATACTGCTTCCCGTGCCGTTGTTAATGGCCTCGGAAAACTGGGATGACCATGACCGTTCGGGAAGATATACCACCCGGGATTTCGCCTTCAATTATCTGAATTCCTGTCGTAAAAACGGAATATTGTTTACCAACGGCGATAACGATACCTATCCTTTATGGTATGCTCAGGAAGTGGAAGGAATACGAACCGATGTGCGTGTGGCCAACCTGAGCTACCTTCGTGCCGGATGGTACCTGGAACAAATGACCCGTAAGGCTTATGATTCGGATCCGTTGCCCTTTACCCATACCAGTGACCAGCTTGGGAAAGGCTCACGTGAAGTGTTGCCCATATATAACAGAGTGGAAGGCCGGGTGTCAATTAAAAAAGTGATCGATTTTGTGGCCAATGAAAATGAGCAGACCAAAATACAGTCTCCTTTTACCAGGAAAGAGAAGATCAATTATATTCCCTCCAGTAAATTCAGTCTGAGTATTGATAAGGAACATGTAATCAGCGAAAATGTAGTACCGGTGGAGCAGAAGAACAGGATTGTTGAAGAAATGCAGTGGAACATCAACAGAAACTATGTGCTTAAAGACGGATTGTGCATTCTTGACCTCCTGGCCACCAACAACTGGAAAAGGCCCGTCCACTTTGCGGTGACCGTCGGAAGTGACAAGTTCTTCAACCTGGATAAATATTTTCAGGCAGAAGGGCTGGCATACCACCTGGCGCCTGTCAGGGCTGAATCTACAGGGGATCAGCAGCCCGGAGAGGTGCATACGGATGTGATGTATGACATACTGATGAATAAATTTCGATGGGGAAATATCGAAGCCCCGGATGTGTATCTGAATGAGGACAACCGGCGAATGCTCACCAATTTCAGGAGCCAGTTCGGCCGGTTGGCCAGTGCTCTGGTCAGGGAAGGTAAACAGGATTCTGCAAGAAAAGTGATGGATCGTTGCATGGAAAAGATATCCAATGAACATGTGCACTATGGTTACTTTACTATTTCTTTTATCCGGAACTATTACAAGATAGGAGAAAAAAAGAAAGCCAGGAAGCACTTGGAAATTTTACGCAGGAACCTGAACCAAAAGATGACCTATTATGTGAACCTGCGTGGTTTGTCGGGGCAGTTCCCTGATGATATCCGGCGTACAATGGTCTCAATGAAAAGATTGGGCGATATCACCAAGAGCCATGCCGATGAGGCATTGAGCAAGGAAATCCTGAATGACTTCGATCAGTATATGAAGTTTTTACAGCAAAACCAGCGATTGCTGAATCGTTAAAGAAATAAGAAGCGTGCAAAACAGGAGCTTGTTCAAATATAGCGCATTTGGCTTGAATATTCAGTCGGATATTGAAATTCCTGAAATGAAGGAGACTGCTTTTAATCGTCCCGATGTTACGGTTATACTTGCTGAGACGCCCGGGGAGATTGAGAATCCTATGAGGGAAGGGGTCTGCTTTCAGCTTACCGAGACCGAATTTCTGTTGAATGTCGATAATATAGCCCGCTATTATGTGGCCGACGGTAACTCCATTCGCATTGAGAAGCGAAATGGTAGTAGTTTCCAGGAGGTAAGGCTGTTTCTTTTGGAAGTGGTCTTCGCAGCTCTTCTGCATCAAAAGGGAATGGTGCCTTTTCGCGCAAGCGCCTTGCTGGATGAGAGGGGAAAAGGCTTTTTGCTTTGCGGCCGCAGTGGTGTGGGGAAATCAACCCTGACGGCATATTTTCTGAATATGGGATTTCGGTTGCTGTCTGATAACGTCAGTGTAGTTAGTTCCGAACAGGGCAAAATATGGGTGTATCCTTCCTATCCTTTTATTAAGCTATGGAAGGATGTGATGGAGGATGTGGATTATACGCCTGAAGAAGGCATCAAACTCAGGGATCCGCTGGAAAAGTACGGTTACCGGATAGAAGAAGCTTTTTATTCCGAACATGTTTCCCTTGAAAAGGTATTTGTACTGCATGTGCATAACAAAGAAGAATACAAAACTGAAAAGCTGGAGGGTCCCGAAAAGTTCAATGCTTTAAAGAACCAGACATTTCGTTTTCAGTTCCTTACTAAACGTACTCGGTCGCATCATTTTATTCTTTTAAACGAGATGTCTCAGGCTTTATCGGTTATGAAAGTAACCCGCCCCCAGGCTCCCATAGAATCTGAGAGGCTGTATAAGGTAATCCGGAGATTGTTTTGAACAATACAATTTATTTTGTTATATCCAAATAATTTTGCGATAATTATTTAGTGATTGACTATTTTTAAGACAAATTTTAGTTAGATTGGCACAATTCTGAATATGTCCGAGAAAAAAAACATTGTCTGGCTGGCATCCTATCCCAAATCAGGGAATACATGGTTCCGGGTTTTCCTGAGCAATTTGTTCAGTGAGTCATCGCAGCCGGCCAGTATCAACGATCTGCACCACACTCCGATCGCGAGTGTCCGCCAGTCTTTTGATGAGATTACAGGATTGCCTTCCAGTGACCTGACCTTCGAAGAGGTAGACCGGCTCAGGCCTGAGGTATATCGTTTTCAGGCGAAAGAAGCCGGGAGTGTCCAATTTCGTAAGGTACACGATGCGTATACAAGGCTGAATGATGGCAGTCCCCTCTTTCCTCCGGATGTGTCGAAAGCCGTTGTTTATTTCATCAGAAATCCGCTGGATGTTTTGATATCTTTTGCTCATCATAGTGGCACGAAACCGGAAAAAATGATTAATGTGCTGAATGACCCCTGCAAGGCTTTTGGAAGAAGCGCGGAGAAACTATTTAATCAGCTCAGACAAAAACTGGGCACGTGGAGCGGTCATGTGAAAAGCTGGGTAGATCAGGTTGATATCCCCGTACATGTGATGCGCTATGAAGATATGCGGAGAGATGCTTTTCCTGTCTTTAAGGAAGCGGTGAATTTTTTAAATTTGAATGTCAGGGATAAAGATATCAGGGAGGCTCTCCAAAACAGTGATTTTTCTTTGTTGCAGAAGCAGGAGAAGGAACAGGGTTTTAAGGAAAAAATGATCAATGCAAGTGCCTTCTTCAGGAAAGGCAAACCCGGAGAATGGCGTACAGAGCTAACCCGGGAACAGATAACTATTATAGTGAATGAGCACCGGGAAATGATGAAGCGGTTTGGTTATCTGGATGATGAAGGAAATGTAGTGGAATGAAGGGTCAAATGGCTGAATTGTCTGTCAATTTAGAGTTTAGAAATTGAAATTTATTATTTTTGACTATAAATTATAAAATATAAAAGGCTGAGATTATGAATGTATTGGTGATTGGTTCAGGCGGACGGGAACATACCCTGGCATGGAAGATTTCCCAGAGCCCGCATTTGACAAAGTTATATATTGCTCCCGGGAATGGCGGTACCTGGGAAGTAGGTGAAAACATCAATGTAAAAGATACCGATTTTGGGGGCATCAAAGAGATTGTAATAGATAAGCAGATTGATATGGTAGTAGTGGGTCCTGAAGAGCCTCTGGTCAAAGGGATTGGTGATTTCTTCAAGGAGGATCCTGAACTAAGGGAGGTTCCGGTTATTG
The DNA here is from genome assembly GCA_021740225.1 of Bacteroidales bacterium. Classification (GTDB taxonomy): domain Bacteria; phylum Bacteroidota; class Bacteroidia; order Bacteroidales; family UBA12077; genus JAGXLC01. Next base: position 20,207 of record JAIPAF010000009.1, on the reverse strand, counting down.
GTTCCGGTAGAATGGGCGCCCGGTTGGAGGGAAGCAAGGAGTTTGCTCATCGTTTTATGGAAAAGTACCGGATTCCCACTCCCGGATATAAAAGTTTTTCTGAAGGACAGTATGAGGAGGCTGTGAATTATCTGGATGGCCTTACCCCTCCATATGTACTAAAGGCAGATGGTCTGGCTGCGGGCAAGGGGGTAGTGATTTCAGAAACTCTTAGGGAAGCCAGAGATACATTGAAGGAGTTTTTTGGCGGCAAGTTCGGAGAAGCCAGCAAGAAAGTGGTGGTGGAAGATTATCTGGAAGGCAGAGAATTATCGGTATTTGTGCTTACCGATGGGGAAAACTATAAAATGTTTCCACTGGCCAAAGACTACAAAAGGGCAGGGGAAAAGGATACCGGATCGAACACGGGAGGTATGGGCTCCCTTTCACCGGTAACTTATGTAGACGAGTCTTTTATTGAAAAAATAGAGGAAAAGATTGTAAAACCGACCATTGGAGGGTTGAGACAAGAAGGTATACCCTATAAGGGTTTTCTTTATTTCGGACTGATGAAGATAGAGGACGAGCCTTACGTGCTGGAATACAATATCCGCATGGGAGATCCGGAAGCCCAGGTGGTTATTCCGCGTATGAAAAGCGATCTGCTTGAAGCCTTTATCGCTTTAAGCAACAACAAGCTGCATGACTATACTCTGGAGATTGACGATTCGGTAGCTGCAGCCGTCATTCTTGCTTCTGAGGGTTACCCGGGTGAATACGAAAAAGGTAAAGAGATATCCATATCTGTGCCTTTGGAGCAGGTTCATCTGTTTCATGCCGGTACCGCATACGATAATGGTCGGCTTGTCACTTCAGGCGGACGGGTTATGGCTGTTGCATCTGTAGCTCTTACGTTTGAAAAAGCGCTTGCTTTTATATATGAACAGATCGGCCAAATTGATTTTGAAGGTAAGTATTTCCGTAAAGATATTGGGTATGATATATAGGTTTGAGTATAGCAATTATAAAACACAGAAGGAACCAGGCCGATGCTCCTCAGAATAGCAAGAACACGATCACCGGGCATACTTATATTTTTGATCATTGTCACTTTTCTTCTCTGGTGGTCATCATTCAGTAGTCTGGATATTTCCAGATTTCATTTCGATAAGGTGCCCATGCCCTTGTATCATCTGGTGCTCGAGGCAATAGATCAAAATACCCTGCTGAACCTGATCATTGCTTTTTTTATTCTTTTACTTCAGGGAATAATCGGATTGAGATTCAACCAGAGATATATGTTCATTCCCACCCAGACCTATTTGCATATCGCATTTTATCTTCTTATAGCCAGCAGTTTTGTTCAGTTGCAACGGCTCAATCCAGGGCTATTATCCAGCTTGTTTGTTTTTTTGATGCTCGATCAGCTTTTTTCCGGTTATAAAAACAGGTATATACTCAATCACTTATTTATGGCAGGCTTTTTGGTTGCCATAGCCGGACTTTTTTACATTCATGCGATTTATTTCATATTATTGATCTGGATTTCCCTTTTTATACTCAGAAGTTTCAGTATAAGAGAATGGGTTGTACCTGTACTGGGTTTTGCATTTCCGGTGCTGTTTCTTTTTGCAATTTATTATATTTCGGAAGCGCTTTCCATTCAGGGTTTGATGGATATCATAAAGCAAAATTACTTAAATGAGATAACAGTTACCTATTATGATATACCCTATTACGTGTTCTTCGGATTGATGGCCCTGCTGGTTCTTTTTGGAAGTTTATCCCTGTTGGGCAGATTCCCCAAACTCAAGATATACGTGAGAAAATATTACGAAATATTGTGGTGGATGTTTGCGGGTAGTGTGGGTTTATTCTTTTTGAGCAAACAGGTATCGGTAGAAGTTTTATATTTTGTGGCCCTACCCCTGTCTTTCCTTCTGGCTGATTATATTCATTCTATCCGTTCAAGGGTTTTCGGTAATATTGTTCTTTTACTTTTTGTGGGGGTACTTGTCTTCATTCAATATGTGAATTGATCACAATCTTTTTACAAAGGAAAGCACTACTACTGCCAGTCCTTCTTTTCCGTCTTCGAATTCTACCCAGAAATGATAGGGGCCGGTTTTGTGACATTTAAAATCAATGGTTGGGATTATCTTGCCTGTTGATTCCACATAGTTAGAAGTTACCAGTTTTTTGCTGTTATATATCTTTAAAATGCCCCGGCCAGGATAATCCCTCGAACTGCAGATAATAAATCGATAATGGGTATTTTTCTTTAGCATGTAAGATTTTTTCTGGGAAGGAGGATCCTCTCCGGGAGCAGCATCACTGAGTTTGACAGTGAAATCTTCCATGTAGGTGGCATCTTCGGTTAATTCGGTGCACATATTCACCAGTTCCTCGCCGGTTTGCGCCTGAGTAGAATTCAAAAACCCCAGGGTAAGGAGTAATAAAAGTATGATGATATAAAACCTTTTCATATGTTATTGGTTGATTAGCTTGTTCCGTATTTCAATAGATTCATTAATGATTTTATCCAGTAATTCGTCGGGAACGGTGACGATACTCTTCTCCCTCTGTTTTATGACCAAACGCCCATCTACCACTTGTCTTTCAGGTTCTCCCCGCTCAATACTGATCTCGACTTTTTTAAACAGCTCGTCAAGTCGCTCAAAGTCCTTAATCAACCCGGCGAAATCAGGGTCCTTTTCAAAGTTTTTTAACAATATCATAAGGTCTCCCAGGATGATTTTCTGTTCGCCGATGGCTTCTCTGAGTTTGGGGTCAGGCCGGTTCTTGAATACTTTGCCTGACAGATACAACCCTTCTATCCAACCACCCGCAACCATTAGGGTACTGAGATTGCTCCGGTTGTTTTCCCTGAGATATTGGTCCATCTGATTGAAATTTCTTTGGGAGATATACATCAGGGAATCCAGGTTTTCATCATTTTTGGCCAGTCTTTGAAGGGTATTGAAATCAAAAAATTGTCCTACGTTAAGGCTATTGGCCAACTTTCTGATAGAACTCAGGTAATCCAGGGCAACGGTTGTTTTACTGTACATATTCAGATAACCCAGGTCAGCTCCGTAGACGCCCAAAAGTAAAGCCTGATCAAACTGGGTGTTGTAATTATCAACTTCGGTGGGAGCCAGATGTTCTTTTGAAAAGGGTACGTTCAGATTCTTTATAAGAGCTGCCGTTTCAATGTTTGAAGAAATGTTTTGGGTTACATTATCCATTGCCTGTTCTGAAATTTCCAACACGCCCTGATTGGCAACGGAATCGGGAACGTTAAATTCATCTGAATTTTTGTCGTTGGAGGACTTGCAGGAAATCATTACAAAAAAAAGAATGAATATATATGTAAGATGTTTAAAACGCATTTTGATCATCTGATGATTTTTACAAAAATAATATTATCATTTAGATTTTAAAAACAATGACGATTTATGAACGATTAATTTTTTCAGTTTCACTTTTTGGGGTAAATTAAGCAGTCTATACAGTACATTATAATAAAGTGCCCCATACAGGATGATCGACATCAGTATTATTATGACTATATTGAACCAGTAGGTGCTGAAAAAATTGCCCATAAAATGCTTTCTGGGGGCAAAGAAATGGGAGCGGAAGTTGAAATACCCTTCTACCTGGGGATCATGATATATGGGATCGGTGTGTTGAATGAGCTTATCTTCGTCCTTAATGATTTTGTTTTTTTCAAAGACTTTCTTCACCTGATCGGCTACGCTTTCGTTAAAGCAGTTGTCTTTCTTTCTTCTGTAAACCTGGGGTTTATTTTCCGTAAGATAACTCCTGATGTTATCCAGTTTTTTATTGGCCTGGTCGAATTTGTTCTGGTAATGTTTTTCAAGCTTTCCTATAAAATTTTTGATAGCTGCTATAACATCCCGGTCGATGCTTTCTGGTTTCATGCGGTTGATTTCCTGAAAGCCGATACCGGTTCTTTCTGATTCTTCCCCCAGCTCGTTGCGCAGCAGGTTAAGCTCATTGTTGAATTTTTCCCTGTTTTCCGAATCATTGTTGTTAAGATGGTTTTCAACGTATTCCAAGCTGTTTTTGATCTCCGGTATATAATATACCTGTTTAAAATTGGCCTGGCTTTCCTGTTTCTTCAGGTCATAGAAATATGCTTCAAAATCATTATTCTTGTATTGGTTCACCATCAAAGCCTCATACGACCATTTGGTAGGCATTATTTCTGCTATCAGAGGCACCTTATCTACGCTGCTGATGGAACGGTTTAGTTTGTCAAATGGAAACATGGCCCCGCTTAAAATCATCATAGGGATCATAAGCAGAGGTATGATAATATAGATGGTAACAGCCGAATTGAAGCTTGCCGAAATATTTAGTCCCAGTATGTTGGCAGAAACTGCCGTAACAAATAATGCCAACCAATATTCGAAGTACATACCTTTTATTTCCAGAATACTGTTGGCTATAATGATAAAAAGAAAAGACTGAATGGCAGAGATGAGAATTAATATAACTATTTTAGAAGAGAGATAGCTTGATTTGCTTAGATTCAGAAATTGCTCTCTGCTGAGTATTTTTCGATCCCGAAATATTTCTTCGGCGCTGACGGTCAGACCGAGGAACAGGGCTACAATAATGGCCATGAAAATGAAGATGGGGATATTTTCATTAAGCCGGAAGATATAATTTTCGGAAGTGGGATCGGGTATATAGCGTATAATGTAGGAAAGGATAAAGCCCAGAACAGGCGCTTCGAGCAAGTTGAGCGCCACATACTGTTTGTTGCTTATTTTGGAAAGAAAATCTCTGACCGTATAGATTCTGAACTGAGTTATCCAGGAAGGAAGATTCGTGCTTGAGGGTGGCTTTTCTTCCACTTCAGGTATCTTTTCAATCTTTATATTGTTGTATAGTTTTCCCTCCCATTTTTCCGGTGGTATTTTACGTTTATTGGTATATTGTCCGTATTCGTCCACCACCTTGGCTTCCATAATGTTGAAAATAAGCTCGGGATTGACATTACCACAGGTTGGGCATTCACCCACATCACTATTGATCTGGGCATCCATTTTTTTGAAGTATATGACACTCTCCACCGGATTGCCATAATAAACCATATATCCTCCTTCATCCAGGATGATCATGTTGTCGAACATCTTGTAGATTTCAGAGGAGGGTTGATGAATTACGACAAAAATGAGTTTTCCTTTCAGGGTTAATTCTCTGAGCAGGTCCATCACATTTTCCGAATCTCTCGATGATAATCCAGAAGTTGGCTCATCCACAAAGAGCACGGCAGGTTCCCTGATCAATTCCAGCGCAATGTTAAGCCTTTTTCTCTGGCCCCCGCTGATCAGGTTATTTAAAGGCGACCCGACCTTAAGGTGCTTGATTTCCCCCAGACCCAGATTGCCCAGTGTTTTGTTAACAAGCGTCTTTATTTCTTCTTCACTTTTGTCGTTAAAAACAAGTTTGGCATTATAATAAAGATTTTGAAAGACGGTAAGTTCTTCGATAAGCAGGTCGTCCTGGGGTATATAACCAATTACCCCCTTCAGCTTCTCCTCTTCTTCATGCAGGTTGACACCGTTTAATCTGATGTTCCCGGTAGTAGGCCGGTTAATTCCGGCCATGACATTGAGTAGGGTTGTTTTCCCGGCACCGCTTGCTCCCATGATGCCCACCAGTTTTCCCTGATTTTCCGAGAAATTAATGTTTCTTAGACCTACCGCCCCATTGTCAAACTTATATCCTATATTTTCGGCAACATAAGATAGTTTTAGCGAGGTTTTATCTGCCAGGTAATGCGCTACAACATCGCTGTAATATATGGGCTTTCCTTTCGGTAGTTTGATGGATCCCCCCTGAGCAAAGAGATAAATTCTTTTGTTATTCAGGGGAAGGCCGTTTAGATACAGTTCTTCTTTACCTGTATATCTGAGAAAATATAGATCAACACTTCTGATATGCAGAATGAATATGTTGCCGTCAAGGGCATCGGATTGAATATGTTTACATTCGGTACCGCTGCTTTCCTTATCATTGATGATTAAAATGTTTGGTTTGTCCAGCTTGTCGATTTCGTTATTTATAACGTAAGTTTCGATGCTGTTGTATTCTTCTTTGTTGATTTTAAATACTTCTGCCACCGTGTTGATGATGGCCATGCGCTGCTCAGAGAACTTCCTGTCGGCATTGACCAGTTCGAACAATCTTACCAGAACAATAATCTTTTGTTTTTGGGTAAGGGTTTTGTTTATCTTTTTACACAATCCGAGGATTCTTACCGAATCCTTGACGGAGGTGAGTTTTCTTTCCCCTGCTTTTTCGTTGTTTGCATTACCTGTGTATCCGGCTTTTTGATCGAATAATGCAATATATTCTTTAATGGCTTCGTCATTGAGCTGTTGAGTTAAGAAATTCAAAACATAGTCGCGCTCGTTGGTTTCCACCCCATCATCTTGTTTTGCAATGATGGCAAATAATTGCATTAAAGCCTTCAGAATCTCTTCACTCATTTCTTATAGATGATCTTCTATAATTGTTTATAACACGTAACTTACCTGCTCAAAAGGAATATCTACGATTTCCGCGTATTCTTCGCCTGCTTCCTGCATGTCTTCATCGTCTTCCGGATAATACCATTTGATGAGCACCTCGTTTCCGTTTTCATGCATCTCCTCAAGTTTCATCAATATATCCAGAAGCAATTTGGAAGATGCCGTATTGAAATATACCAGTTTAAATGAGAAAACGGTTTTGTCGTTCGGATTTTCAGCGTATTCATCCAGCCAGTTCAGTATGGGCTCATAGAAAGCGGTTACATCTTCCGGAAGCGATCTGCCAGATATTTCAAAAATTTCATTGTCTTTGTCTAAAACGATGCTTGGAGTATCGTCCGTTCCTTTTATCTTAATAACTTCCATAATACTTTCTTTTTTATTAATTGGTTCTAGAAATCGATGACGAAAGCAGGAAAAAGGAGTTCGTTTCGTCAATGGGCAGAAAGTGATACTCCAGTTTGTTTCCTGTCTTTCTTACAATATCAATAAATCCGAGACCTGCTCCACCTTTGTCAGTCACCCGGCCTTCCTTCATTTGCTTCTTATAAAGTTGCTTCAGGCCATCTTTGTCAAGACTGTTAATCTCTTCGAGCATTTCTGTTAATTCTTCGATTTTTCTGTTCTCGATGACATTGCCCGTGGTCACATGGTAATCCTTAGTTCCTTTACTCACCATGAAGATGCCTCTGCCGGCAAAAAGATAGTCATCTGATCCGAATGTATCTGCGTGTTTACTGATGTTTTGTAAACATTCGACCATTACATGAAAGACTTTCTTTTGAACTGTATTGGATTCATCTTCCTTGGCCATATTGGATTCCGTAAGAGAAGTAAATGCCTTGGTTATCTGGTGAGTGATTTCACCTTCATAAACCAGGGTAATTTCATGGGCCTTCATCGAACGGTAAAAATCATATACGAACTCCAGAAAGCCTTTAATATTATGTTTGTCCATAAATAAATGAGTTTAATTAAACATAACAAATCGTAAAAATAATATATTAGAATTCTATTCCAATCATCAAGACGTCATCTATTTGTTTGTTGTTTTTTTTCCATTTTTTATAGTCATCTAAGAAAAAGCTGCTGAACTGTTGCATGGTCAAGTCTTTATTTTCCAGTATGTTTTCTCTTATTCTCTTTGGGGTGTATTTTCGTTTGTTGGGGCCTCCTATTTGATCGGGCAACCCATCGGTGAAGAAGAAAATTTTATCTCCTTTTTTTATATTGATCACATGGTTAACGAAGTCTTTTTCCGGTTTTTTTCTGTGGGGTATTCCCCCTATGGCTTTTCGGTTGCCTTTATATTGTATGAGCTCGCCGTCTCTGAGCAGGTATAATGGACGGTGGGCCCCGGCAAACTGCAGTTCGTTATTTTTTTTGTCGATTCTGCAGAGGGCAATGTCCATACCGTCTCTTGCTTCGGCATCGAAACGTTCCTGTTTGAGGGTGCTTCTTACTCCGTAATGGAGCTTGTCTAGTACCTGTGCTGCCGTATAGTTTTTGTTATGATCCACAATGTTGTTCAATTGAAAATAGCCAATAAATGAGAGTAGGGCACCAGGTACGCCATGACCTGTACAATCTACGGCTGCTATGAAAATGATGTCTTCATTTAGAATAAACCAGGGAAAGTCACCGCTAACTACATCTCTGGGTTCATAGAATATAAACGATTTGGGGAGGTATTCCCGGATGATTTTGTTATCGGGGAGTATGGACGACTGAATTCTTTGAGCGTAATTGATGCTCTCCGTAATCTTTTTGTTTTTATCCTGAATTTCCATTTCAATGCGTTTGGCCTCGGTAATGTCGTGACCTACAAATAGCACAGTTTCCAATTCATTCTCGTTATATTCCGGTATACTTTTAAAGTTCATGATTCTCTCACCCAGATTGGCAGTTGGGATTGTGAGCTCTTTGGTCAGGTGATTGTTCTGCTGTTTGATCTTTTGTATGGTATCCTGGAAAAATCCGGACAAGGTTTCTTCTATATTCAGGTCCTTAATTTTGGTATTGATCAGTTCCTGAGGATGCAAACCCAGATAATCCTGTGATACCGGATTGGCATAGAAGAACTGACCTTGGGTATTCATGCGCAGGATCAGATCGGGACTGTTTTCTGAGAGGGACTGCATTTTACTTTTCATGCGTTCTTCTTTTTCAGCCCGCTTTCTTTCGGTAATATTCCTTGAGTTGAGGATGATGCCATTGATGGCCGGATCGTCCAGCATATTTCTTCCGGTGGTTTCCAGGTATATCTTCTTTCCGTCCTTTTTAATATAAGTGTATTGCAAGGTTTGTGGCTGGGTGGGATCCTCCTTAAGCTTGTTGAACATTTCTTTCAAGGCAGCTTCTCCTTTGGCAGTCAAACGGTTCATATCCTTGCCTCCCCGCATTTCTTCCTCCGTATAACCCAGTATCTTTTCTACATTGGGGCTCTGGTATTTTAGTGTTAGATTTTCATCATATATGGAGATTACCTCGGAGGCATTTTCAAGTAATGCCTGCATACGGTTCTGGGCATTTTCAACCTTCTTGACCTGGGCCTCCAGTTCTTTGTTGGATTTTTCCAACTCGTCCTGAGTAGCCCGCATTTCTTCTGCGTTCTGGCGAAGTTCTTCCTCGTTCTCTTTCAATTCCTGGGTCATTTGCTGGGATTCCTGAAGAAGCCGCTCCGTTTTCTGGTTCATTTTCAGGTTATATATCGTGCGGGCAATGATTTCAGCCAATTCTCTCAGAAAATCTATAGTCAGTTGAGGGATTTTTTCTTTGATATCTGCAAACTCTATTACACCCTGTAGTTTTTCGTCGGTGATCAGTGGAACGATCAAAAGGCTGCTGGGTTTCTTGTCTCCCAATATCCCTGAAGTAATGGTAGCGTAATTCTCCGGAATCTCCGTTCTGTATATATAATCCATCTCATAGGCACATTCACCAATCAATCCTTCACCGATCCGAAATTCCTGGTTGATGAAACGCTTTCGGTTATAGGCATAAGTGGCCACATTGACAAGCTTTTTCTCTTCTTCATTATAAATATATAGGGCCCCCTGGATGATGTTGATATAGTCGATCAATTTTACAATCACATCATAGGCCAGATCGTCAATTGTATTGTGAATTCTCAGAATATTGGATATGATATCCTTGCCTTCGGCGATCCAGTTTCTTTCCTTTTCCCTTTTATGGCTTTCCAGTAGGTTATCCCGCATTCTCAGGAGGGACTTCCCTAGCACGTCGTTTTCATCCTTGATTTCGAAGTCAGCATCATATTGTCCTTCCCCGATTTTCTTAGCAAAATCAGCATTTTTGTCAATATCAAGATCTTTCTGATGGATGACCTCTTTGAACAATTCCACTTCCTGTTTCCGCTTTTTATAGTATATATAAATGATTACGCTTATAATAACGGGTACTGCATCAATATACCAATGAATGGGATTGTTCGAATGGATTTTTCCTATCGCTGAAAATCCGAATTGCAGGTTGCTGGTTAATATATCCACGGTCCATGCACTCAGCACCAGTACCAGTGAAGCGGCTACACCTATGATAATATCGTTTTTCGTGATGGTTATTGAGTTACTGTTTTCGTCCATAGAACAAATGCATATTATATTTTTTTAAATGGTTTCGGACAGCCTTTCCCCAATTTTTTCCGAAAGCTGGGTAAATATGTGCTCGCTTTTTTTATCAAAATATTTGAATGATGCCATTTCAATAACACCTATGGTTTTTTGGTTATGGATAACCGGTACGATCATCAGGCTGTTTGGTGAACTGTTTCCCAGCCCTGAAAGAACAGTGAAGTAATTTTCAGGCATCTTTGCAAGGTTGAGAACTTTTTGGTTTTTGGCGGTTTGACCTGTTAGGGCAACGCCGAGCTCAAAATCCTTTGGCTCTTCCTCTCCATAATACGCAAATTTTCCGGCAATGGTGAAGGTATCTGCATTGTTTTTCCTTATATAGAATAAACCCTGAACAATGTCAAATGCACTGGCTATGTTTATAAGCATTTTTTCGGTGAGTTGGCCGGTATCCATGTTTTTGTCATTGGAGGGAATGATTTTTTTCGCAGTTTCTTCGATATCTATTTGTTGTTCTTCATTTGCCTGATCACTGGATGTTGATGCTTCGTCTTCGCCAATTTCATCCATATGACTATCGGTGGTCTTTTTAAGATAATCTTCTTTTGTTTTTGACTTGGCGGTCAGTCGCATAACCAACCCCAGGTTGATCAAACTTAATATCACAATAACGGAAATAAACAGGTAAGCCCTGTCCAGCGAAAGATCTGTTTCAATGGCTTCGTTTATGCTTGTCAGCTTGCCAAACAATACAAAAGCCAGAATCAGTATGATAAAAAAGGATGAAAGTGCCAGTATTTTGGAAGATTTTATTATTTTCATTGTAATTATTGCTTTATTTTTAAAAGAAAATTTATTATCTGATCTTTGCTGTATACGTAATTCACTTCAGTGGTATTCAGAGCAGCTTGCGGCATGGTGGATATCTCACATTCTTTGGGATCCTGAACAATAGCAGTTCCCCCTTCATCCTTTATTTTTTTCAATCCCCAGGCACCGTCTTTGTTGGCGCCCGACAGGATAATACCAACAAGGTTTCGGTGGTATGTTTGGGCAGCGGTGATAAAAGATAAATCGATCGAAGGCCGGGAATGGTTTATTGCTTCCTCAGTGGAAAGGGCAATTTTCTTGTTCAACTCAATATACATGTGGTAATTGGATGGTGCAAGATAGGCAGTAGCGGGTTTAATGGAATCCTTGTCATACGGTTCCACTACCGGTATGTTTGACTTTAGCGCCAACGCTTCAACAAAACCGGAACGGACGTGTTTTAGCCTGTGAAGATTTAATAATAGAGGCACGGGATAATTCTTAGGCAATGCACTTAAGATGCTCGTGATTACCTTGAAACTTCCCGCTGATCCTCCTATGATGACTGCTTGATACATTGATTAAAGTTTCTTTCTGTATACACTATTGTTCTCTTCTACTAAGATAAAGTCACTGTTGGAATTCCAGTAATCTATCTTTTCGTTTAGTCCTATAATCAGGTGACCTCCCGCTACCAAACAACTATTCATTGTTTTCAACATACGCTCCTTCAGGATTTGATTGTAATAAAGCATCTGGTTCCTCCACATGATAAGCTTTACCTTCCTGGGATACTGGCCAAAGATAGCATTTTGCCTGAAAAATTTAATATTTTCCAGTAACGGTGGATTAATGTAGCCCTCCCCATTTTTGATGGTACAATAATCATTCAGGTCTTTATTTCTGAAGACTCGTTTAAAATTCGCTTCGTTTATTTCCATTTTGGATGAATCAAACACGCCTTGTTTTACTTTATTCATTCTAATTTCACTAATACTACTGGCATGGATTTCTACGTGTTCTAAAAGATTTAGTTCGGCAAGAAGAATCACCAGTGAATATAATTCTTCTCCCGAGCTCACTTCGGGAAACCATATTTTATAGGAGGTACTTTTTTGAATGATTGGTGTTAGAAAGTTATTCATTAAATAACGCCATAATGATGGATCTCTGAACATCTCAGTGTTTTCAACGCATATTTCCTTCAAAAATAACTGGAAAAACGATTCGTTGTTGATAATTTCCTTTATCAAATGGTCTGCCGATTTCAGATTGTATTTTTTAATGATATATTCTAATCTTCTTTTAAAGAAGGTCAGGGCATAGTTCCTGAAGTCATAGTCATAATGCTCCTGGATGGTTTTTAGAATATTTCTGGTATCAACAATTCCAAGTTCGTATTTACTCATTTCCGGAATTTTTAAACGATTAAATTTTTTTCCTGTAAAAATTGCCTTTTCTTTCAAATTTGTTGGCTATCTCACCCAGCATGCTTTCATGTAAACCAAATAAGAGATAGCCATTGGTGTAGAGATGTTTATGCAGCATTTTAAATACTTTTGATTGCAATTCGTAATTAAAATAAATGATTACATTTCTGCACATTATGAGATCGAATTTTGCAAAGTACAGATTTTCTCCTTTGGCCAAATCATGCTTTCGAAATATCGGCTTTTCCTTCAGAAAATCGTTCATTATTAGCGTGTCTTCCGTCTTATTGATTTTAAAATATTTCTCGTAGGGCACATCGTTATATTCTTCATAGTTAAAAGGATTTTCCTTGATGACCTTGTCAAAGTTGTCAAGATAGTTGATATTGAAGCGGTATTTATAAATCCCTTTTTTGGCCTTTTCTAGTGCATCTTCGTTAAGATCGGTGGCGAAAACCTTAGCCTTATCGAACAGATCCAATTCATTCAGCAGAATCAACATGGAATAAACTTCTTGTCCCGTTGAGCACCCGGCATGCCAGATATTGATATTTTTGTTGTTCCTGAATTTTGGCAAAATTCTGAATCTTAAGTCTTGCCAGATTTTTGGATCCCTAAACAACTCTGTAGTATTAACAGTAATACTTTTAGCCACTTCGTCAATTAATCCTCCGTTTTTCTTCAATTTCGGAAGCAATGTTGACAGATCCATGTGATAATCAGTCAACACTTTATCTATCCTGCGCTTCAGTGACTTTTCCGAATATCCGGAAAAGTCGTATTCGGAATGGTTCTTTATGGTGTCAATAAAATACTGGACTTCTTGTTCCGATAAATCCATGCAGTAAATTCGCTAGTTTATGTACATACTTTTACCCTACTACGATAAAATGGACTTTAGGTTTGGATAATTTTATTATTCATGGTTTATCTTGATGAAAGAAAAAGTATTAAAATTTGTTCAATTTTGTAACCTAATGGTTTTTCTTTTTTATGAATCACAACAATTCAACATTGGCTGTATATGGAATTCAGGATCTGTCTGAAGATCCTTTTCCGGTATATGTCCATGATCACAATTTAGCCTTATATAAAGGTGGAGAGATAGTCAAATACCTTGCTTTGGAAAGGCATACCAGGATTAAATATGACAGCAGCCTTCCAGCCAGGCTCTATCAGGTCTTAAAGGAAGAGAATATTCTTGGCGTCAGGAAGATGGATTTGGTTTTTGTCGATAATGTAATTGGCAGGGCTTTTATTAGCAAAGAAGGCAATATACGATTCGAAGCTCCGCTGAGTTCAGGTTTATCGTCCATGCCTGAAAAGGGGCGGGGTTATTTTCTGGATAGACATACCGATGGGTATGTGGTGAATCATGAGCTGGCTCACGTTTTTTCCAATTTACCTTTTTATGGACCTTTCAAAGAAAATAGCCTGCATGTTCATTTTGACGGAGGCGCCGGCAAAAGCAACTTTTCAGCATGGATTTTCAGAAAGGGTGAGCTCAGTTTGCTTGAATATCACTGGGATTTAAAGTACCTGTCTTCTTTTTTCAATGCCAATGCACTCACTTTTTCATTGGTAGGGGCAGGCCGGGAAGATCAAAACAGAATGCCGGGGAAATTTATGGGATATGCTGCTTATGGTAATTATAACAGAAAATTGGAGTCATGGCTGAAGGAACATGACTTTTTTAAGGATATTTGGGGGAAAAGAAAATTTTTTTTTGATCGGGTCAGGAAAGACTGGAATAAAGACCTGCGAAGTTTTGACCAAAATGATCCGTTTTTGCAAGATGTTGCAGCTACTTTTCAGCATATTTTTCAAAGGGAATGGCTAAAGAAGATTGGAGAACTGAAGAAGGCCACCGGAACAGAATATTTATATTACAGTGGAGGCGCTGCTCTGAATATAAAGACGAATGCTGCATTGATTAATAGCGGGTTGTTTAGGGAGGTTTTTATTCCACCTTGCCCGAATGACTCTGGGCTTTCCATTGGAGCAGGGGCCTTCGTTGAATGGCTTAAGCATGGATATGTGAAACCTCAGACTGCTTTTCTGAACAACTGCTTTTTGAGTCCATCGGCGATTAGCTACTCGGAAGCCGACCTGGCCCGGATTGCCAAAATTTTACATGAAGGAGAGGTGATAGCAATTGTGAACGGATACGGGGAAGTGGGCCCAAGGGCTCTGGGAAACCGAAGTATCATTGCACGGGCTGATTCAAAGGATCTTTCAAATTATGTGAGCCGCGGGCTTAAACAAAGAGAATGGTACCGACCCGTAGCTCCCGTGATGCGTGAGGAGAACCTTCGTTACTTTACGGATTATTCTGTATCCAGTCATTTAAGCAGATTTATGCTGACGGATTTTAGGATTCGCCCTGAAAGAACCAAAGAAATAGAAGGAGCCGTGCATGTTGACGGAACCTCAAGAATACAAACCCTGTCAGCGCGGAAAGAAAACCCTTTCCTGTATGATCTGTTGACGGTAACTGAAGAAAAATATGGTATCAGAGCCTTGTTAAATACCTCGTTCAATTCCAAAGGTAAACCTCTGGTTCATACTGAAACAGATGCTTTTGACGAAGCCGGGAGAATGGGAATAAGCTATCTTGTGCTGAACGGTGAGCTTAAGGAGGTGTGATGTTTCATCATGTATTGTTTAATCTGCTTTTCGGACGGATTAAACAATATGGCTTTATTATTTGTTTATCTAATAAGTTTAATTTACAAAAATCCAGGAAAATGAGTTATTATACCAATAAGACTTTAGAAGGAAATTTTGACCAGGTGGTCGAAAAAGTAACCAATGCCCTGAAAGAAGAAGGATTTGGCATATTGTCGGATATTGATGTCACGGGAACCTTGAAGAAAAAACTGGATGTCAGCTTCCGAAAGTATAGAATTCTGGGGGCCTGCAATCCACCCAATGCGCATAAGGCGTTAACAGCAGAACCCTACATTGGACTGATGCTTCCGTGTAATGTAGTGGTTCAAGAGACTGATGAAGGAAAGATTGATGTTTCAGCCGTGAACCCTGTTGCCTCAATGGCGGCGGTGGAAAATCCCCAATTAGAGGATGTTGCAACCAATATCAAAGAAAAACTGGAACGTGTAATCCATAATCTGTAAGCCTATGGCTTTATATCTAAAACTGATCATATTGGTTGTTATATTGGTAGCCATTGTGATGGGAGTTTTCGGTTTGAAGCTGCTCTACGACAGGGGAGCAAGATTCAATGTGGAATCGGACCCGGATAAATACAAAAAGATTAAGAAAGATGGGATTTATAAAGCCTATTCAGAACAAAATAAAGAAGACCAAGACAAAGAAGAAGACACTTGAATTCAAAACCATCTTCCTGTAAACCTGTACTACCATGAGTCAATCTTATAAGCTGTATATCAAAAATATGGTCTGTCCAAGATGTGTCATGGCAGTACAGGATATTTTGCAGATGCTGAATTTCCCTTATATCGAAGTCCGGTTGGGTGAGGTAGTGTTAAAAGAACCTAAAGAGCATTATGATCTGGAAGCCCTGAAAGCCGAGCTTCACAAGATCGGCTTTGAACTCATCGAAGATCAGCATTTACAAGTTGTTGAGGGTATTAAAAATATTATCATAGACTTGGTTCGTAATCCACATGAACATCCGAATCTTTACAATTTTTCCACCTATCTGGCCGATAAATTGAAGAAGAACTATCGCTACCTGAGTAATGTCTTTTCAGAGAAAGAAGGCATTACCATAGAGAAGTATATGATCCGTCAGCGCATTGAATATGCCAAGGAGCTGCTGATCTATGATGAACTCACTTTAAGTGAAATTGCCTGGAAGTTAAACTACAGCAGTGTTGCGCATTTGTCCAATCAGTTTAAACAAATTACCGGATTTTCCCCCACAGCCTTTAAAAAATTGCAGCAAAGAGACCGAAATACCCTGGATCGATTATAGTTACCTGCCCGTTTTATAAATTTCTGCTTTTATCTGATCATTCTGTAAGATTTGTTCAGAATTCTGTAAAACATTGACAGTTTTTGATTTGTTTCTTTGTTTGAGATTTCAATTACAGATTGAGGAATAGATAGAGCAAGTGTTTAATTGTTTTAAAAATTATGAATTATGCAGACACTAAAATTTAAAACCAATTTGAAATGTTCAGGTTGTATGTACGCCATCAAACCTTATATGGATGCGCTGGAAGGCATCGAATCATGGAATGTTGACCTGGAAAGCAAGGACAAAATTGTAAAAGTGGTCACAAGGACCGCCTCAAAAGAGGAGATACAAAAAGCTATTGAGGATGCCATATCGGAAGCCGGTTATACGGCAGAATTGGTTAACTGATTAAAACAGAACAGATAAAAATTAAATTATGACCAAACGCAATTTTAAGGTGGAAGGAATGCATTGTGCTTCCTGTGCAAGTAGTGTAGAAAGCATGCTAGGCAGTCTGGAAGGGGTAAATGAGGCAAGGGTGAATTTTGCCGATGAATCCGTATTTGTAGAATATGACGAGGGAGAAATTGCTCCTTCCCGAATGAAAGAGGCTGTGCAACAGATTGGATATGACTTGGTTATTGAACAAAAAACCGATCTGGATAAGGAAGCAGTCAGGGAGAAAGAGAAATTAAACAAGGCAGGTAAAAAAGCCTTTTTTGCTATTGCTTTTTCTGTACCTGTCTTTATCGTTTCCATGTTTCTTCCCGAACTGCCATTCAGAAACTGGATCCTGCTAACATTAACCTTGCCGGTGATCACTTGGTTCGGGCGGGAGTTTTTTCAGATTGCCTGGAAACAAGCCCGGAATGGTACCACCAATATGGATACCTTGGTAGCGCTGGGTACAGGAGCAGCATTCCTTTTCAGCCTGTTCAACACGTTATTTCCTGAATATTTATTATCCCGGGGCATTACGCCTCATGTATATTATGAAGCCGCTTCGGTGATCATATCTCTGATTCTGCTGGGTCGGTATTTTGAGGCCAGGGCCAAAAGCCGTACTTCAGATTCCATCAAACGGCTGATGGGTCTTCAGGTGAAAACGGCTAAGGTGATACGCGGGGATGAAGAAATTGAGGTTCCTGTAGACCAGGTTGAAGTTGATGACATAGTACAGATCCGACCCGGTGAAAAGATTCCGGTCGACGGCCGGATCATAAAAGGTTATTCATCGGTCGATGAGAGTATGATCACCGGCGAACCCTTGCCTGCGGGAAAAAATAAGGGTGACCGGGTTATTGGTGCTACGTTGAATAAAACCGGGAACTTTCAGCTCCGTGCAGAAAAGGTAGGTTCTGATACCGTGCTTTCCCAGATCATTCAGATGGTGAGGGAGGCACAGGGCAGCAAAGCACCGGTTCAGAGGCTGGCCGATAAGATCGCAGCCATCTTTGTACCTGTTGTTATTGCAATTGCCATTGTCAGCGCCATAATATGGTATTTTACCGGTCCTTCGCCTCAGTTAACTTATGCTTTCGTTACATTGGTTACTGTATTGATCATCGCCTGCCCCTGTGCTTTGGGTCTGGCCACGCCTACAGCTTTGATGGTAGGAATAGGCAAAGGTGCCGAGAATGGCATCCTGATTAAAGATGCCACTATTCTGGAGAAAGTGAACCGTATCGATTCCATTGTGGTGGACAAAACAGGCACCATCACAACCGGCCAGCCTGTAGTATCCGATATGAAATGGATAACAGGTGGGCAGGATGAAAAACTGCTCAATTTGGTTTATACCATTGAATCCAGATCGGAACATCCCCTGGCTGATGCGATTACAGATTATCTGCAAGGACAGGCACAAAACGGATATGATCTGCAAGCGTTTGATTATCTCACAGGCCAGGGTATACAAGCTTCATCCGGAGATGTTGAATTGTTGATAGGTAACCTGCGCCTGATGCGGGAACAGAATGTTACCATTCCACAGGAACTTGTTGAAGGAATAAAAGAAAAACAGGAAGAAGTAGCTTCACAGGTATTTGTTGCCCGGAACGGGCGTTTGGAATTGCTATTCAGGATCGAAGACGAGGTGAAACCTAACTCAGTAAAGGCCATTAATGGATTACGTGAAGCCGGCATCCAAGTTCATATGATGACCGGAGATAACAGTCAGGTGGCCCGTGATGTGGCAAACAAAACAGGTATTGAGCATTACAGGGCAGGAGTTATGCCGCAGGATAAGCTGGAGTATGTGAAGAGGTTACAGGCTGAAGGCCATAGGGTAGCCATGGTAGGAGACGGTATCAACGATTCTCCTGCACTTGCCCAGGCTGATATTGGAATTGCCATGGGCCAGGGTACCGATGTGGCTATAGAAAGTGCCCAAATAACACTGGTTAAAGGGGATCTGGAAAAGATACGGTCTGCCATTGAGTTGTCAAAATCCACACTGAAAACCATCAAGCAGAACCTGTTCTGGGCTTTCTTCTATAATGTTATCGCCATACCGATTGCAGCGGGTGTATTGTATCCCGTAAACGGATTCCTCTTAAATCCTATGATCGCAGGCGCTGCCATGTCATTTAGCTCGGTATCGGTAGTGATGAACAGTCTTCGGCTTAAATCAAAGCCATTGAAATAGGTGGATATTTTTCCCGATTTAAATTTTCAATCGAGTTTATTTTTGTTTTAATTTGGCCACATGGATCGATCTGTAATATTCCATTTTTTATCGTTTTTTTGGAAAAATTAATTTTAGATCATTGTATGATATAATCATGCTTTTTTCACGTTATTAAACATGATAAACCGAATAAACCATGGCTATGAGTAATGTATTAAGCGCATATGGTACCATAGAAAAGAGGGAGTATGTCCGTGACATCAAGATAAAATCACTGAAAAAATATTTTATTCTGGAGTCTGTAGATCCTTTCCCTGAGGCTCATATAAGACATAAATCAAGTTTTGTTAAATTTTATTTTGTTCCGATGATGCCTGAGAGGATGGATCAGGATATTAATATATCTGCACAATCTGCTGAAGGGCAAATACTTGGTGAAGTTGCTTCTGCGTTGGGTGAAATAAAGATTAGAGATAAATCTTATGATGTCCTCCGCCTGAGAAATGTTTCAGAAAATGCACTTCCCCGCTTGATTAAAGCATACGAATATGAAGGTATTAATATATATCCTTTTGAGGAACATGTCCATGAATATGCATGGATCCATGTTAAGAAATTTTTCCACCTTGAAGAAATTGAGGAAGGCATCTTTACCGATTTGGATGATCCCTATATAGGTTATCTCAAAGTACCTGGAAAACTGGAATGGGAAGAACTGGAAACATTGACTCAAAGCGTGAAAAAGGATGTCCATTATCCAAATTTTGATAAGGCGCTTGGTACCATATACAAGGGTGGGGAACCGGTAGAAGTGGTTCGGATTTTTTCTCCTGATATGACAGAAGATGTTTTAAAAGAAATCAGCGAGTCTTTCGGGAAGTATTTTTCCAGTCTATGAGCCGGATTGATGATCCTCTGAAAATAGAGAAAAATTTGTTCAGCATTCAATCGGAGAGGGAGTTTGACCAATTGGCCCTTTCCGTTTTTTTCTATCAGTTCCGGAATAATCCTGTATATAGGGAGTATTGTCAATTGTTGGACACAGATCCCCATGAAGTAAGAAACATAGAGGATATCCCTTTCCTTCCCATTGAATTTTTCAAGAAGCATAGGATCCTCGCCGGTGCGGATCAATGGGAAAAAGTTTTTGTCAGCAGCGGAACTACCGGATTGCAAAAAAGCAAGCATTACATAAAACGTTTAGAGCTTTACCGGAAAAGTTTTTTGAAGGCCTTTGAATGGTTTTACGGACCG
>JAIPAF010000131.1 GCA_021740225.1 Bacteroidales bacterium | reverse complement strand
CAACGATATCTTACCCAGTAAAAGATTCTCCAACACCCTGCACCATCCCGAATATCGGTATATACTGTCAGATATCCGACTTGTCCTGTGATTCCAGAGGATTAGAAGATAACTCCTCATGTTCTTTTCTGTTCCTGTAAATTTCCAGGGCAAGGAACAGAGCATTCCGGAATGAAGTAGGAGATGCCTCATTCTTTCCCGCCAATTCGTAAGCCGTACCATGATCGGGGGAAGTTCTCACAATATTTAAGCCCGCTGTAAAGTTCACCCCTTCATCAAAAGATATGGCCTTAAAAGGGGCAAGGCCCTGATCATGATACATGGCCAGAATGGCATCGAACTTTCTGAGGTTTCTCGAACCGAAAAATCCATCGGCAGGATAGGGTCCAAAGGCCATGATATCATTCTCTTTTGCCCGCTGAATGGCAGGGATAATGACCTCATTTTCTTCTCTTCCCAAAACGCCTCCGTCACTGGCATGCGGATTTAACCCAAAAACAGCTATCTTGGGTTTTCTGATCTTGAAATCCTGCAGTAGCGACTTATTCAAAATATTAAGTTTTCTCAGGATCAAATCCTGCGTCAAAATATCAGAAACCTGTTTCAGAGGTACATGGCCCGTAACCACTCCCATCCTCATTACATCACTAACCAGTAACATCAGCACCTCTTCAGCCTGAAATTGCTGCATCAAATATTCGGTATGCCCTGGAAAATTGAAGTCTTCCGACTGTATGTTCTCTTTGTTGATCGGAGCCGTCACCAATACATCTATTTTCCCCTGCTTCAGATCCTCAACGGCCTTATCTAGCGCCTGAACAGAAGCCTTACCTGCATTAACCACTGATTTGCCCAACTCAACCCGGATATTCTCATCCACGCAATTGATCACGTTGGGTTTATTCTTATTCACTTTATCCGTATCACTTAAAATATTCAGATTGAAATTTTGAACGTCCATAGCTTTTCGGTGATATGCCGCAACCTTTGCAGAACCATATACTATAGGCACACAAAATTCATTAATTCGATTGTCCATTAAAGTCTTAATGATGACTTCGTAGCTAATACCATTTATATCGCCGTGTGTAATTCCTACTTTTATCTTTTCCTGCTGCTCCTCCATAGTCAAATCACTTTATTGGATTAAAAAAATAGATTCTTCTCTCATTTATAGTGTTTCAAAAAATCATAAATAAGTCGCACACCCATCCCTGTTCCGCCTTTCAGGCGATAGGCATCATCTTTATCCAGATAAGCCGTCGGGGCAATATCAAAATGAATCCAGGGATAATCCGTAAAATGTTCCAGAAATTTACCGGCAGTGATGGCTCCGGCTTCCCGTCCACCGACATTTTTAATATCGGCAATCTCCGATTTGATCATCTCGTTGTATTCTTCCCAAAGAGGGAGCTCTACAATTCTTTCGTAGGTGTTTTTACCGCTTTCAATCACTCTATCTAAAACAGAACGTTCCGTATTTCCCATGGCCACAATACCCTGAGCTCCTATAGCTACAGAAGCAGAACCGGTTAAGGTCGCAAAATCAAACACGAGCTCAGGATCATACTGCTTTGCAAAACTCAGGGCATCTGCAAGGATCATTCTTCCTTCCGCATCGGTGTTGATAACCTCCACGGTTTTTTCACTGTGCATAGCTATCACATCTCCCGGAGTATATGCGTTACCATCCGGCCGGTTATCTGTAGCAGGTACCAAACCAATCAAATGAACAGGCAGTTTTGATCTGGCCGCAGCATACATAACACCGGCTACTATTGCTCCGCCTGCCATATCCGACTTCATATCAAGCATACCGGAAGTGGGCTTCAGACTAATGCCACCCGTATCATAAACTATTCCCTTGCCTAGTAATACAATGGGTTTTTCATTCCGGGGATTGTCCGGCTTCCACTCCATAACCGTGAATGTAGGTGGATCTATGCTTCCGCGGTTAACTGCCAGCAGGCCGTATAGCCGTAAACTTTCAATCTTTTTCTTATTGAATACATCAACGGTAAACCCTGATTCTCCGGCAAGTCTCTGAAATTCCTCCCCCAATTGTACTGCATTCAAGCGGGATAGAGGCTCATTAACGAGATCCCTTGCATGATATACCGCTGAACAAAGTATTTCCAGGTTTTTTAGGTCTTCTTCAGATATTCCTTCACTCAATACCTGAATATGCTTAAGTGTATTCTTTTTATCCGCTTCACCGGTTTTATATTTCAGGAACTGATAATGACTCAAGGCTAATCCCTCGACAAAAGCTTTCACCAGTTGGCTCCTGCCTGAAACATCTACAACCAGAACCTCCTCATGTTCATTTTTCTTTAAGGTGCCATAAAGCTCCGAGGCCTGCTTCCGCATCTTTTCCCAAGCCATATATTCAGGCTCTTCAGTTTCTATAATCCGCACATACGACCATTTAAAATAAGAATTGATATCAATAGCCTTTTTACCGGCTTCGAGTTGTTTCTTGATATACTCCTGTTCAGTGGTGGTAAAAGAATATTCCGAAAAATCAGCTTGCTCTTCAGCAATATATATTACCGGTACATCAAGTGCCCTTTCGTAAACTTTATGTAAACTAAGCTCCATGGTGCTTTTTTTATATCATTTTGGGAGTGTAAAATTAATAAAATACGGAAGTATTAATTAAAGAATGAATCTTTGATTTTCTCTCCGGTTTTTTATAAATATTAACCATCACTCTCCCTGGCGAGCTCCAGAGTCTGCAAAATGGCTTCTATTTGCCGTACATAATCTCTTTTATCAAACCTGGGTGCATAGACAAAGCCGTCAATATTCACCACATTACCCGTATTTTCATCAAATATGGAATAGGAAACGAAAGGTCCCCCCATAAAATCGTTTTCCACTTTCCACAACCCCCTCATTTCATGAACTTTATGATTGTTAACGACTTTTTCCTCAAAATAGGGCGTTGTTACCTCCGTTTCTGTTATCATATAGGAATTGGGGGAAGGACCGGGTACAAATTTCTTTGTAAACCTGTCACGGATTTGAATCTGAAAACCTAATGTAAAGGTCCTTTCTCCGGAATAGGGGTACTTATATACCAGAAAACCCTGGGAATATCGGGGGGCGTCTTTGGCTATCCAGGTAAAGTTGGAGGTATCTTTTTCCACTTTATATCCTTTAGGAATAACCAGGGAGATTCCGAACTTTTCCTTTAAATGTTGGCTAGCTCCTCGATTGCGCATACCTTTATAAAGCTTAATATAGCGATTCCATATCCCTTCAATAAATCTCTGCGCCACATCATCCCCCCTGTTCTCGAAAAGCTTTTTAATTGATAAATAATCAGGAACCTGTGCTTCCACCAAAGTCTGAGGCTTGGCATAAACGTTTTTCCTAACAATAAACCTGGGTTCGGTATATTTGTCAGCAACATTCACTCTCAAAATATTTCTGTGGGTTCTGAAGCCTTTATCGAAAGCTCTATGGGGGATATTGATCAAATCAAATATGGGTTCCGGCTGCGGCAGTCCCTTGAATACAGCACTCAGCTTTTTTTTAATGGGCACACCAATCTCGCCGTTAAACTTATTGGTATCCATCACAACAACAAGTTCCCCAGTTCTACCTGTTACGCTGGGCATTACTCCATCTTGTTCTTGCTGTTGTTGTTTCCTCGTCTCGGGCTTACATCCTACTATAAGGAAAAACCCCATGACGGCAATTATTGAGAATCCGGTTAACAATTTTTTCATAATATATGCATTATTATCAATGATCCAAATAAATCTTGATCCTTTCGCCTGGTTTGATATCAGCCTCGTCCTGAATGTTATTGACCTCGATAAGCTTGGCAACGGATTCGCAGTTGAATTTATCGGCAATACTCCAAATGGTATCGCCCTCTTCAACCGTATAGTATACTACCCGTTTAGCGGTATCCGCTTCCGTTTTTTCCCGGTCTCCTAATTTTTCTTCTTCTATCTGTTCACTATATTCGGGATTTACCCAAATATCCAGCTCTTGGCCTACCTGCAGACTATTATCGGGCAAATTATTCCATTCCCTGATATTTTCTATGGTACAATTGTATCTCATTGCTATCTTATGAAAATACTCTCCTTTCTTAACGACATGGGTAATCTTTTTCTTGTTTTCTTTGCCGGCAGGAGAGCCTATTTTTTTATCGGATACGCTTCCGTTCGCCTTACTTGCCTGGTATATAGACTCCTCGTTTTTCAGGAAGCTCAGAATCTTATCTTCCGGGAGCGTAAGCACGGCTTTCCTGTTCATATTGGGAATAAAATCTCTCCTGTAAATCGGATTCAACTCCTTCAGAGTTGTTAAAGATATGTCCGTTTTATCTGCAATGTGCTGAAAAGAGACCGCATAATTCAACTTTATCGTATCTAAATTGGTATATGGATGATTCATCTTTTTGGGGGTTATTTTATGTTCCTCCAGGTAATGCATGGCGTAATTTACAGCAATAAAAGCAGGAACATAGCTTTTTGTCTGAGGCGGGAAATGAGAATGAAGCTCCCAGAAGGATTGTTGCTCGTTTGACCGGGCAAGAGCTTTTCTGACTACTCCCGGACCTCCGTTATAAGCAGCCAGGGCAAGTTGCCAGTTGTCGTGGATACGGTAAAGATATCTCAGGTATTTGCAGGCAGCTTCCGTAGATTTATAGGGATCCCGTCTTTCATCTATATAGGAATTCACCGTGAGATCAAACATTCTGCTGGTGTTAAGCTTAAACTGCCATAGACCGACTGCCCCCGAATTTGATACGGCAAAAGGATCCAGGCCAGATTCGACAACAGCCAAATATTTTAGCTCATGTGGAAGACCGTATTTATCCAGTTTTTGTTCAATCATAGGAAAATATCGGTTTGCCTTTCCCGCTATATTCGCCAGATGTTCTCTTTGTTCTACCGTATACACCTCAATAAAACGTTTTACTTGTTCATTATAATCCAGTTCAATGGGAGTAAGACGATTCAATTCTGTAATTCGGTATTCATAAACCAAATCGGGAAAGATAGGTATGGAATCGGAAGAAGAGGGGGAGGAAATAAGTGCATTGGAAAAAAAACTGAATGCCATTGCAGCCATAAAGAATTTTCCAATACCCCCGAATAATTTCCTTTTCGATCTTTCTGCTTTGGTCATAAACCGTTATTATTTCAGCCGAGGCCTACACAATCTGACCTTTAGCGAACAAATTTAATTTAAAAAATGTCAAAGTTTCAATGACCTCTTCTAACCCGAATTATTCATGAATAATTCTGACAAAATCCAATTTGATATTACCTTCACGATATACCATAAAAAATGTAACACAT
>JAIPAF010000130.1 GCA_021740225.1 Bacteroidales bacterium | reverse complement strand
GGGAAAAGGCCATTTTATTTACATATTGCCATCGCTCCGCCAAAAAATATCAAGCGGTTTGAATGGTTTTTGGAAAAAAGTACCGAGATTGGGATTGATGAGATCACGCCTTTGATTTGTTTTCATTCTGAGAGAAGACAATTGAAAACCGAAAGATCGAAC
This sequence comes from Bacteroidales bacterium, assembly GCA_021740225.1. Classification (GTDB taxonomy): domain Bacteria; phylum Bacteroidota; class Bacteroidia; order Bacteroidales; family UBA12077; genus JAGXLC01. Next base: position 5,217 of record JAIPAF010000130.1, on the reverse strand, counting down.
CGCATCATTACTTCTGCATTGAAACAGTCGCTGAAGACATACCATCCTGTCCTTAATGAAATGGTACCCTTTGAGGAATTTTTTAATAATCCTTTTCAGGGTTCAAGGTTTATAGCCTATTGCGGATCAGGCCATCCCGGTCATCTCAAAAATCTATATTCCGCCGGAAGTGATTTTACCCTTATTATTGGTCCGGAAGGAGATTTTAATGAAAAGGAGCTTACCAAAGCAGAAGCCTATGGTTTCAACCCTGTTAGTTTGGGAAGTAGTCGTTTGAGGACTGAAACAGCGGGTATAGTAGCTTGTCATATCATCAATCTCCTCAACGAGTAAGGAGCATAAAAAGTTCGTCTCCTGATTTTGAGAGGAAAAACCGGAGACGAACGTCATTCAGCATCTTTTTTTGATTTAGTACCCGGGACCTGAATACCTCTGGGCAAAATTTATTACTTCTCCCATGATTTGATCATCAACCTGAATGGTGTTGCGGTCGAGAAATTCAAAAATGTCGGAGAATTTTTCAATTCCAAGAAATTCATCTTTTTCCGGGCTGTAAATCAGTTGATTGGGCTCGTCTTTCGATACCGATGGTGTAAAATGATGCTTCATAGGCCTTTCTATTATGATTTAAGATTTATCACAAAACGATTGCATTTGTTTAAATATTGTAAAAAAAATTAACATCTTTTAACAGAAAGGATGTGGAGGGAAATTTGAATAATTATGTAGTATTGAGATTGAGGTTTTTATTTTTAATCAATTTTCTTAAATTAATTAAGGCATACCTCATTCTTCCCAATGCAGTATTAATACTTACATTGGTCTGATCGGCGATTTCTTTAAAGCTCAATCCGCCATAATGACGCAAAAGTACTACTTCTTTTTGTTCTTCCGGAAGATAATCTACGAGTTTTCTAACATCATCAATGATTTGATTTCTGACCAAATCATCCTCAATGGTTTTTTCTGAGAATTTTTGGGAATTAAATATATCCATCTCATAATCATCATTCGAATACATTCTGGACTGTTTGCCTTTTCTGAAATGGTCAATGATGAGATTATGCGCTATACGGATTACCCACGACACAAACTTACCGCTTTCCTGATATTTTCCCTGGTGTAATGATTTAATGACCTTAATGAATGTTTCCTGAAATATATCTTCAGCAAGGTGTTCATTTTTCACCATTAATAGAATATAAGTATATACTTTGTCCTTATAACGGCTAATAAGCCGTTCAATAGCGGATTGGTTACCCTCAAGATATTCCCGGATTAATTTTTGATCGGTATTTTCTTTTTTTGTCACTATTTACTCCTCTTTTGAATTAGTAAACCTTTACACATTAAACAATTGTCTATTACTTTAAGTTCATATTTGTGCAAAAAAATAAAAATTATCCAAAATTCAAAATTATTAAACAAACATATTTAATTTTGCATGCTTTTACAATGAATTTTTCAAGAATCATGCCAGAGTATTCAGAAGATAATCCCCGACAGATAAAGGTAAAAGGAGCAAGGGTACATAATCTAAAAAACATTGACGTTGGTCTGCCTCGTGATCGGTTCATCGTAATTACGGGAGTTTCAGGCTCCGGCAAATCTTCCCTTGCTTTCGATACACTTTATGCAGAAGGCCAAAGAAGATACGTTGAAAGTTTGTCATCCTATGCACGACAATTTTTAGGTAGGATTGAAAAGCCTGATGTGGATTATATTCATGGACTTCCACCGGCTATTGCCATAGAACAGAAGGTAAATACAAGAAATCCCCGTTCCACGGTAGGTACTTCTACAGAAGTGTATGATTATTTGAAACTTTTATATTCACGTATCGGCAAAACCCATTCTCCCATATCGGGAAGGATTGTTCAACGGGATACGGTTACCGATGTGGTGGATTACATATTAAAATTCCCTGACAATCAACGATTGGTAATTCTTTCCCCGCTTAAATATCCTAAAGAAGGCAAATTAAAGGATTACCTTAAATTACTGGCCAATCAGGGTACCACCCGATTGGAACAGAATGGATCATTTTATAAAATAAAAGATATCCTGGAAAGAGATACTTATCGGGAAGAGCATTTTAAAAACTTCAACGTGGTGATTGACCGGATCAAAGTGAAGTATGATGAAGATTCGAAGTCAAGAATCGCCGATTCTGTCCAGATAGCTTTTTCTGAAGGCCAGGGTGAATGTATAATCAAGGTTTTTGGCGAAAATGAGATCATCCGGTCCCATTCATTTTCCAATCGTTTTGAATTAGACGGGATAAGCTTTGAAGAACCGTCCGAAAACATGTTCAGTTTCAACAACCCGATCGGTGCCTGCCCTGAATGTGAAGGGTATGGGAAAATCATAGGTATAGATGAGGATTTGGTGGTTCCCAATAAAAGCCTTTCGGTTTATGATGATGCCATAGCGTGTTGGAGGGGTGATAAAATGCAAAAATGGAAAAATCAACTGATAAGAAACGCGGGTAAATTTAACTTTCCCATACATAAGCCTTATTCTCAGTTATCGGATGAACAGAGAAGGCTGTTATGGACCGGCAACCGTTACTTCCATGGCTTAAACGCATTTTTTCGATACCTGGAAAGAAAAAAATACAAGATACAATACCGGGTGATGCTTTCAAGATACCGGGGGAAAACGGTATGTCCCGAATGCAATGGAACCCGGCTTAAAAAAGAGGCTTCCTATGTGAAGGTAGGAGGAAAATCGATCCCTGAGCTTGTGCTAATGCCTATCGACAGGTTATACAAATTTTTCGAACAGCTTGAACTTGATGAGTATGATGCCGGCATAGCGGAACGCATACTTTATGAGATACAAAGCAGGCTCCGGTTTCTCCTGGATGTTGGACTGGGATATTTAACCCTGAATCGCCTTTCATCTACTTTGTCGGGAGGTGAGTCGCAGCGGATCAACCTGGCGACTTCTCTGGGCAGCAGTCTGGTGGGATCGATGTACATCCTGGATGAACCCAGTATTGGTCTGCATCCCAGAGACAACTTCAGATTGATCCGGGTATTGAGAAGACTTCAAAAAATCGGGAATACGGTTATTGTAGTGGAGCATGATGAGGATATCATTCGTTCGGCAGATCAGGTTATTGATCTTGGTCCGCTGGCCGGGCGACTTGGAGGGGAGTTGGTATTTCAGGGTACTCCCGAAGAAATTAAAAGCATGCCCGAAAGTTATACAGGTCAGTTTCTTCTTAAGAAGGAGTATATCGAAATACCCGAACAAAGAAGAAAATGGAACAATTATATCGAAGTGAAAGGAGCCAGGGAAAATAATCTGAAAGGCATTGATGTAAGGTTTCCTTTGAATATTATGACAGTGATAACCGGCGTGAGCGGATCGGGAAAATCTTCCCTGGTCAAGAATATCCTTACTCCGGCTCTTAACCGGCATTATAAGGCAGTGGGGCAAAAGGCCGGAAGATATGATGAACTTACCGGAGATTTGAACCTGATGTACGATGTGGAATATGTTGATCAGAATCCCGTTGGAAAATCTTCGCGCTCGAACCCGGTGACTTATATAAAAGCTTATGATGAAATCAGGAAATTGTTTGCCAGCCAACAAAGCGCAAAGATCAATAATTTAAAAGCCTCTCATTTTTCTTTCAACACACCGGGCGGAAGATGCGAAGAATGTCGGGGCGAAGGAGTGATTAAAGTGGAAATGCAGTTTATGCCTGACATTACCTTAACGTGTGAAGCCTGTAATGGTATGAGGTTCAAGGAAGAGGTGCTGGAGGTGAAGTATAGGGGTAATAACATTTATGAAGTTCTGGAGATGACCATAAATGAAGCCATTGATTTTTTCAGAGGAGATAAAAGTGCGCAGGAAGATAAGATAGCCAGGAAATTATCAATATTACGGGAAGTTGGTCTGGGATATCTGAAGCTGGGGCAGTCCTCGAGCACCTTAAGCGGAGGGGAAAGCCAAAGAGTAAAATTGGCTTCATTTCTGGGTAGCGAAAGTCAGCATACTCCCACGCTTTTTATATTTGATGAACCCACTACGGGTTTGCATTACTACGATATCTCCAGATTGCTTGAATCATTTAACAAATTGATCCAAAAAGGACATACCGTTGTGGTGATCGAGCATAATATGGAAGTGATCAAATCTGCTGACTGGATCATAGATCTTGGCCCGGAAGGTGGAGAAGCGGGAGGCAACATTGTATGCCAGGGTAAACCGGAAGAAATCATGCAAAACAGGCAATCACATACCGGTGCTTATCTTTCAGAGAAGTTGAAGGAAAAAGCTATATAATTTTGTACCGGCTAGAAAGTAGGGGATTATGGAAGAGAATCAGCAAAAATTTAATGAACTCAGGACAGGTTTAAACAGTAATGACAGGAAAATTCTGGCAGATACCCTTCGGGAGGTTAAGCATTCGGGAACATCTGCACTTATACCCGAACTGGTAAGGCTTTTACGGAGAACAAATAAAAAAGAGATAAGGGATCAGATACTGGAGATACTGAATAACCTGAAAACTCAAGCCTCGGCCAATGAGTTGGCTCAGGCAATAAGAAAAAATAAACAAAGGAATTTGCTTTCCTATCTGGTAACAGCATGTTGGAAGAATGGTCTGGATTATACCGATTTTACAGATGACTTTATTAACATCTTCATTCAGTATGATTATTTACTTGCTTTGGATGCGTTAACCGTAATTGAAAATTCAACCAAATACTTGTCAGAGACTTCGCTTGATTCAAAAATCAACAAGTTGAAAGATCATGTACCCGAAATGGACGACAGCAAAAAAGTGTTGGCAAGAGAATTGATTCATATTCTTCTGAACAAAAAGGAAAATCAATAATAGTTTGGCGATAATGCAATTCAGCCCGGTATATTTGAAGACCTTCAAAACAGGCGAACTAAAGAATAAGATAATAGAAGCGGAAGACAACCTGGAATGGTGCACCCTGTGTCCGCAGCATTGTAAAATAAACAGGTTTTATTCCCGGAACGGTAAGTGCCGTAGTGGGACCCTGCCCATAGTAACATCCTTCAATCCGCATTTCGGAGAAGAATCACCTCTTGTAGGACGGAACGGATCGGGCACCATTTTTTTTACCAATTGCAATCTGAAATGCGTGTTTTGCCAAAATTGTGATATTTCACAGTTTGGTTACGGTAAAGAGATCAGTTTTGAAGAACTGGCGGATATGATGATGC
>JAIPAF010000129.1 GCA_021740225.1 Bacteroidales bacterium | reverse complement strand
CGGAATTCCGGTTAACATAAACGAACAGCCTGTCCCGCTGATGAAGCGGGAAAGTAAAGCTTATGAACCGGAGATCGAGAAGCGTTTAGTGTCACAATGCGTGGTAGATAGAAGGGAGAATGCAGGTTACCCCGCTAAAAAATGCCTGTAATCTTTAAACACAATTTTCTTATATTTGTTATTCAAATAAAAATTTCACTATGGATAAAAAAGAAAGAATCAAACTATGGCTTGCCGAAATGAGAGCCCCTTTTTTAATACTTGCAGTTTTACTGGTAACTATCGGGCTGGCATTTGGCTGGAAATATCACCCCCCTGGAACAACATTCAATCCGCTTTATGCGGGGCTTTTATTACTCGGGGTGGTTTCCTCTCATATATCAGTAAACCTCTTCAACGAGTATTCCGATAATAAAACAAATATCGATCACAATACCCCACGTACACCATTCAGCGGCGGTAGCGGAATACTCAGTTCCGGACTGCTTTCTTCGGCCAGTGTATATAAAGCAGCGTTGATTACCTTATTTATAGCTCTGGCCATTGGTATTTATTTTGCCATCACTGTTCACTGGATCATTTTTATATTAGCCGGGTTTGGAGCTTTCAGCATTCTTTTTTATACCCCTTTTCTTACCAAAATCCAGTTGGGGGAATTGTTCTCGGGGCTGACCCTGGGAACTTTTGTGGTTCTGGGCTCTTATGTTGTAATGACAGCCAGTCCGGGAATGCCTATAACGGAACTCTTCCCAAAAGATGTATTGCTTATGTCCATCCCTCCGGGAATTCTTACCGCTCTGTTATTGCTCATTAACGAATTTCCGGATATGGAAGCCGACAAACAGGGTGGCAGAAAACATCTGGTTATATGGCTGGGAAGAAAAAAAGCTGCCTACGTTTATATTTCAGGAATGGCCGCCACATTTGGGTTGATTATCGGAGCAGCGCTTTTCAACATCGTTTCTCCATGGTTCATGCTGGCACTTATACCCATACTTTTTGCCTATAAGGCCTCGATGGGAGCGCTGCGGCACGGCCATGATCCACCCAAACTAATACCCGCACTCGGAATGAATGTCCTGACCGTTTTGTCAACTGATCTGCTTATTGCCATCGCCGTAATAATGGAAACATTTTAATTATGAAGAATTTTCTGAAAAAAGAATATCGCAGGTTTATTAAGAAATCCTGGTTTGGGAAAATAACGGATTTGCTTTTCATACTGCTTCTTATTCTCCTGATAATTCCGGCCAGCAGAAAAGAGTTAATGACTTACGGCTCAAAGATCAGAATGTATCTGACCTCTGTAGAGACAAAAGAACAAGCATCACAATTGGAGGGTAAAAACAGTATGGTGTTTCGGGATGATCAGGGCAACCGATATACGCTCAGTGATTTCCTGGATAAGCCTGTCTTCATTAATTTTTGGGCAACCTGGTGTCCTCCCTGTCGGGCAGAAATGCCTACTATAGAAGGATTATATAAACAATATGGTGGGGATGTCCACTTCTTAATTGTATCCAATCAACCTTTATCCAAACAGGAAAAGTTTCTTGCGGAGGAAGGCTATGATTTCCCCTATTATAGACTGATATCCAGGCCCCGGGGATCCTTTTCCTACTCCGTTCTGCCGACATCCATGGTCATTGCTAAAAATAACAGAATCATTCTTAGAAAAGAAGGTGCGGTTAACTGGCAATCAAGAAAGGTAAAAAAGATATTCAATAACTTGCAAAAAAATTGATGCATATAATAAACTGAAAATAATTTCATTTATAAGTCCCCATTATAATAATTGCATTATTTTATCCTTCTTCAATTATTTTTTTACCATTTTTGCTGTGTGTCCTGTTAGGGAATATCTAAAAAACAGGGTACTTATGGTTAATTCAAATTACTGTAAAGACAAACTATGCAAAAAAATTATTATTCCGTCATAAAAGGTACCGGAAGTTTTACTCCCAGCAAAGTAGTAAAAAATGAAGATTTTTTAAACAACGTGTTTTATGATGAATCGGGAGAAAAAATAGACAAAGAAAACGAGGAGATTATCCAAAAATTCATGGAGATAACCGGCATCCATGAGAGAAGGTACCTTGAGGACAACCAGCTAACTTCAGATCTGGGATTTTTGGCTGCCCAATCGGCCCTGGAAGATGCACAAATCGACGGGGAAGATCTGGACTACATCATCGTGGGACACAATTTCGGGGATGTAAAAAAATCGACGGGAAGTGTAGATGTATTGCCTAGTTTAGCTTCCAGGGTAAAGCGGAAGTTGGGCATTCAAAATCCGTTTACCGTAGCCTATGATATCATTTTTGGATGTCCCGGCTGGATTCAGGGATTGATACAGGCCAATTACTATATCAAATCAGGGGATGCCAAAAAAGTACTCGTGATTGGGTCGGATGCTCTTTCAAGGATCTCGGACCCTCACAATCGCGACAGCATGATATTTTCCGACGGTGCCGGCGCTACCATACTCGAAGCCCGGGAAAGCGATAAACCAACGGGTATCCTCTCCCATGTTACGCGAACCGATGCCCTGAATGAAGCTTATCTTATGTGGATGGAACGGTCAAACAACCCGGATTATCCGGGTGACGAAATCTTTATTAAAATGAACGGCAGAAAGCAATTTGAATATGCGTTAAATACCGTACCGCCCGTTGTTAAGGAAGCAGTGGAAAAATCAGGAGTGGATGTTCAAAACATCAAAAAAATACTTATCCATCAGGCCAACGAAAAGATGGATCAGGCCATGCTGAAACGTTTCTTCAAGCTCTATGGTATTAAAAATGTACCTCAAGACATTATGCCCATGACCATTTCCAGGCTTGGTAACAATTCAGTGGCCACAATACCCATTATGCTCGATCTCATTCTGAAGGGAAAAATGGAGAACCAATCCATACAACCGGGGGATCCCATAGTATTGGTCTCGGTCGGGGCAGGCATGAACATCAACTCGATTATTTATCAGTTTCCTGAGAACTCCTGATAACAAAGCAATCATAAACTCATGTTTCTTTTAATCCGGCGCACACAAACACTCAAAAAATTCAACAATAATAAGTAACGATACTAAAAATCCATATCGAATCGTTAATTTTGTTGCTTTATAAAAACTCTGCCCGATGGTGTAATGGCAACACGTCTGACTCTGGATCAGAAGAGTTTGGGTTCGAGTCCCAATCGGGCAGCTTATGAATCCCTCCCCTCTCATTCTATGGATGATTTTAAATAAAATGTTTATAAAACTTGACTTTTTGTCGAGTTTTTTATATTTTATAAGGAGAGTAGCTAGGACAAACTGCAGGTCTTATAAAGATAAATAATTAATCATTACGGTTTTATGACTAATAACGTTGAATTATGTCATTAATTAGATGTCAAAGATGTGATAGCCAGATTTCAGAGGAAGCAGAAAACTGTCCGAAGTGTGGTTATCCCATCTCAACTATGGCGAAGCTAAAATCTAAAATTCAACCCATTAAGCAAACGAAAACGATAATTGGTGCACAGTCTGTTTACGCCTGGCTTATTATACTCATTGGTTTTGTTTTAATCGTTGCCGTTCCCTATGAAAGTTTCGGTGGTATTATAGGGCGGGCATTTGGCATTGCACTGATTATCATTGGGTTGGTTTGGGGATTTATAGTCGGGCTGCCAAAATGGTGGAGCCAATGAATGATTTCATTTTATAGGAGAGAATTTCCAAAATCGGGTGATTGACATTTCTTCACACCAGGTAATCATTACTATTTTCCCGAATGGTTTAAAAACATTCCGTAAAAAAATATAGATGTTCTTCTACCCCACAACTAACCTGCATTATTCTTACCGCAGCTTTAGCTGCAAACAAATTTCTTTTAACCTGATGATAAGTGCCATGTTCAGATTAAAGTAGCTTAGCTTTATGTTTTTACTTTTTTTCATTACCAAAAAAAGTAAACAAAAAACGCTAGACCTGAAAATCATTTGGGACAAATCCAATTTCTCGAATTCTTCCCCGTTCCTCCATGTGGCGCGAATAAATATCTAAAGTCTGCAGAAAATTTCTTCGGCGCCACGACGGAACTAAGCCCGATCCCGCCCGCCATTCTCGAAAAGATTTGTCAGCCAAATGATTTTTATGGTCGCCCAAAAGAAGGGATTACTACAAAATCTATTTGATCTGTCTTAATGTTTATGGCTTTATAAATAAAGTTATTAGTGCCACAAAAAACCTCCGAAACGTTTGATTTTATCCAAACTTAGCTACTAACGGCGCGAAGGCCCGAAAAAATCGGCCGGGTCAGGGAGGATTGGCGGGTGGGTAGGCTCATTTTTTCTTGATTTTTTTGTTCCTTTTTTCATCAAGGAAAAAAGGAAAATGAAAAGAATTATTTATGAATAATTCGGGCTAAATGGCAAAAAAAATTTCAAACAAAAAAAGCTTCACAAAGAATTGTGAAGCTAAGGATTTTTCAATGGATCATAAACCTATATAGGTCTATACTCGTTTAACGTTAACCGCATACAATCCTTTTTCTCCTTCTTTTGGTTCAAAAGTCACTTCGTCATCTTCTTGAATATTATCAATAAGATCTGATACATGCACGAAGTATTCGTTGTCTGATTCTGAATCTTTAATGAATCCAAATTTTTTAACTTCATTAAAGAATTTTACTGTTCCTTCTTTCATAATGTAATTTAATTAAAATGTTCTGCTTACAAATGTAAGCTTTTCAATACACATAACAAGTTTTTTTGAAAAAAGTTTTAAAAAACTTTTCTTATAATAAATAATCATCTTTTGCAGAATATTGTAAAATATAGAATAACATTCATAATTGGATATATTCAATAAACTCTAAGTATGGGCATTGATCTCATCAAAACTGGCCATTGCCACGGCAGTGGTATCGACGAATTCGTGTGAGCGAACCCAGTCGACGGCTCCGGCATAACTCGGTTCATCACCTTGCTTAAAAGCATAAGTTCCCCCTGAGCAGGTTTTCATGGCAACAATCGCGGTTCCGTTTTTATGAGCCTTTTTCATTTCTTCGATAAGGGCCTCCTGATCCCAGGAAGTACTCCAGTCATTTTGAGAATGTTGGAAACCGCCATGCGGATTAAAGGGTACCATAATCACATCATAAAACCGATCGCGGTTATTTTCTTTTAGCAATTCAATATGATTATGGGTGGAGAATCCATGTGCCCTGATGGCTCCCTTCGCCTTCATCTCAGTCAACACTTTCCGAATGGTCTCATTCTGCATGATACCTTTATCCCCAATGCCATGAAGCAGCATCACATCAATGTAATCGGTCTGTAGCGCTTTCAGACTCTCTTCAAGCGAAGTCTCCATTTGTTTTCTGATTTCAGAGGCACTTGCAGAACCATC
>JAIPAF010000128.1 GCA_021740225.1 Bacteroidales bacterium | reverse complement strand
TCCAGATTACCGTTTCGCTTTCAAGGAACTCGTAAAACGATTGCCATTCGGATTCTTTTGTTTGCTCATTTTGTAGTTTTGGTTGAATCACGGCTTTATTGAGGTTCTGAACAGAAAGCTGATTTTCGACTTCAAATTTTCGAATGGACTCCACCTCCTCTCCAAAGAAATCAATCCTGTAAGGATGATCATCTGAGAAGGAAAAAATATCAACAATACTGCCTCGAACCGAGAATTGGCCCGGTTCATATACAAAATCTACCTGTTCGAAATTGTATTCGAATAGCATATCATTTAGGAACTCCGAGGAAATATTTTCTCCTTTGTTGATTTCAAGGGTATTTTTTGCCAGCTCCCTTTTCTTGACCACCTTTTCAATAATGGCTTCCGGGTAACTGACTATACAGGAGTTTTCGCTGTTTCTTACAGCGTTCAATACTCCGGTTCTTAAGATGATGTTGGTTGGATCTTCCTGGCCGAACTGAATGGACCGCTTGAAAGTAGATGGAAAAAAATGGACTTCCCTACCGGATAAAAGATTCTGGAGATCGTTATAAAAATACGCGGCTTCTTCTTTATCCCGGAGAAGAAAAAAATGGGGTACATTTATTATTTGTACTGTTCCGGCAGCCAATACACTGTCCAGCGATCCAGACAGGCCCTTTACATAGGTTTTTGGTTGTTGGGATATGTGTTCTGTGAGCTTCTTAACCCCGGGATGATCCTTATATTTATATGTTAGTTCTGATAGATTCAACGCAATAAAGATTTTTGACTGCAAAATTAAAATTATCCATTCTATTCATGAAATATTAAGGATATTAAAGATATTTGCGGAATACTACAATTTAAATAAAGATGGTAATATATAAATTTGGTGGTGCCTCTGTTAAGGATGCCGAGGGAGTTAAAAATCACAGGAATATTTTGATTTCTCATAAGGAAGGCCGGGTTATTGTGATTAGTGCTTTTGGAAAAACTACCAATAAACTGGAAGAGATAACCGATGCCATTTATAAAAAAGACCAGGTAAGGTTCAATGATCGGTTCAGGGAGTTAAAGAATTATCATCATTCGATCATTAAGGAATTGTTTAAGGGGCATGAGGCGGTCTATGAAGAGGTTGAATATATATTCAATGCAATCAATCGTGCTTTTCCCGAGCCATGGAAACATTATGATCATTTATATGACCAGATTGTTTCTTTAGGGGAGATCCTTAGTACAAAGATCATCTGTGCATATTTAAAGCATCAGCATTTGAACTGTCAATGGATAGATATACGGGAAAATTTAATTACCGATGATGTTTACCGGGAGGCCTCGGTAGATTGGGAAAGCAGTCAAAACCGGGTAAGTAGAAATTTAGTGCCTACAGGTAGTGAAATACTCATAACCCAGGGATTTATTGGTGGCACATATGATGGAGTCAGCACAACCCTGGGAAGAGAGGGCTCGGATTATAGTGCTGCCATTCTGGCGAATATACTGGAGGCTGAAAAGATGATAATATGGAAAGATGTACCGGGAGTGATGAATGCTGATCCCCGTTACTTTCAGGATGCCAGTAAGCTGGAGAAGATTTCCTTCCAGGAAGCTATTGAATTGGCCTATTATGGGGCAAAAATACTTCATCCCAAAACCATCAAACCTTTGCAGAATAAAAAAATTCCGCTCTATGTAAAATCTTTCCTTGAACCTGGAAACAAAGGCACCTTGATTGGGGAATACAACAGATATGATGAGGACAAACCAATTTATATCCTTAAGAAAGATCAGATTCTCATTTCTGTGCTTCCCAGAGATTTTTCATTTGTGTTCGAGGAAACACTTAGCAAAATTTATAGTCTTTTTGCAAAATACAGGATTAAGATCAACCTGATGCAACATTCAGCCATCAACTTTACTTTTTGCGCGGATATGAAAAACCCCTATGTCTTTCAGCTCATAGAAGATTTAAAAGAAGATTATAAAGTATTATATAATACAGGATTGGAATTATTAACCATACGCCATTATACCGAGCAAATTATCAGGGAGGTTTTAAAAGATCGTCATATACTTGTAGAGCAGCGGAGCCGCAACACCGCTCAATTTCTTATGGAAGTGCAATATTAGAGGGTTCTTATAAAACAGTATAAATGGAAGATAACAAGAATATAAAAATTTTATAGTTATTCGTCCACCGATTCATTCAGGTAAACCTTAAAAGCCGGTTTATAACCCCTGAACGCTCCATTTTCTTTATAAACCTCATAGGCCAGCATTATAGAATACACTTTTTTTATCATTTGAAGCCGATTGGTATCAAAATACCATCTTTCCTTAAATTGGATTTTACCGACTTTTGATCTCTCAAACTCCTCTTTATTTTCCAGTTGTTTAATTTGTTCAATTGCTATGGGTTTGTCATCAAAATAATCATAAGGTTGGAGTTTACCTGAGTACACGGCTTCAAATATGAAATCTACCAACTCTTTACGGTCAAATGAACGCAGCCATTTCTTTTGCCAATCATCTGCATCGTTTCTGGCTTTAATCACTACTCCGTAATTAATGGAGTCGGCAATACTGATAAATTCATTGCTGATGGAATCGGTCTGAATGGAATGTTTTTTTTCTCTTTCCCATGGATGTTTGCATCCCATTAGCAGGAGTCCGGCAAAAAGCACAAACAACAACCAGCCCTGCCGGTAGCCGCTAATCGGTGATTTATCTTTCGAATGTGAGTTTTCTGGCATTTTTCTCTTCATTGATCTGCCCGTTTTGGTAAGCAATTTTTCCGTTGACAAAGGTATGGGATATCCTGGAACTGTATATTTGTCCCTCAAGGGGTGACCAACCACATTTATATAGTATATTTTCTTTATGAACCCGGTGGGGTTTTATCGGATCAATTAACACAAGATCGGCCCAATATCCTTTCCTTATATAACCTCTTTTGCTAATATTAAAAATATCGGCAGGTGCGTGGCACATTTTCTCCACTATGGTGTTCAGGGAAAGCTTTTTTCTATGGTGAAATTCTAGCATTGCCAGAAGGGAATGTTGTACCATTGGTGCTCCTGAAGGGGCTTTTAGATAAGTATTATTTTTTTCTTCCAGTAAATGAGGAGCATGATCGGTAGCCACTACATCAATGGCATGAGTATTTACCCCTTTCAATAAAGCTTCCCTGTCGCGGGCCTTTTTTATTGCGGGATTCCACTTGATGCGGGTACCATAATTGTTATAATCCTTGTCATCAAACCACAGATGGTGAATACAGGCTTCGGCGGTGATGTGCTTATTGGAGTCAAATCGTGTTCTTTCCAATAACTCAAGTTCTTTTGCCGTGCTCAAATGGAGAAGATGTAAGCGGGCCCGGTATTTTCGTGCGAGTTCAACCGCCATTGAGGAGGATTTATAACATGCTTCTTCGCTTCTGATTATAGGATGGTATGCTACAGGGATTTCCCCGCTAAATTGCTCACTATAATGTTGTATATTGTTTTGTATCGTTTTTTCGTCTTCGCAGTGCGCGGAGATGAGCACAGGGGATTCGACGAATATTTGCTCCAATGATGAGCGATTATCCACCAGCATGTTGCCGGTAGAGGCCCCCATAAATATTTTTACTCCACATATCTCCCGGGGATCAATACTTTTTATTTCCTTAATGTTTGCATTGGTAGCACCCAGGTAAAAAGAGAAATTGGCAAATGAATTTTTTTCGGCAATTCCGAATTTTTCCTTCAGTTGACTCATAGTAACGGCAGGAGGTTTGGTGTTTGGCATTTCCATGTAGGAAGTAACCCCCCCGGCAATGGCAGCTTTCGACTCTGAATAGATATCCGCTTTATGAGTAAGTCCCGGTTCCCTGAAATGCACATGATCATCAATTACCCCGGGTATCAAAATTTTATTTTCTGCATCGATCACCTGACTTTGTTGTAAAATGGCTTCAGGTAAATCTTTTTCGGTATATACTTCACTGATCTTACCGGATTCGATGAGAACCGAACCTTTCTGTTTTATATGCTCATTGATGATGAGGGCATTATGTATTAGAATGGGGTTCATATTTTTTGTACTTTTTGAAAATACTTCTGATCTTTATAGAAATTACTCCCCAAACTGCTTCATTGAAGATTCCGCCGCTCATCTTTGAGGTGCCTACGGCTCTATTCGTAAAAATAATAGGAATTTCAACCAGCTTAAAACCATATTTCCATGCTGCAAACTTCATTTCTATCTGGAAAGCGTAACCGACCATCTTAATTTTATTCAAATTTATGGTCTCCAGAACCTTCCGGCGGTAACATACGAATCCTGCTGTGGGATCTTTTATTTTCATCCCGGTAATGAATGCCACATACCGGGATGCAAAGTAGGAAATAAGTATTCTCCCTATTGGCCAATGGACCACGTTGGCACCGTTTTTATAGCGTGAGCCGATAGCCACATCTGCTCCGTCGTACGCGCAGGCATTATAGAGCCGGGGGAGATCTTCAGGATTGTGAGAAAAATCTGCATCCATTTCATATATATAATCGTAACCGTGATGGATTGCCCACTTAAATCCAGTAATGTAGGCTGTTCCCAGACCCAATTTTCCTTTTCTTTCAATAAGAAATAATTGTTCCCTATATTTTTTCTGAAGTTCTTTTACGATCCGGGATGTTCCATCAGGAGAATTATCATCCACCACCAGAATATGGAAAACTACGTTTAAAGAAAAAATTTTTTCTATTATCCGATCTATATTCTCTTTTTCTTTGTAAGTGGGAATTATCACGAGATTCTTATCCATTGTCATTTCATTCCTTGATTATTAATGTAATCAGTTAATATATTTGGCTAATATAAGATAATTATTTAGAAATACAGTGTTTATAAAATGAGATTCTTAAAAGAACATCACAAATAATAATTGGAAAACAGCTATTTATACATTTTTTTACAAAAAAAGCAGTAAAAGTGTTGGTGAATCTAAAATCTACACTATATTTGCACTTTGCAATAACGATGGTTCTTTAAATAATTAGGTGGGGAAAGCACAATAAAAACGAAATATATCGTTAGGTGAGAGTGGGGAATTACAAGAGATTGTAAAAAAATATTTAAAAATTCAATTAAATATTTTGGATAGAAATTTACAGTTATTAATTTTGCCCTCTCTTTTAAAAAGAGGAAAAGAAAATTGTTCTTTTAAGATATTTAGGGTTCTTTGAAATGTTGAGATAGAAGCCAAAGGTGGAATAAGAAAGCTCCGTCAGACAGTCAGGGTCAAGCAATTTAATTTTTTAGCTACAACGAAGAGTTTGATCCTGGCTCAGGATGAACGCTAGCGGCAGGCTTAACACATGCAAGTCGAGGGGTAATCCCGATCTCCGGATCGGGAACGACCGGCGCAC
>JAIPAF010000008.1 GCA_021740225.1 Bacteroidales bacterium | reverse complement strand
AATGATCCCTTCACGAAGCCCGGCACCATGATCAGCCTGATAGCTGGTTGGAACCAGGATGGCATAACCCCAGCCTTTTTCAAGCAACTGCTGTTTCCACGTTGGTTCCTTAGGTTTTCGTCTGGACCAGTTGCCCGGAAAATTCCAGCCAAACTCCACAATGACAGGAACAGGCTTGTTAATATTCGCTGGTGTTGCCAGAGTCATTTCTATATCGACGCTGATTTCCGGATAGGATGAATTATCAACATGACCGACCAGATCTTTTATTGTCACAGGATGGCCTCCATTGACAGTATCCTTCTGGTTTTTTACTTCCCAGGTAACCGAGGGGGTATTCTCAGGGACACGGCCATATACTTCGGAATTAAAATGCTCTATGATTTCCTGTCTGCGCTTTTGCCATTCCGCAGGAGTAGCAACGGGCGTGCCATCATCGAAGGTTAACGGATCCGGAAGCCTATCGTATGTTTTTGCCTTTGATTCATCGCTGTTTGCTGCATTGGGTGCATCAGGATCACCCGAAGGCCCGGGCCGCAGTTCGGTGATGCCAAGTTTCTTCATCATCAACTGATGATCCTGACGGCTCAGTTTGTTTAAGCTGTCTCTTTTTTCTTTTGACCATTGGGCTTGGCCGGGGTGGCTTAAGCAAATAAGCAAAGCCATTGTAGTAGTTAATATTTTAGCTAATTGGTTCATGGAAATTTTTTTAATATTTATTAGCCAGAGTTCAGCATAGGAAACACCGCTTTAAAATTATAAATGAACTTTTAATCAATCTTTAAACGAATTTTGATTGAAATCAGGGTATTGCATATCAGGAATCCTCCTTATTTTTCACTACAAACTTAATTTGTGTAAAGGAATGTGCCGGGAATGAATAGGTTAGTCTATCCCTATCCGTCTTAACCTCTTTCACTATAGGTTTATATTGTTCCCGTTTTTCATAAGTAAACGGTTCTTTTATGTCCTTGCTGTTAATCACCTTGACTTCTGCTTTCTCGGTAAACTCACCTGCGCTGGAGATTATTTCAGTAGTGATGGATTGATCCTTATGCCTGTTAACCACGTTAATGTACCCTGTATTGGTTTCATCTGAATAAACCGTTGTCACGTCGAGATAAGGAATGCCCTTGTATTCTTTGGTATTGAATGTGTCACATTCGACATATGTATCGGCAGAATAACCAAGGCAATTGTTTGAATAGGCTTTGAAGATATAGAACAGGGGTGTTTTATAAGTACCTTTCTCACTGTCGTTTCCTAATAAAGAAGTAAGCATGGTAAAATTTGCCATTTTTACAACATCGGCATGACGGATGAATGAATTAAAACACTGAGCAACGGGAAGTACCCCTCTGAAACTGCTTGATCTGATTCCCCATTCATCAAATGAGATGTAAATTGGATCGGTAAATCCTTTCTTTACTCTAACTGCATCTATTAATTCAGCAGTTACCCGTATTTTTTCATCAAAGTCAAAGGCGCTTTGTCCCATAAAGTCATAATAATCATCCGAACTTTCCCAGTAACGGTGAATAGAAAGATAATCTATCCTATCACCCAGGCCGGTAAGCACTTTCCGGTTCCATTTCACCCAATCACCTGAATACCAAGATGAACCAGATCCAACAAGTTTAATGGAGTTATCTACCGATTTCATGGCCTTTGCAGCTTCCCTGCCAATCTTTACATAATCTTCGGCGTTTTTATGACCTAGCTCCCAGGGTTCTCCATCTACTTCGTTGCCAAGACACCATATTTTTATGTTGTACGGTTCCGGATGTCCATATTTTGCGCGTAAATCAGAATAGTAGGTTCCTCCCTCATAGTTACAATATTCAAGCCAGTAGCATGCATTCTTTATATCGCCCAGACCAAGATTAACACAAACTACATTTTTACTACCTATCGCTTTGTTCAAAGCAACCCATTCGTCAGTACCTACATGGTTACTTTCTATTCCATCCCAGGCAAGGTTGATTCTTGCGGGGCGCTGGTCTTTGGGTCCGATGCCATCCTGCCAGTTATAACCCATCACAAAATTTCCGCCTGGCCAACGCATGTTGGTTACTTTTAATTCTTTCGCCGCTTCAATGTAATCTTTTCTAAAACCATCTTCGTTGGCAAGAGGTGAGGAAGGGTCGTATAAATTACCATAAAGCGTATTAAATTCAACTGAGTCTCCACTGAAATGGATAGGTTCCATGAATACGCCATAGATTTTAGGGTCAATTTCTCCGATGTTACGGTCAACATCGATTTTTATTTCTGCTTTTTGAGCATTTAAAAAAACAGGAAGAGCAAATAAAAATGTGAAAAGTAGTTTTTTCATAGCCGATTGGTTTAAGAGTTTAATTCGTAAATCTGATCCATTTTGTTTTTTAATCAATCTGAACCAGTCAGGATCAAAATATCCACCGGTTTCCCCGGTTGGATTTACCTATCCTGAACCGTACCAGAAGGTTTAACAATAATTCTGCGATAGCCTGTAAGAGGATGTGTCCCATTGTCAGTTACTTCACAAATCACATGGAAGCTCTTTCCGGCTGCATCGGAAGGCACCTCTAGCGTTATACGGTTTGAGTTATTGTCTGAAATGTTGATTTCACCTGTATATGTGCCGGCTTCCGCCATAATCCACCATGAGCATGTCAGGTCATCCCCATCGGGATCGAAGGATTCCGAAGCATCCAGTGTGACTGAAGTTCCTTGTTCGGGCCTGACTTTTATATTGTTCATGTTGTTGTTTCCGTTTATGATCACAACCGGATTCCGGTTGCCGTCGCCACTCCTTGCCCAGTCCATCCGGGCTGCAAAATTATTGAATGTGGCAGGATAGAAATGTTCCAGATATTTTCTGCAAATGGAATGTGCCCTGGTTCCCTCATGGTTTATATAAGCAAAGGTCTCGTTATCCGGACCTTTGCCCCATTCAAAATAACCACCCCAACTGCCCCAGGCCGGATGTTCGGGACTGTTGATCTCGTTAGGCAAGACATACAGAAAGGATGGCGTGTCACCTTCTACACCGTATTTATATTTTGGATACAAACTGCCAAGTTTCCCATGTCCCTGAATATGTGTTGCATATTGATCCCAGTTGCTTCTTCCGGTTTCATTCTGAAAAAGCCACGCGCATTCATCCCAGATAAAAAAGAGATCCTTTTTAAATTCCCTGCGCATCCATTGATGGGAACTGATATCAAAACGGTTGCGTTGCTGGTATCCCCGATCCTGATCAGTAATTGTATAGACCCGGATTTTATCCAGAAATGCCTGAAGCTGTTCTTCATTTCGATTTTCACGTACCTGCCAGATTGCCTGGGCAAGCGTATTGGCTCCTCCCCAGGCAAGCACCCAAACTGGACGTGCATCATTTTCATCGGCCATTTCTATGATCAGGTTGCTGCCGGGGGAATTATTTTCCTTACCGATGTATTTCATTCCCCTTTTTTGGCTGCCAATGACAGTACGGGAGCTCAAATAATCCGGGCTTGGCCAGTAGCCAATACGCTGCTGTGACTCATCCTCCAAATGAGCTTTCTGATTCGAACGCTTTCGCAGATTGGGCAAATCGTTTTGATAGGCATCGATGGCATCCCGGATAAGGTCGGGACGCTCATTACCACCGCTATTATTATAGCCGGTGCTGGCAACCAGACCTTCGATCTCGAAAAGGTCGGCATGAACAAGAAGCCGAATCATTGACTCCATATCATCAGGCTCAACATCGTTTGGCGCGATATCAGTCAGTACAATAATACGCGGTTTAAGCGGAGCATTCGGGGAAGCGGCTGACAGCCCCAAAGAAAACAGAAGCAGTAGTGTTGAAAATATAAGTGTTCTCATAGTCTATTTTTTCGTAGTAATCTGATCGTTTATCCGAAAATAATCAAAATCGACATATCCGCCTGGGGTTTTGGTTGCATAGTTAAACAAACCGAATCGATATTGCAACAAAAATGATCCTATAACTCATAAGAAGGTTATTTTCTTCTTACTTCAACATTCGCAAGTTTTTCAAAGAACTGCACAAGGCCTCCGTGATCATTTTTGGATTTACCGTCAACTTTCAGTGCCTGCATGATCTCCATAACCTGACTTGTCAGAAAGACCGGGACCTCCAGCTCTTTAGCAGTATCCAGGACATTCCTCAAATCTTTGGTATGTGTCTCAATCTTACCCCCCGGCTTAAAATTGCCATCAAGCACCATAGGCATCTTTGCATCCAACACGGCACTTCCCGCCAATCCACCTCTAATTGCATTAAAGATATTTTCCGGATCAACACCGGCTTTGGTTGCCAGAACCATGGCTTCACCCATTCCGGCAATATTTAATGCAACAATAACCTGGTTAGCAAGTTTACAAATATTTCCGCTGCCTATTTCGCCTATATAGGTAACCGAGCTACCCATCACCTCAAGAACAGGTTTAACCTCTTCAAACGTCTGCTGAGGCCCTCCAACCATAATAGCTAAGGATCCGTCTGTCGCTTTGGGTTCGCCTCCACTTACAGGCGCATCAAACATAACAACATCCTTTTGCTCCAATTCTTTTGAAATCTCCTGCGAGACCTTGGGGTTTATCGAACTCATATCGATCAGGATGCTTCCAGATTTTACTCCCTGGATGACACCACCTTCCCCAAGAACGGCATCCTGAACTTCGGGAGAATCAGGTAACATAGTAATAATCACATTACTTTGAGAAGCAACATCCTCCGATGAGGTTCCTTTTTGAGCCCCTGCTTCAATAAGTTCATGAACCGACTCTTCAACAATGTCATAAACAATTACCGGGTAACCAGCTTTCAGCAAGTTTTTTGCCATGGGTTTACCCATGATACCCAAACCTATAAATCCAATATTTTTCATATTACAATAATTTATTATTTGACTTTATGGCTATCATTCGATTAACTTTTAAATGAATATCAAACTTAGGATCCAAATACAAAAGGCAGCGCTGAAACCCATAACCAATGTACCCATACTATGAAGCTTATAACCTGTATTTACGTTCATACGGGACATCTGTGTTACTACCCAGAAAAAACTGTCATTTGCATGAGAAACTACAGTTGCTCCTGCTCCGATTGATAGTACAACAAAGACCTTCGCTATTTCAGATGTAAGCCCTAATGATGCTAACATAGGAGATAAAATTGACGCGGTGGTGATAATTGCAACCGTTGAGGACCCCTGTGATGTCTTGATAGCGGCAGCAACGATAAAGGGAAGCCATATTCCAATATTTGCTGTTGCCATGGTATCACCCAGGGTATCAGCCAGAGTCGAATTCTGCAATACATTACCAAATGCACCGCCGGCTCCGGTAATCATTATAATTATCGCGGCATTTCTTAATCCTTTCCCCACACTTCCGGAATCAGACAACATACTTCTTTTTAAAACCCGGGGTAAGGTAAATGCCAACAAAACACCTATCAGCAATGCAATTACCGGTTCTCCGATAAATCCGAAAATGGTCTTCACCATTCCTTCTCCCAGCGGACTTGTGGGAAGCTCCGAAACAGATTTAAGAACTATAAGGATAATCGGTAATAACATAGGCACTATTGCTTTGGTGGCGGAAGGTGCTTTACTTAGTTTTTCAGAGATTTCTTTTTCAGTAACCTCCGGATTTGGATCGATTTGTATTTTAGATGCCACTTTGATTGCAAAAAAGTAACTACATATAAGTGCAAAAATGCTTACCGGAATACCCATCATTATTACCATTCCAAGGTCAGCGTCAATGATACCGGCCGCAGCAATGGGTCCTGGGGTTGGAGGTACAAGACAATGGGTAGCTGTTAAACCCAGGGCCAAAGCTATTGCAGTCCCTGAAAGAGAGATCCCGGATCTTTTGGAAAGGGCCTTGTTAAGTGGCGAAAGTATTACAAAGGCAGAATCAGCATAGACAGGAATGGAAATAAAATACCCAACAATAGACATTGCTAAGGGCACCCGTTTCCGGCCGATCTTTCTCAGTATCCAGTCAGCTAGAGAATAAGCTCCGCCTGAATCTTCCAGAAAGCTACCAATAATTGTACCGGCGATAATTACGACACCGATATATCCTAAAGTGCTCCCAAATCCTTCATTAAGTGACTGAACAAGATCAGACAGCGGCATGCCTGTAAACAAGCCAAAACCCAAAGCGGCAAATAAGAGTGCAAGGAAAGGATGTAGCTTTAATTTGGTAGAAGCAAGAACAATAAAAATTATGCAGAATAAAAGAACTATGATTTGTACCATAAAAAATATTTCTTTTGCTAAGGTTTAATAATCATTCAGCAATTTTTTGTTTTCCTTTATGGTTCTCTGTCTGAACACTCCTTTTTGAAAAGGTTGTGCTTTACATAATTTGCTGCCAGGTTTAGCCCTAACCCGGCGTTATTTTTACTACCCGTCCCCGAAAAATATTGGCTGTTTAATCGGAAATCAGCAATTTACTTATGCTTTTGGCCATAGAATCAAGGATAATATAACAAGAGGCAGCCCCTGCATCCAGCATTCCCCTGGTTTTTTCTCCGTGTCGGGAAGCACGGCCCACCCTGGCCACCAGATCCTTTGTCGAATCTTTACCCTTTTCAGCAGCCTGACTCATCTTATTCAGCGCTTCAGAGAAGGTATCGCCCTGATCGATGGCTTCGGAAAATGCTGATACAGCAGGTATAAGCGTATCAAAAAGTGTTTTGTCGCCCACCTTAGCTTCTCCTATTTTTTGAACCGATCTTTCCGCTTCTTCCAGCATCTGCTTAAAAAGAGAGGCATCAATTTGTTCCTTATCCCTGGAAATATCTCCAAGTTGTTTGAAGAATGTACCATAGAGCGGACCCATCGCTCCACCTATTTCCATGATCAATACCCGGGAGAGTATTTTCATCGATTCGGAAAAAGTAGAGTCTTCATTAATCTTTTTATTCGCATTGGTGAACCCCTTGTTCATGTTGATACCATGATCCCCATCTCCAATTTCACTATCCAGTTTGCTCAGGTAATCCTTGTTTTCCTGGATAGCGCGGATCATATCAGTGACAACGGTACTTCCACCAGAATTTAAAAAGTATTCCATCTTTAGATTAGATTTTTAAAAATCTGATAGTTTCGAAATCTTATTTATTGGCATGAGTATAAACTTCTTCAGGATTGTTGTTTAAAATAAACCGCATCGGTCGGATAATCTATCAACTCCTTGAGTTCTTCATCTACTTTCATTAAGGTCAGAGATACTCCCTTCATCTCAAGAGATGTGAAATAATTTCCTACAAATGACCTATAAACGCTAATTCCTTTCGACTTTAATATTTCCGCTACTTTCCTGTAGTACACATATTGTTCAATGAGGGGAGTTGCTCCAAGGCCGGATATAAGGGCAACCACTTCATCTCCTTTGCTAAAGGGATAATCTGGTAAGATCACATCCAGTGACAATGAAGCTATTTCGTCGGCAGTTTTCAATTCGACGGTTTCCATCCCCGGTTCCCCATGGTGGCCTATACCGATTTCCATTTTACCGGGTTCAATGCTGAAATTGGGTTTGCCAACAGAAGGAATCGTACAAGCACTTAGTCCTATACCAACACTGCGGGTATTGTCAATGGCTTTTTGAGCTGAAGCAATCACTTCATCCAGATCACCACCAAGAGCTGCCCTGGCTCCTCCAACTTTCCACATCAATATTTCTCCTGCACTCCCTCTTCTGTTTTCCCTGTTATTTTTTGGGGATGAGGGGACATCATCATTGGCAATAACCGTTTTTACATTGGTTTGGTCCTCTTCTGCCAATTCCCTGGCCATTTTTACATTCATCACATCACCGGAAAAGTTTCCGTAAAGACAAGCAACGCCTTTGCCCGAATCTGCAGCATGGAAAGCATCATAAAAAGAATTGGCAGATGGAGAGGTAAAAATTTCGCCTATAGCTACCGCATCAGCCATCCCTTCCCCTGCATATCCGATAAAAGCTGGTTTGTGCCCTGAGCCTCCACCCGTGACAATACCTACTTTGTCATTTACAGGCGCATCCTTGTATTTGATTACTCTGGGATTATCTGTACCCGCAACAATATTGTTATGGACAAGCAGAAAACCCTCAACCATTTCATCTACAAGATTATCAGGATTATTTATTATTTTTTGCATAACAATTTTTTTTAAATAATTATTTGATGAAAATTTTTATTGATGATACAACGCTATTTCATTTTTTAATTGATTAACACTGAGAAGCGTATCCCTTGAGTTCAGTTTTACGATATTCGTTAATGTGGGGCCCACACCTTCCTCAATCACATTTTTGACGATTTTATCCTGACCGGGTTGCTCCATGGTATGCATCTCCAGCGCACTGTTTTCACGGCGATTGCCTACCGAGATGGTGGGTACACCTTCAAAATGTCCTACTCCGAGTCCGTGACCGAAAGACAAAGGTGATTGATAAATTCTTTCCCAATTCGAGCCTTTATTGTTATAAACATTCAAAGTATTGCCGTGAAACGGCTCGATGGTCACCAGTTCATTAATACCATCTTCATTCAGATCGTAAAAGACAAATTCACTGACTTCCTGATCAAATATCCTTTCCGTTTTCCATCCTCCGGAACCAGGAGTTATCGAAAATATTCCCTCAGCTCCGGAGACCATAACAGATTCAGTTCCATTATAGGGGACTTTGGTCATCCCATGATTTTTAAACAGGTTATCAATAATTACCTCCATGTCTGTCAACCAGGGTTCACTATCATTCACTCTGGCAACCCTCACTTCCCCGGGGTTGCTCCAATCCTCCGGACTTTCTTTATTGGTGCTCACTGAAGCCACGAAAAGATACCTGGTATCATTTACGGTTAATATTTCACACCGGTGTGAAAAGGGGAAATGAAAAATCTTTTCCGAATGCCAGCCATCAGATAGATGCCTGTGAAGGAATATATTGGCATCTTTTCCTTTAAAAGGAGGAAACATCCCCATTGAAGAAACGAGGGTGTTCTTCATGCCGGGAACCTTGATAATGCTCATGGTTCCACCTTGTGCATCAACAATTTCAGAAATCTCGGAATTGGCCAGGTTATAAACTTTCAATGGGCTTTCACCCTCTGGACCTCCAACTATATAATCCTGTCCGTTGAATTTTACTAATGCAGCTGTATAAGCCTGTGGAACTTCAAATAATTTTGTTTTATTCATTTTTAAAATATTTTTTTTCTATTTCATAAATTCGCTCATTTTTAGGCTGCGACCGGCTATTCTCATCATACTGAGAAGATAGCCAGACAGTAACCAGCTTTTTTGCAAGTTCTGGTCCGATAACCTGCGGACCAAAGGTTAATACATTGGCATTGTTGCTTTTTATTGATCGTTCAGCCGAGAAAACATCGTTACAGCAGGTAGCATAAACTCCCGGAATTTTATTGGCTGCAAGACTCATCCCCAAGCCGGTTCCACACATAAGAATACCCCTTTCGTATTTCTTCTCCATGATCGCCTTGCCTACCTTATAAGCAGTATTGGCATAGATTTTATCGTCACTGCCAAAATCTTCCACCTGATATCCCAGTGACTTCACGTGGTCAATGATAATCTCTTTCAATCCCTGCGCATTGGGATCACATCCAATTGCAATGGTTTTGCTGTCCATATTGATTACAGATTATATTAACATTTTACTTAAACAATAGCTGAGCAAAATTATAGAGGTTGTCTCTCCATACCGGCCAGGTATGACCACCCGGGTATTTGTTAAGGGTATAGTCAATATTCAGTTTGTTGAACTTCGAAATCATGGCTTGACAATTTTCCCAGGCTATATCTTCCTTGCCTCCGACTGAAATCCAGAACTGCTCTAAATTATTGTTGATCGTTGCAGTATTGTTCTCCATAAACCTATACTGTTCATTGGCCAGATCTTTTTGCATGGGTTGGATCCAGCCCGAGCTGAATACGCCGAGGTACGAGAACATATTGGTATTGTATATACCGGCATATAGAGTTTGAATACCCCCCATTGACAATCCTGCGAGAGCCCGGTATTTTGATCCGGTTTTGACTCTGTAGTTTTTCTCTATAAATGGAATAATGCTTTTTTTCAGCTCTCTTTCGAAGACTTTCAGAACTTCTTCCCCAAAGCCGTTTAATGTTGATGGCATATTACCGTCTATCATGACAATAACCATAGGAACAGCCTTTTCTTCGGCTATGAGGTTATCCATTATCAGATCAGTTTTCCCTTGTTTGGCCCATCCGCGTTCGTCTTCACCTCCGCCATGCAACAAGTACAATACAGGATATTTTTTGTTGGTATTTTTGTTGTATCCGGGGGGAGTGTACAGGTAAAACTGTCGCCAGGTATTGATTACGTCCGAATAGTAACGCTTTATTCTGATTTCACCATGTGGAACATTCCTGACCTGATAGTAGTCATCTCCTTTAAAGGGCACCTCAATGCCGCTGGCCATTCTGCCCATTCCGTAGAAAGTTTCACTGGCAGGGTCAGCCACTGAAACGCCGTCGATAATCAGGGAATAATAATGAAATCCTTCGCCCAATGAGTCGGTGGTAACCTTCCAGATTCCTTCGTCATTTTTTGTCATATCATATTTTTTCCCTAAATCGAGTTGCACCTTTTGTGCTTCAGGGGCTTTTAAACTAAACACGGTACGGCCATCGGGTAAAATTTGTGGATATTCTGCTCCTCTAACATTGGTTTCAGCAGGTCTGCCTAAATTATTTATTTTCTCGATGGTTGCAGAATCAACTGGCTTGAAAAGGAGTTGTGAAAACATGTACAGGCTGTTTTTCCATACCTTAAAGTCATGGTGTCCATGGTCAACATAGAAGATATGGGGTATGTTGTTGGTTTTTAGATAATGGTGGGTTTTCCGGCTGATGGTGATCAGGTTGTCTTTGTCACCGCACGAAAGCCATAAAAGTTTCAGTTTCTTTTTTGCTTCGTTGGGATCAGGTAGCAGCTCTTCCGGTTTGCTGGTATTGGGAGCCGGTGAAAAACCACCAATCCATGCAAATTTGCTGAGATTGTCTAAGCCAAAGTTCAATGATTGCCCGCCCCCCATTGATAGTCCGGCAATTGCACGGTGTTTCCTGTCCTTGATGACCGGGTAATGACTTTCGATGAACGGGATCAGGTCATTGAGCAAATCTTGTTCAAAAGTTGCAAAGGCCTGTACTTTAGCGCTGTCGAATATATTACCAACGGCACGGTCGTCTTTCATGGCACGTCCGTTGGGCATAACTACAATCATGGGCTTGATTTTGTTTTTAGCATAAAGATTATCCAAAACAACTTTTACATCTCCATTATTTAGCCATGCATACTCATCCCCTCCTATACCATGCAACAGGTAAAGTACGGGATACTTTTTGTTTTCAGAGTATTCCGGTGGGGTATAGATGAGCGCATTTCGGCTGTTGCCAACTGTTTTTGAATTGTAGGTAACAGTGTCGATTTTTCCTTTGGGAATGTTGTTACGAAGGACATCAAATCCCTGAGGTGCTTGTTTTACTGTGTTTTGAGAATAGCCAAATAGGTTCAGCGCAAATAGGATTGATAATAATAGAACTAATTGTCTCATTCTTAAAAAGTTTAATTTTTGTTTTGTGTTTCACAATATATTAAAAATACAAAAAATTAATCACCATGAAACCCACATGTTAATAATTAACTGGCCCTCATTTAATTTTAAGTGGTCATCAGCAACACGAATGGTGTCATACAAACCTAAAAAATTTATTCCAGATTATTGTAACATTTTGGTGAATAAAGAAGGGTAAGACCCGATCAACCTAGGATTTTGTGGATGATAGGCAATTATACCCAGTAAAAACAAATTTATGACACCCATCCATCTTTAGGAAAAATATTTTATACCTGTTAATATTTTCCAGCTCAGCAATATACATCTTTTTTTCATTTTATGCCGTCAGGAAAAGAAGAGATTTTGATCCATCAAAATTTGGTATTATTCTGGTAAATAATATCTTTATCTTTTAAAATTAAACACTGGTTATTATGAAAAAAACATTCTTTTTAGCTGTTTTGGTAGCGATAGGGGTATCCTGCCAGAAAAGTCAGGAACAACCCGCAACATTAAAAGAGGCCTTTGGCGATCATTTTTTGATTGGGGCAGCCCTGAATTATTTTCAGATTGTCGGAAGGGACACTGCAGCCATGGAGGTAGTCAAAAGGGAGTACAATACCATTACTCCTGAGAATATCACGAAATGGGGAAGGATACATCCCAAACCTGATCAGTACAATTTTAAGTCGCCTGACCAGTTTGTTGAGTTTGGTATGAATCATGATATGTTCATGGTAGGGCACTGCCTGGTCTGGCATAATCAGACACCGGACTGGGTTTTTGAGAACGAACAGGGTGTGCTTGCCAGCCGCGATACCATGCTCAAGCGGATGAAGAATCATATTTATAAAGTGGCCGGCCGTTATAAAGGGAAAATAGACGGCTGGGATGTGGTCAATGAAGCTGTTCTGGACAGTGGACCCTTGCGTCAATCCAAATGGTACAAGACAATTGGTGAGGATTTTGTCCGCCACGCGTTTCAATATGCCCATGAGGCTGCTCCTGAAACTGAATTATACTATAATGATTACTCCCTGTGTAAACCCCAAAAACGGGAAGGAACCGTTAAATTGGTAAAATCTCTGCTTGATGGGGGTGTTCAGGTTGATGCCATTGGCATGCAGGGACACTGGAGTTTACACGAACCTTCTATTGATCAGATAGAAGCCAGCATCAAAGCGTTTTCTGATCTTGGAGTTGATGTGATGATTACGGAACTGGATATAGATGTTCTGCCTCACCCTGGTGAACACACCGGAGCGGAAATCAGTGAAAATTATGAATTGCGGGAAGAATTGGATCCCTACAGAGAAGGACTGCCGGATTCTGTGCAGACGGCACTGGCCGAAAGATATGAGAACATTTTTAAACTGTTCATAAAACACAGCGACAAGATCAGCAGGGTAACCTTCTGGGGCGTAAATGATGCCCAGTCATGGAAAAATAATTATCCCGTGAGAGGCCGTACCAATTATCCCTTGTTGTTTGACAGGAATAACCAGCCGAAAGCTGCCTATGATTCGGTTATTCAATTGAGCAATTAATGGACAGGTTATAAATGATTCATTCTTTTCTTCTTGAATGGAATACTTCCACAGTTAATAAAAGAGGCCTGTGAATCCCTGATTTTCTTTTACCTTTCGGATTTGGGGTCACAGGCCTTCAAATGTATTATCTATCGGTAATGTAGGTGGCTTTCAGGATAAACTATGAATACTACTGCAATATCAACGGTTAAAATGTTCTCGTGAGACATACATTCCTAGGTAAGTTCCCACAAAACCTCCGGCTACCTTCGTGCTGAGGTTGGAGGCATCGACATGACCTATTAGCAGATTCCAGTTATTCTTTTCCTGCGTTTTATAGTAAAAGCTGTAATACCTCCCTTTGCCTTCGATCTTGAATATAACGGATTGATCGGAAGAAACGTCCTCCAGCTTTTTATGGGCTATCGTAAATGGTTTCCCATTATTTTTTTCTCCCGACGCCTTTTCGACATATACAGCTACCTGCTGATCTCCTGTTTTTTTCATGCCTACCAGCAGATAATGCTGCTCATTCTGAAAAGCGATCATACCTGCAGTAGCACTGGTATCCGGCAGTTGATGCTTTACCGCTGTAGAGGCGCCAAAATTCAGATGTTGCTGGCGTTTTCCTATAAAGGATGGGTTTACCCTTTCAAATATGCTTTCCTTTCTCGATTGAATGTACAGCTGTCCGTCATCTAGCCTATACCAATTTTCCCGGGGTGTTCGGAGGAAGTTCCAGTAGAGGGCCAGGGTGGAATCATTGAAGGAGTCTTCCATCACAAAATTACCGTTATGTGGATTGGCATCCAGCGATTTTGCCTGAAGCTCCGGTTTTTTATGAACATAGGGTACTTTTTCTTTTCCACTGGTAATTACCGGCCATCCGTTTTTCCATTCCACAGGCATCAGAAAAGTCTCCCTGCCGGTATTATACATGTCATCCTCATAAGGTCTGCATCCAAGAAATACCGACCACCATTTACCGTTTGGCAGTTTTACTATGTCAGCATGGCCGGTTGATGTAACCGGATTTTTCCGTGACGGATCAAGATGTCGTTGTGTGAGTATGGGATTTTTAGACCATGGCTCATAGGGGCCGGTGACAGACCGGCTTCTGAAAACTACTTCCGAGTGGTTCTTGCCGGTGCCTCCTTCGGCTGCTATCAGATAGTAATAACCATCTTTCTTATGGATGTGGGGTCCTTCAATCCAGGCAGGTTCTTTTGAGATATCAACTCCGCCATTGACAAGGATATGTTCTTCCCCTATGTATTCATCCGACTCCAGATCATACTGTCGGATCCTGATGGTGCGGTGTCCGTCGTAGAGAGGTTCGCCGTCAGGGGGCGGGGCGTTGTGTACTATATAGGTATTGCCATTATCAGCAAAAAACAGAGAAGGATCGATGCCACGGATCTCCTCCAGCCATACAGGATCCGACCATTGTCCTTCGGGATTTTCTGTTTTGACGTAAAAATTTCCTTTCCCGCCGACTACCGTGCAAATCACATAGAATGTACCGTTGTGATACCGGATGGTCGGGGCGAATATTCCTTGTGAAACGGCCAGACTATCAAGATCCAGTTGTGAGGGACGGCTCATGACATAGCCAATCTGTTCCCAGTTGACCAGGTCTTTGCTGTGAAAAATGGGAATACCCGGATAAAATGAAAACGTAGAATTGATCATATAAAAATCATCTTCCACCCTGCAGATGCTGGGATCAGGATAAAAACCCGCAAGGACCGGATTGTAATATTCATCCTCATTCTTATCAATATTCTGGTAAACAGTGTCTTTCCCTTCGTACCTGAACCACTCGAATGCAGCGTATTTTTCATACTGATTACTTTTGCTATTCTGTGTGCTGCATGAGCTCATGGTTAACGTTATACCAAAGGTCGCCATAAGGAGAACAAGCCCTAAGTATCTCTTCCAGGGCTTCCTTCGGCCTTTTAAGCTTTCTTTGCCTGATGTATCTGCGTTTTTCATAATAAACCTAAAAATCTAAATTATAAATTATGAAAAGTGGTTTATTGTGCTTATATTTAGGGTAATAGAGCAAAACACCATAAAACCACTTTTCAGTTTAAAAATATAAAAAAACACAAGAAAGAGCAAATAAAAGTTCAATTTAGAAATTTAGGTTGAATTTAACCACCTGAAGTTTTTCTCAAAATAGATTTATTAATCTGTTTTACCAAACCGGGACCATTATAGATGAAGCCCGTATAGATCTGTACCAATGTGGCGCCGGCTGACAATTTTTCCAGCGCATCTTCAGGACTCATGATACCGCCTACACCTATAATGGGTATTTGTCCGCCACTATTTTCGTTCAGGTACCGGATGATCTCGGTAGACCTTTGTTTAAGCGGTTTTCCGCTCAACCCTCCGTCACCGATCTGTTTCACCTTGCCGGAATCAGTGGATAGATTCTTTCGCTGAATGGTAGTATTGGTGGCAATAATTGCGTCTATTCCCGTACTGTAAAATATATCCATCACATCATCCAGTTGTTTGTTATCCAGATCGGGAGATATTTTTAACAGAAGGGGTTTTTTCTCCTGGTGCAAGCTCCTTATTCGCATCAGTTCATTCAGTATTTCCATTGTTCGGTTCTTGTCCTGCAGTTCATTCAGGTTTTTGATGTTCGGACAGCTCAGGTTGATCACCACATAATCCACATGATTATATATTTTATTGAATGCCGTGGCATAATCGTTCAATGATTCATCGTTGGGAGTTTCTGTATTTTTTCCTATATTTCCTCCAACCACAATCCCGGAATGTGTATTTTTGAGTCTTTTTACGACCCGGTCTACACCTATATTATTAAAGCCCATTCGGTTGATCAGTGCCTGGTCTTTTGTAAGCCTGAATGAGCGGGGTTTTGGGTTGCCAGGTTGTGCCAGAGGCGTCACCGTTCCAATTTCAATGAAAGAAAAACCAAAATGGCTGAATTCCTTAAAAACTTTAGCGTTTTTATCAAAACCAGCAGCCATGCCCACCGGATTTTTAAAGGTCATGCCCAGGAATTTTCTTTTCAGCCGGGGATTATTTACATCATATACCCATGAAGTGAGCCGGGAAACCAGTGGCAGGCGAAACAGAATTTTAAGGAGATGTACAATGATATGGTGGACGGTTTCGGGCTTCAGTGTAAACAGAAGCGGACGCAGAATTTTCCGGTACATTTTTTATACAAATATATACAAGATATTTATTTTTTATCCTTTGGAGTATATTCTTCGAAATGGTTATCCGAATAAAAAATGACAATTTTTGCAATATGAGGAGATTCATAGGGTTGAGGCTCAATTTCCGGGGAATCTGATGTACGTTTATTACTCCGTTGTTCATCTTGAACAGCGTTTTCTCGGGGAGTGGATTTTTCCGTTTGCTGTTCAAATGACATAGAAGTTTGTTTTTCTTTGGCATACATAGACCCTTCACCCAGTATTAGCCATTTGGGATTGATATCCTTATAATATTGAAGGAATTTATGAATAAAATCGTAACTGGGGTTGTTTCTTCCTGATAATATATGTGAGATGCTTGATCTCTGCACGCCAATTTCATCTGCCAGCCTGGTGGAAGTCATATTATACGCCTTTAAAAATTCCATTAACCGTTCTTTCATAATAATGAATTTTTACAAATGTAATAAATAAATTTAATTGTATAATTCACAATTGTGAATATTTGAATAATTACAAATGTAATCAAAATTCTCCATGTTTTGGATCTGAAATCTAAAAATATTCACAGACAATTTTTTATAATCGCATAATAAATATTAATAATCAAAAAAGAAAGTTTATATAATAATAAATTAATTTTTAGTCTTATACAGAATAAAAGGCAATTGTATGTACTTAAATTTTTACATGAGATATTTTTAATTATAGACTGGATTTTAAATACTTAATTCTTATATTATGCCCTTTTTACATCTTTTCCCGGTTGACAGACAATAATATTTTAAGTTTTTATTTAAAAAAATTCTTTAAAACACTGATTATACGAATATAAATTCAATATATAATTTTTAAATTATGGTCGGGAAAGGGATGCTGACAAATGTGTTGGTAAAATGTAAAGATAGATTACAATTGTATATAAACATTTAACATATATCTAATCGGGATAAGTTACAAATGTAATTTTTTTTTATTTATTTTACTGAGGGTTGTGTTTAGTTTTTCTATTTAAATTTTGATTTTTGGCGGCAATCAGCCAATTTAATTAATTTTTATTTGTTTACATATGTAAATATAAAAATCACTTAATGCTCTTGTTTTTACTTATAAACTCAAAAATGAATTACAGGCAAATATTTCTTAATGAATGGGATAATATTCGGTGAATAATGATAGTTGCTCGGGTTTTTAATGGGGAGTTATTGGTATTTATCATTTTTTTACAACCTTTACGCAAAATTAATTTCAAATTGATTGGCCTTTACTTTTTGTGCAACGAAAACTGATAAAACTTACAAAAAATTCATTTTTAAACTTAAAAAGATTGTTTATGTTCAACATTGCTCTTTTTGGTCCTCCTGGGGCCGGAAAAGGAACTCAGGCAAAAAAACTGATTAACAAGTACAATTTGGCTCATCTTTCCACCGGGGATATTCTGAGGGATGAGATGTCAAAAGGAACAGAATTGGGAAATAAAGTTAAGGAAGTTATTGAGAAAGGAGAATTGGTTTCAGACGATCTTATCGTACAGATCATTGAAAAAAAGATGCAGGAAAATACAGAGGCAAGCGGGTTTTTGTTTGACGGATTCCCCAGAACCTACATCCAGGCTTATATTCTTGAGGGATTGCTGCTTAAAATGAATACCTCCCTGTCCTGCATGATCAGCCTTGAAGTGCCTGAAGATGAACTGATGAAACGTATGTTGGAACGGGCCAAGAAGGAAAACAGGAGCGATGACACCAAAGAAGCCATACAAAATCGGTTTGAGGAGTATAAATCCAAAACCATACCGGTGGCCAATTTTTACAAGGAAAAGGGGATTTATTATCCAATCAACGGTGTAGGAACCGTGGATGAGGTATTTGACAGAATTGTCAATACCATTGAGGAAACCCTTACTGAGGAATGGATGAACGTCGTCCTTTTTGGCCCTCCCGGTTCGGGCAAGGAAACCCATGGTAGAAAGCTTGCCGAAAAATATAACCTGATATACATTTCCATGGGTTCGCGAGTTTACGAAGAAATGAACAAAGGAACCGAATTGGGAAAAAGGGCACAGTCTTATATTGAGAAAGGGGATATTGTGCCCGATGAATTCGCTATTCAGGTGATTGAGGAACAGATAAAAACCAATCCCAATGCAAGGGGCTTTCTTTTTAAAGGATTTCCCAAAACCGTGATTCAGGCCTATATCTTGGATGGTTTGTTACGTAAAAGGGAATCATCCGTGTCTTGTGTCTTCAATTTGCATATACCCACCCTCGAATCGGTCAAAAGGCTTACTTCACGGGGTCAAACTGAGAAAAAAAGACCCTATGATAGAAATATAAATACCATTATCAGAAGGATAGAGCAATTCGAGAAACTTACCAGACCTGTCCTTGATTATTACAGGAATAAGATGCTCATTTATGACATTGACGGAATGGGCACCCAGGAAGAAGTTTTTCAGCGGTTATCGGACAATCTGGACCGGGCATTCAAAGAACTGAGGTGATACAATATTGTCATATAATACCGTTCTATTTTTAAGATGGTTATAAATTTGTTGTTTGATGCTTATTAATAGACAGTTTTTTATTTATCTTTTTGATTATGTTGAACTGGTCGGATCTCAATGTAGAAGGGTTTGCTATCGGGCTTTTGGCCTTTGTCATTATCGGGGTTTTTCATCCCGTGGTGATCAAAGTGGAATACCATTTTGGGAAAAAGGCCTGGCCCGTTTTTTTGTTTTCCGGAGTGGTCCTTACCATTGTTTCTTTATTTTCTGAAAATACATTCCTTTCTGTAATTTTCGGTGTGACAGGGTTTGCCCT
This sequence comes from Bacteroidales bacterium, assembly GCA_021740225.1. GTDB lineage: Bacteria > Bacteroidota > Bacteroidia > Bacteroidales > UBA12077 > JAGXLC01. The sequence continues at coordinate 6,433 of JAIPAF010000008.1, read as the reverse complement.
CTTCTGGAGTACCTTTGAACTTTTCCAACAGCATAAGAGGGTATTAAAAGGACAGGCAAAGAAAAATCCCAACAGATCATATGATTAATAAATTAACATGCAATCGTGATGTTGTTATTTGATACATTGAACATAACCGGTATTCTTGTTGGTGCAGGGGCATTTTTCAGCATTGCCATTGGCAGGTATATAACCATAAAAGCCGAATATTATTTCACTAAAAAATTTTGGGTTGGTTTTTTAATTATTGGCTTGATATTCATAATTTTATCATTGATCTTGGAATCTTTTATTGTTTCATCTATTTCAGGAATTCTGGGATTTACTTTTTTATGGGGAATAGGAGAGATCATTGAACAGGAAAAAAGGGTAGAAAAAGGTTGGTTTCCTAAAAACCCCAAAAGAGGGAAAAAAATTAAGTAGCTTTTATTTAAACAGATTATCAATTTTTACGCTTCAAATATTTTTATGAAAATAGATACTGCGCTTATTAAAAAATACAACAAACCGGGGCCACGCTATACAAGTTATCCTCCGGCCAATTATTTTACGGAAGAGTTCACCCGGAACGATTATATTCAGATGGTCAGAGATTCCAATAATGAATGGCCTTCCAACATCTCCCTGTACATTCATATTCCTTTTTGTCCCCGGATTTGTCATTTCTGCGGTTGCAATACCAATCCAATGCCCGGAAAAACGGAAATAGCCGGATATATCCACAATGTAAAAAAGGAAATTGATCTTGTTGCGGAACATTTGGATACAACCAGGCAGGTCACCCAGATTCACTGGGGCGGAGGAACTCCAAATTCCCTGAATTTGGATTATGTGGAAGACATCATGCATTTGATTTATAGTAAGTTCACCCTTTCCCATAATCCGGAAATTGCCATGGAATGCAGCCCTGCTTATCTGGAGCTTGACCATATCGTACGTTTGGCCAATATGGGATTCAACAGAATGAGTCTGGGCATACAGGATTTCAACACCGACTTGCTGAAAAGGTTAAATCGCATACCTGCAAAATATCCCATCAAAGATATTTATCGTACGGCAAAAAAGGCGGGTTTTGAAGGGGTTAACTTCGATTTTGTTTATGGTCTGCCTTCACAGACTTTGGACGATCATATAGAAAGCATAAAAAAGGCCATAGAGATCCATCCCGAAAGAATTGTCACTTTCTCATATGCTCATGTTCCCTGGTTTAAGGAGCACCAGAAGAAGCTTGAATCCTATGATATTCCACAGGCCGATACAAAGCTTAAGATGCTTGAATCTTCTTTTCAACTGCTAACGGAAAACGGTTATGTGGCCATTGGTATGGACCATTATGCCAAACCCGGCGATGAACTGAGCCTTGCCCTGCAAAACAAAACCCTGCATAGAAATTTTCAGGGATATTGCACCAAAGAAAAAACCGGTCAGGTTTATGCTTTTGGTGCCACAGGTATAAGTCAACTTGCCGGGGGGTACAGCCAGAATACCAGAAAACTGGGGGATTATAACCAGAACCTGGAAAATAATCAGCTGCCTGTTTTCAGAGGCTACAAACTGAGCCGGGACGAGAAGATCCGCAGGAAAGTACTCAATGAAATCATGTGCAACCATTATCTGGATTTCGGTGCAATCGCCCGGCAGTTTGATATAACCCGCGGAGAGCTAAAAAAGGTAATCGAATACAATCCCGGATATCTGGACGAATTCGCAACAGATGGATTGCTTGATTATGACGAACAGATAGTGAAAGTGACTTCAAGGGGGTTTTTCCTGATCCGAAACATTGCCATGGCTTTCGATCCGCTGATGAAATCGGCCAATGAGAACAGATATTCTAAAACCATATAATACGGAAAATATGAATAAACCACACGATATAGTGATATTGGGAGCCGGACTTACCGGTTTGACATTGGCACACAAATTAAAGGATTCAGGCAAATCGGTTCTGCTTTTGGAAAAAGAAGAAAAGCCGGGTGGAGTGATTGATACCCACCGGGAAGACGGGTTTATATATGAGCTGGGGCCCAATACTGGAGTAGTTAAATATGATGAGGTAGCAGAATTGTTTGATGAACTGAAAGAGTATTGCAAGCCCTATATACCGGATGAATCGGTTAAAAAGAGGTATATTTGGAAAAATGATCGCTGGGAAAAACTTCCTTCCGGTCTGAAAGAAGGTATTAAGACCCCTTTGTTCAGCTGGAAAGACAAATTCAGAATTCTTGGGGAACCCTTTCGTAAGCCGGGAAAGAATCCGAAAGAGACGCTCGATAATATGGTCAGAAGAAGAATGGGAGAGTCTTTTCTGAATTATGCGGTAGATCCTTTCATATTGGGTGTTTATGCCGGAGATCCTTCCATGATCGTCCCCAAATACGCGCTTCCTAAACTGTATTACCTGGAACAGGACTATGGCAGCTTTATCGGAGGAGCCATTAAAAAGAAGTTTGAAAAAAAAGATGAGATGGAAAAAAAAGCTACCAAAGATGTGTTTTCAATACAAGGAGGACTGAAGAATCTGATAATGGCCCTCTATAAATCGACCGGGAAAAGTAAATTCCTCTTCAATGTGAAAGGTTTACAGGTAAAGCCGGAAGCCAATCATTTCCAATTGGAGTTTCACCATCAGGATAAAAATGTAAAAATCCAGGCCAACCGTGTGGTTTCCACAGCAGGAGCTTATGAAATCCCTGCGATTTTTCCCTTTCTAAATGATGAGGAAATCAATGACATTTCCAATCTACAATACGCAAAAGTCGTTCAGGCGGCTGTTGGTTTTAAAAACTGGGAAGCTCCCTACCCGGAGGGGTTTGGTGGTCTGGTTCCGCATATTGAAAACAGGGATATTCTGGGTGCCCTGTTTATGTCCTCCTTCCTCCCGGAACGTGCACCGGATGGTGGACAGCTTTTTTCCATCTTTATGGGAGGTATCAGAAGAGAAGAGATGTATGAAAAGTCAGATCAGGAACTGACCGGAATACTGGAAAAAGAAATGAAACAAATGTTTGGGTTGAATCAATTTCATCCTGATTTATTAAAATTTAACCGCTATCAATATGCCATACCCCAATATGGAAAGGAAAGCGGTAAGCGTTTTGAGACAATAACAAATATTGAAAATCAATATAAAGGCCTTGTTATTGCAGGAAATCTGAAAGGTGGAATTGGGATGGCAGACCGTATCAAACAGGCATCCGATATTGCCAAAACGCTGAAAACTCAGTTATAGAACTCATAATTATACCGGTAAAGCACTTTATAATCATAAAGCGCGTAATATACCCGAGCTTTTTCTACGATACCCCTGTTGTTGTAAAAATACTTTTTGTGGGAATATTTATCAGCCGTAGCATCGTACCACTTCTCTTTGGACAACTGACCCTGGCTGTTATAACTGAAAATTTTGGTAGTTTGTGTCTCATTCCTGGGTTGCTCCTTCTGTATTTCAACTAACTGGTCGTTGTCATTATATTTAAATTCCTTCCGGTAAATGAAGTTTCCTTTTTGATACTTGGTTTCCTCTATTTTATTATTCTTTTCATTAAATGTATAGGAGATTTTCTTGAGTCTTTTTCCATCGGGGTTAAATTCAAGATATTCTACAAGGTTTCCATTATCGTCGTATTTATTGATAATTCGTGAAGTTAACCGGCCATTTCCGTTCAATACTCTGATATTTGCCTCATTTCCCTCGTATGAAAACAACCTTCTTTGCATGAGGTTTCCGTTAGGGTCTTTTTTTATTATTTTGGAAAGTTTCCCGTCATTATTGTATTTATAGTCGATGATCCGCTGTTCACTCCCGTTAAATCGGTTTTCCCTGATTTTTTTACCCTCGCTGTTATATTTGATGGTTTGTTTGAAACGGGTCTCCTCTTCCTCAACACTATAATTTACATATTTTGTTTTATTCTGGTCCTGATTGTATTTATAGCTAAGTTCCTGATTGATATCCCCTTTGCGGTAGTATTCTTCTTCTATGACATTACCATTCTTGTTGAATTCTTTGTAAGAATTTTTATAACCATTATCTGAAGGTTCTCCGTCTTCAAATTTATAATTAAACTGCGTTTGTGATTTGATGTCGTGGTTTATTATAGTGCTCTCTTCCAAGGCTTTAGGTAATTGGGCAAACAGTACATTAAAAGGCACAAACAATACCAGTGAAAAAATCAATATGCTCCTCATACGCTTAATAGATATTATTTTAGATTTTAATCGTCCAAATGTAATTAAAAAACTCATTTTACGAAATATTTATATTTTTCAAATGAATTTGTACGCAAAAAAGATTAATAAGTTTAAGATACAACCCATATTTTATTCATCTCTTCGAAAAAATAACAATAAGCCAATCATTACCCGGTATACTTCTCTGGTAAAGTCTTTATGGGAAAAATGCGCCCGGAGAACATGAAAAACAGACCCAGCAGAACGACACAGGCAATAATCAATGTATAGTACCCGGAAGCATCGTTGTATATATCTTTCAGGCTAGCCTCTATCACTGGTTTATCCGTAAAATAAAGGAACAGATAGCTGCCAAGGTTATTGATAAAATGAATAAAAACAGGAAGGGCCAGATTTCTGGTTTTATAGTAAACCCAGCTAATAAAGACTCCCATGAAAAATGCACCTATAAACTGCCAGGGATTGAGATGGGCAAAGCCAAAAAGGAGGTTAGTCCAGATTATAGCTTTTAGCGGTGAATAATTTTTCAGAAAACCTTCCTGAATAATACCCCTGAATATCAATTCTTCTAGCACGGGAGCCACTATGACTACTGTAATGAAAGCGGGAATGGTTTTGCTGAACATGGTTTCAAACAGGTCGTGAAATTGTTCCGGAACAGGAAACAAATTGGTTAAGGGATCAATCACGATTATCACCAGCAGGCTTAATATCAGAATGATAATATAATCTGCCGGAGTTACTTGATGGTGCCGGAAAAGGGGTTTGTTTACGTAAACCCTTGTTTTAATCTGCGTTATGATTAATAAGGTTCCTCCTGCTGCTACCAGATAACCCAGCAATTCCAAAATATCAACTATCACCTTGTTCCTGGTCAGATTTGCGGCAGACATTAACACTCCCGTGATAAAAGATAAAAAAATAAATATCAGAACAATACCAAATCCTTGTGAAATATTGGGATAGTACCAGGGATGCTTTTTTGAAGGGTTTTCCATTGTTCTAACAGGTAAATTCAGATTTTTGGGGCCAAAAATAAGCAAAATGATATTTAAATAAATTCGGTTGCTAAACTTTCCTGCTTATTTATTTATTTTTGTATACCATATGAACCTTTAAAATTTCAAAACATGCATCATACGGTAAAAGTAAGTGACAATATACATTGGATAGGGATCAATGACCGGAAGAAAGATCTTTTTGAAAATCTTTGGCCCCTTGAAAATGGAATAGCCTATAACTCCTATTTGATAGACGATAAAAAAGCAGCCTTGATTGATACCGTCGATCACAGTTCAACCGAAGAATATATTGATAAAATCACAAGCATCATTGGTGAGACCCGTCAATTTGACTATCTTATTGTGAATCACATGGAACCCGACCACTCCGGTGCCATCCGTACACTGGTGGAAAAATATCCCAATATTCAGATAGTAGGCAACCTCAAGACGTTTAAAATTTTGGAAGCCTATTACGGTTACAAAGACAATTTGTATGAGGTCAAAAACGGTGACGAACTCGACCTGGGCCATCATAAGCTAAAGTTTGTTTCAACTCCCTGGGTGCACTGGCCGGAGACCATGATGACCTATGATCAGACAGATAAGATTCTCTTTTCCGGGGATGCCTTCGGAAGTTTTGGCTCGCTTGACGGGGGCATATTCGATGACGAGATCAATTTTAAATTTTATGAAGACGAGATGAGACGCTATTTCTCCAATATCGTGGGGAAATACAGCAATATGGTTCAAAAAGCATTAAAAAAACTTGAAGGTTTGGATATAAACGTAGTAGCTTCTACCCACGGTCCTGTTTGGCGGAGCAATATTAACAAAGTCCTTTCCTTATACGACCGGTGGAGCAAATTTGAGACCGAGACCGGCGTGGTGGTTATTTTTGGCTCAATGTACGGCAACACCGAAAAAATGGCCGATTATATGGCCCGGAAAATAGCCGAGCGAGGGATTAAAAACATTAGGGTACGTGATGCCTCCAAGACCCACCTTTCTCATTTGATCAATGATGTATGGCGATTTAAGGGTGTTATTCTTGGCAGTTGCGCATATAATGCCGGGATGCTCCCAACCATGGAATACTTTACCAGGACCCTGGAACATATTGCTCCAAAAAATCATTACCTGGGATTGTTCGGTTCTTATAGCTGGTCTGGAGGGGGAGTTAAATCACTTAACAAATTTGCGGAAAATATTGATTGGGAGATGGTTGGCGATCCGGT
>JAIPAF010000127.1 GCA_021740225.1 Bacteroidales bacterium | reverse complement strand
TCAAGACCATAGTACCTCAGCACAAACCACAGTTTCAGCGCACGAAAACGCCTCCCCAATGGGATCGTCCAGTCCGAGTAATTGTTTACCTGCTCATCCGAACGGGTTTTGAGGTATTCAGGTACAAGTTGAAATGTATTAACCAGGGCCTCCTTGTCCTTAACAAAATAGGCAGAACAATCGAAATTGGTGAAGAGCCATTTGTGAGGGTTGAATACAAGGGTATCCGCTTCTTCCACCCCTTCAATCATCCATTGATATTCAGGAAGAATTAAGGTGGATCCCGCATAGGCGGCATCAACATGAAGCCACAGGCTATGTTTTTTCCTTATCCCGACAATTTCAGGCAACGGATCAATAGCTGTTGAACCGGTGGTGCCCAATGTCGCAATGATACACAAAGGAATCCTCCCCTGTGCTTTATCCTGCTCAATGGCCTCCTCCAATTTATCAGATCTAAGCCGGTAGTAATCATCCACCTCCACTTTAACCAGGTTTTCTCTCCCGAAGCCTGCAATCTTTACACCCTTTTCTATAGAAGAGTGGGTCTCTTTAGAACAATAAATTCTAAAAGTGCCGCTGTCTTTAAAGCCTTCCTCGTTAATCCTGTAATCCGTATATTTCTCCCGTGCCGTTAGCAAAGAGACCAGCGTGGCAGTGGAGGCAGAATCCTGGATCGTTCCCTGAAAAAATCCAGGCAGGCCGGTGGCCCCTTTCAACCAATCCATAACCTTTTCCTCAAGTTCAGCCGCAGCAGGAGAGGTCTCCCATTTCATACACTGAGCTCCGATGGCCGCAGTCATCATTTCAGCCAGTAATGAAGGCAAACTGGAATTGGCAGGGAAATAGGCAAAAAACTTCGGGCTTTGCCAATGACTGATACCCTTCATCAAAATGTTGTCAAAATCGGAGAGCATCTGGGAGATGTTTTCCCCTTGTTCCGGCATCTTTTCGGGTAATTCCCGATAAATCTCACCGGGTTTAACCTTCGATTTGACCGGATAATTTTCAATACCTTCGAAATAGTTGGCTATCCATTCAACCACTTCATGGGCATGACGCTTGAATTCGTCGATATCTTTCATTTGCATCTTGTTTTTGCAGCGTGACAATTTAAAATCGGAAATATAATAAAAATGGAGCAGGTATTAAATTTCTATCGGCGGACGATTTAAGTATTGACAATTTTCAATAATTTATTTATTTTTGGGGATAAACCCACTTTATTATTTAACAATGACAAAAAAAGAAATCCAACGGTATTTTATTATTACACTTGGGTTGGTATTCATCGTTTTCATTGTAGGATTGCAATCATTCACAAAACACAAAAACAAAAAATCAGGAGGTGTGGTTATGGAACTCTATACAACGGCATTCAACCACGAGGAATTCATTCCAAAAAAGTATTCCTGTAAAGGTAAAGATGTAAATCCCGAACTTCAGTGGGAAAATGTACCGGAAGGAACCAAAAGTTTTGCATTAAGCATAAAAGATCCCGATGCGCCAATAGGAACGTTTGTCCACTGGTTGGTATATGACATTGACAAAGACGTAAGGAAAATTAAAGAAAACTCCGTACCAGGGAAGCAAGTCGAGAACAACTTCGGAAAGGAAGATTATGGAGGCCCATGTCCTCCTTCCGGAGTACACAGGTATTATTTCCGGCTGCATGCCCTGGATGTTGAAAGCCTGGGAAATATCAACTCTATGGATGCATTCGACAAAAAAGTAAAGGAACACACCCTGGCCAGGGCTGAATTAATGGGTAAATTCCAAAAATAATCATTCCCGGAGAATGATTCAAAGACTTAACCTGCATTATTCATAAACGAATCCCGCTTTCAGCGGGAAAGTTTATGAATGCGGGATGGATAGCGGGGAGGATGCAGGTTACCCCGCTTTAGAAAAACCGGATTTTTGCAATAATTAAGGAAGCAAAAATCCAGGTTTTTCAATAGCGTCAGAATTATTAATGAATAATTCGGGTTAAAAGGCTGTCCAAAAAGTTATAAATTTAAGAAAATTGTTGATCTGAATTCTTTGTGTAACTTCGGATTTCTTCAGAGTCCCTTGTGATTTAATTATGTATCTCTTGCCCAAGATACATAAAAGATCTTATAAAGAACACCAAGACTTTTTGGGCAGCTTTATTTTTATTCATAAAAAACAAGGAACAATTGCATCCAAAGATTTTTCAACATGTCTTGTACTTTGACGCGGGCTTTTTAATTTTGTACAAACCCACATAAACAATGAATAAGGAAGAAGCAAAGGAAAGAATAAAGAAATTAAGAGAAGAGATTGAACACCATAACTATAAATATTATGTCCTGGCTCAGCCTTCCATCAGTGATTTTGAATATGATGCATTAATAAATGAGCTCATCCAGCTTGAAGAACAATATCCCGACTTAAAGGATGAGCATTCACCTTCTCAGCGTGTAGGAAGCGACATCAACAAGGAGTTCAGCCAGGTTCGGCACCGTTATCCGATGTATTCCTTAGACAACACCTATTCCCCGGAAGAAGTGACCGATTTTGAGACCAGGATCAAAAAAGAGCTGTCGGGGACCATTGAATATGTTTGTGAACTCAAATATGACGGCGTTGCCATTGCCCTGACATACAGAAATGGCAAACTCGAACGGGCAGTAACCCGCGGCGATGGCATTCAGGGCGATGATGTAACGGACAATGTAAAAACCATAAAAAGCATCCCGCTGAATTTAAGGGGCCTCGATTATCCTGCCGAATTTGTGATCAGGGGGGAGATATTGTTTTCTCATAAGGCCTTTGAACAAATCAACCGCGAAAAAGAAAAAAATGGAGAGACGCCGTTTGCCAATCCAAGAAATGCCGCTGCCGGTACGTTGAAACTGCAGAAATCAGCTATGGTAGCTAAGCGCCCACTCGACTGCTTCCTTTATTCCCTGGTCGGGACAAACCTGCCCTACCGATATCATTATGAAAACCTTATAAAAGCCAAAGAATGGGGATTTAAAATATCCGCCCAGTTACAAAAATGCCGCAACATTGACGAGATTTTTGATTATATCAATTACTGGGATAAAGAAAGAGAAAACCTCCCCTATGATATCGACGGTGTGGTAATTAAAGTAAATTCCTATGATCAGCAGGAGGAACTGGGATACACAGCCAAATCCCCCCGATGGGCCATTGCCTATAAATTCAAAGCCGAACAGGCAGAAACCAAACTGTTGAGTGTTGACTTTCAGGTGGGCCGTACCGGTGCCGTCACCCCGGTGGCCAATCTTAAGCCGGTTCATCTGAGTGGTACCATTGTAAAACGTGCCTCATTGCACAATGAAGATCAGATAAAACTACTGGATATCAGAATAAAGGACAGCGTCTACATTGAAAAGGGCGGAGAGATCATTCCCAAAATAGTCGGGGTTAATAAGGAAAAAAGACCTGGTGATAGCCAGAAAATAGAATTCGTCCGCTATTGCCCCGAATGTGGAACCGAGCTGGTCAAACCCGAGGGCGAAGCACGACATTACTGCCCCCATGAAACCGGTTGCCCCCCTCAAATCAAAGGGAAAATAGAACATTTTGTTTCCAGAAGAGCCATGGATATCGAAGCTGCAGAAGCCACCATAGATGCCCTCTACAGAAAAAACCTGGTAAAAGACTTCGGTGACCTGTACTTTCTAAAAAAAGAAGATCTTTTATCTCTGGAACGCTTTGCTGATAAATCAGCCCAAAATCTCATCGACAGTATTGAGAAATCAAAAGAAGTCCCTTTTCCACGAGTGCTCTATTCACTTGGCATACGTTTCGTTGGAGAAACCGTGGCCAAAACGCTGGCAGAACATTTTCAGTCCATTGACAAACTGGCCAATGCCAGCTACGAGGATTTGACCGCCATTAACGAGATCGGTCCCCGAATAGCCAACAGCATCCTCGAATATTTCAAAAAACCCAAGAACCTCGAAGTGATTGATAAACTAAAAAAGGCGGGAGTCAACCTTGAAATGGAAGAGGAAACCACAGAAAAAATTAGCAGCGAGCTTGAGGGTAAAACCATTGTTATATCCGGTTCCTTTGAGCACTATTCCAGGGAAGAACTGAAAGAAATGATTCAAAAACATGGAGGAAAAAATACTTCCTCGGTTTCTTCAAAAACAGATTATCTACTGGCAGGAAAGGATATTGGACCCAAAAAAATGGCAAAAGCCAAACAAAATGAGGTTGAGATTATCTCGGAAGCAGACTTTTTAAAAATGATCAATCATTAACCTTTTAAGAAAATGTATATATTTGATACCCGATAAAATCCTATAATGAAAGTGAATATTTTAAAAAAAATAAAATTAAGGCTGGGCAACTGGCTGTTAAAAAGAAAACAGAAGTCTGTTAAGAGAAAAAAAGCAGTATTTAACTTTGATACGGCCCAAACAGTAGGAGTCTTGTTTTCCCTGGATCAAAACCAATCCTACCAAGTTATAAAGGAATTTCTTGATTTTCTTGACAATAAAAAACTGCAAACTTTTGCACTTGCTTATTGCCCGGATAAAAAAATCCCGGATAGGTACATTGGAGCGAGCCGCATCAATATATTCACTTCCAAAGATCTAAACTGGCTATATATACCCAAAGATCCCATGATCGAACAATTCACCGCAAAACATTTTGATATTCTGTTTGACCTCACCCCTCCGGATCAGTTCCCTACACAATACATCAATAATCTATCCCAAGCCTGTTTTAAGGTCGGAAGGGAATCACACTCGGGCAAAGAACACGACATGATATTTCGTATTGATGATCAAAAGGATATAAAATATATTATAGATCAGATAAAATATTATATAAGTAGAATCAATAAAGAGGAGTAATGTTATGTCTACCCAGAAATTTGTTGGTACCGGTGTTGCTGTAACCACACCTTTTGCAGAAGATCATTCCATAGATCATGGCGCATTTAAAAAACACATCCCTTATCTAAGGGAAAACGGCATTGATTTTCTCGTTATTCTCGGCACAACAGGAGAATCGGTCACCCTTTCCGACCATGAAAAGAAAGCTGTTGTAGATACAGTCAAAGAGGCAAACAAGGGAGGGTTACCTTTTGTGCTCGGAATAGGCGGAAACAATACAGCCGCCATTATTGAAAAAATAGAAAAAACCGATTTCAACGGCATCGACGGGATCCTTTCGGTAGCCCCCTATTACAACAAACCTACGCAGAAAGGCCTTTATCAACATTTCAAGGCTATTGCCGAGAAAAGCCCGGTCCCCATCATATTATATAATGTGCCCGGCCGTACGGGAAAAAATATAGAACCGGAAACCATTGTACAACTGGCTAAAGATTTTGACAACATTGTTGCTGTTAAAGAGGCTTCAGGCAGCTTCACACAAGCCATGCATATTATCCAAAACAAACCCCGGGATTTTACGGTAGTTTCAGGTGAAGACGGCATTACCCTTCCTTTGATGGCCATTGGAATT
>JAIPAF010000126.1 GCA_021740225.1 Bacteroidales bacterium | reverse complement strand
GAATTAAGAGATATTCTTGGCGATCACGTGATATTCACACTTACGCGTGAAAATCATCCCGACTATTATTACGGGTATATTGATGAGGCATTTCTGAAAGAGCACGTTAAAGATCTTAATAAACAATTTTATGTGTGTGGCACGCCTGAAATGACCGATGAGGTCAGTAAAGCACTGGAAAAATTAGGCGCTTCTCCTGAATCGGTCATTTTTGAAGGGAAATAATTTTGGAATAGGTATTTGGAGTTTTTAATCCACCAAGCTCGTAGATGGTTTCATCAGGGGATTATGTTATCTTTTCGAGCAGATAGTCAGTCCTTTAAAACAATTAGCTGGTTCCATCGAGCGTTGCCCGGGGCTACTATCTTTTACCCCTTCGGGGTAGAGTTGGCAGAAGGGCGACATTTCTACGAGTAACGGCTAATGTGTATGTGCCTCATGGGGTTCAAAAAAATTATACCCTCTATACGCGACTAAAATCTGCAGATACAACTAAACTTGTCCGGCTTGTAACGCCCGACTGACAGCAGTCAGAGATGACCATCAATTACTACTGAATGACAACTGAATGACCATCAATGAGCACTTAATGACCACCTAATGACAATTAGAGACGAGTTGATATTTTTACCAACCACAGCCTTCCCCAACTTTCAAACTCTCAAATCCTCAAACGATCAAACTCCTGTCAAACGATCAAATTCTTTAGTAGATCCGCTCAGAAGAATTAATCAGGGTATGACCGATCAGGCGGTCATGTCTTTTAGTAGGGTCTGAATAGTAAATGTATACCATGTAATCGTTCTCCGTTTGGTAATGGTTTCCTGAAATATAACAGGGTTTTAATCCTTCATCTGATTTAAATACATACTTGAAATCGTAATATCCCTGTTTGAGGAGCAGCCTTTTCTCAAATACTTTTTTATCAGGATTGAATATCAGTCTGTTTTTCGGTTCGCATTTCCAGTTATTGAAGTCTCCTGTCACATAAAACTTACCCTCTGCCGTGGAATTCGCTTCCTTTAACGTGAAATAAACATATACATAATCGGCTTCGGTCTCGGGATGATCGCTGTTTTCCTTGTCAATTTGAAATCGCCCGTTCAGATCCTTTTTTGTTTTGTATTGCTGGAAAGATCTGTCTTTATCTGTATTAAGCTGAAAATGGAAATTGTTTCTTGTAAAATCGACATTTTTTATATGTTCCCCTGAATAATCGGTGGTTTTGGTATTGAAATGGTGGAATTCGTTACCTCCTTTGAAAACCATTTTTTTGTTCATCTGATAGGAAATTTGGCTGCCGTTCATAGATGAAGGATTCAGGTATTCAAATATTCTTTCGTTGTGATAATTTTTCTGTACAACTATTTTTAGGTTATTATAGAGATCGTTGAGCTGGATTTTTCCAGTTTGCAGGGTAATATTCAGTTCCTGGTTGGGCTTGTTCCGGCTCATCCGGTTAATTGCTTCTATTTCTCCTTTTATGCCTATAATTTTTTCACTGACCCTGAATTTGCGGGTTAAAACTGTATCCCGGGGATTGTTATTGGCATAAACCAAAAGCATATAGTTTCCTGATTGCGTAGGCTTCATGTTTTCATTGGGGATGTTGAATTCATAATGCGTGTATTGTCTCAGTGTATTGAATGCACTTTGGGAAGTGTGAATATCACCGGAGAATTGCCCTGAAATATAATCGGATTCAAAAAGATCGGATGGCTGCCATCTGGCATTGCAATGTATAAGTTTATAAGAGAAGTTTTTTGTGCCTCCTTCCATATCATCGAAGCTCAGGGTGATCTTTTCCCCTGAGTTCATTCCTATAACCGGGGGAGAGAGGGGTTCGTTCATTTTGTGTATTTGGACAGTACGGATGTTTTTCCATTTAATTTTTTCTTTTATGGTTTGTGAAAATATCGGTATATTGGTGGTAAGTCCGATAATAAGAAAAATACTGAGCGTTTTAAAGAATTGTTGCATACTTTATGTATTAAGTTTTTTTATTTATATAGGCAGAAACAGAAAAAGCACGTAAATGACTGCCAGTGTGAGCAATCCCTGTACAAGGGTGGCTATGGTAAAGGTTTTATAAGAGGTGGCTACGTCCATTTTGCTGAACTGGTTCACTACCCAGAAAAAGCTGTCATTGGCATGGCTCACCGTCATTGCCCCTGCACCTACTGCCATTACTGCCAGTGTTCTTCCCAGGGATGATTCCAGGCCCAGGCCGGGCAGCAACGGGGCCACCAGTGCGGAAGCTGTTACCAGGGCTACTGTGGAGGATCCCTGCGCTGTTTTTAAAGCTGCAGCAATGATGAAGGGCAAGAATATTCCCAAATGGTAATCTGATAGTGTCTGCCCCAGATTCTCCCCTATTTGTGTGGCTTGCAGTACATTTCCAAAAGCAGCGCCGGCGCCGGTGATGATGATGATGGGCCCGGCCGATTTAATACCGCCTCCGATCCATTCACTGAGTGTTTCTCTTGTGAATTTCGGCAACAACAACAAAGAAAATAGGAATCCGATAAACAACGCATTCATAGGGTATCCTAAAAATGCTGTTATCCGGTAAGCACTGTCTTCTCCCAGAGGCTTTCCGGGCAAGTCGCTGATGGATCCCAGGGCAATAAGTATGATGGGAATAAATATAGGGGCCAGTGTTTTAAAACCGGAAGGCAATTTGCCATAATGTTTTTCAATCTCTGTGTAATCTAATTTAGGTTTTTCCGTATCCTCAGCCGACTGATGCTTTTTGCCGCTATAGGAAGCCCATACATTGCCTGCATACATGGTAATAAGCGAGATGCCCAGACCAAAGAGAATTACCAGGCCCAACTGTTTGGTCATCCCCAGGTTCCCGGCTGCAGCCAGAGGGCCGGGTGTTGGCGGAACCAACGTATGGGAAGCATATAGACCCGTTGCAAGTGCAACACTTAGCGTTACCGCAGATTTACCTGTTTTGTGAATAATGGATCGTTTTAATGACGATAGAATAACGTAGGCCGAATCACAGAATACCGGAATGGATACAATGTAGCCTATTAAAGATAGCCCCAAACCGGGTTTCTTTTTTCCTGTTATCTTCAGCACCATATCGGCAAGTTTAATGGCAGCCCCTGATTTTTCCAGAATTGTACCTATGATGGTTCCCAAAACAATTACAATTCCAATATTACCCAGGATGCTGCCAAATCCTTCACTAATGGTTGTACCGATTTTTTTCAACGGCATCCCCGCTGCCAGAGCCACCAGAAAACAGGCAGTGATAAGCACAATGAAGGGATGGATCTTTAGTTTGGCTGTTGCCAGAATGATGAAACCTATTGAGAGAATTAATATGAGTATAAGAACCGGCCCTGATACCATAGAAGATCTTTTACAAGTTATCCTGTTACCCGCAAATATAAAATTTTGTGGACTTTTTCAGAGTTTTCATTCTCCCATTCTCTCATTCAATCATTGAATCATTCAAGCATTAGTATATAAACCCAAGCTTATCCAGTCCATTCTGGACCTCGGGAGCCGACATGAAAAGATCCCACAACAGGCCACTCCTGTAATTCTCGATCATCAGAATAATCGGTCCCTGATCGATAGCCAGGTAGGAATCGGCCCACCAGTTTTCCGTTACATTGAAGGCATCGTGGAAACCATAAGGTCCCCACAGCCGGTCGCCCAAATGATAGTAAAAGTGTTTTATCGCCTTCATTGATTTTTCCGGTGTATAGGGAATGGAAGATACCGCTGCCGTGGGGGTGATGACCCCGAGATCATTGGTGGGGGAGTGGGCGCTGTAGCCTTCATGATTGTCGCTGGCTGTAAGCCCCCATGACATATCGCTGTAGCCTACCCAATTTTTGGGATTATCTTTGCAGTAAGCATGGTTGATCTGTGCATGTCGGGTGTTTTGTATCCAGTAGTTGGCATACTGGCCTTCCAGGTTTCTCGGATCGAGGCCCAGATAGGAATAATGGGCAAAAAACAGGGGGCCTCCATAATCCGGACCCAATGGCAGGGTGTATCCATAGTATTTACTGCCGTTCTGCATGGCGCCCTCTTGTGCAAAGCCTTCGTGATAAACCGAAGCATCGATGGAATGGGTAGGAGAGGAGGCGGCCATGACATAGGTAATGAGCGTTTCATTATATCCCCTTACAGGCATGTCCATTTCAAATCCATAGTTGGGTGACCAATGCCAGTAAAGGACATCTTCACCCTGTGTATACCAGTCCCATTCGATGTCTTCCCAAAGTCGGTTGATCTTGGTGATAAGGGTGTCTTCCACCGGGTCGGAAGGATTCAGATACTCCCGAACGGTAAGCAATCCCTGGGCCATGTATGCAGTTTCCACAAGGTCACCGCCGTTATCCTTATCGCTGAATGGAATGACTTCACCCGTGGAACCGTTGAGCCAGTGAGGCCAGGCACCATGAAAACGATCTGCCTTATACTCCAGAAAACTGAGGATCTTGGTAAGCCGGTGGATACCCTCTTCTCGGGTAATGAATCCCCGTTCAATCCCCACCGGAATGGCCATTAGACCGAAGCCTGAACCTCCTGATGTAACGGTTTTGTCAGAGGATACTCTCTCGCGGATCAAACCGCTTTCCGGATGGGCATGCTCCCAGAAATATTTAAAGGTTTGTTGTTGTATTTTGGTAAGCAGCTCTTCTTCGGTGAGCCGTGGAAATTTATCGGTTGAATCCAGCCGGGTATAGAAACTCTTCCGGAAGCCACCGAAATCGTAGTCGTTGGGAGCAGTAATTTCTTTGTCAAGTTTAAAGATATATTTCCTGTAATAGTCCAGGGGTTGGTTGTTACTTACCAACAAAGTACTGTCATGATCCCGGTAGGATAAGGTTATGGGAACCGTTTTGTTTGCACGCGACAAATGCACATGGTTTTCCATTCCTTCCTTTTGAATGGTATTGTTGAAGTGGACCACCAATTCGATCTGAAAATCAATGTTGTTTATTCGTTCCCGGGTATCAAGATTTTTTTTGTTGATGGTGATGGATTGTATTTTTAAATCAGTACTTTGCGGATGATCTTCTTTTTGACCGGTCTTACATGCACCCATCATTGTGATTATCAATAAACTGATTATCACAAGAAAATTCCGTTTGCCCTTAATGATTGTTGAATGTTTCATTGAAGTAGCTTTTAATTTTAAGATGATCGGGAAGAAAAAAGGTATACCAATGATTTCATAAACAATTCCACCAATCCGCAGGAACTTGTACCTGCGAATTGGTGGAAATCCTCAGTATCCTATAGCTGCGCCGTCTTTGCGTGATTCGGAAGCCCCGTAATAAACGTCGTTTTCGGGGTCATACTTAATGGCCTGATAACCCCCGAATCCTCCAACGGTATATTCTACATCATGGCCGAGCTGCATCAGTTCGCGGATAACTTGGAAATCATATCCCGATTCCAGGTAAAGGGTACCCCCATCCTTCATCTTGCTGCCGGTAGGTTGGGAGGAGCC
>JAIPAF010000125.1 GCA_021740225.1 Bacteroidales bacterium | reverse complement strand
ATATAATAATCCGGGCTCATTCCGGTGGTTATAGGTCATCTCCATTTGCCTGATCCAGTCGGGCCACTGCTTCATCTCACCCGAGATATAAGCCTGATAAAAATTTTTCCTGTATTCATCCTCACCAGGATAGCCTCTCGCAGTTCCGCCCAGAACGAGAAAAAAAATAAAGATGAAAAGTAGTTTTGTGCTGTTCATACCTGTCCTCCCGTGGTTCTGCCTTTCCACTGATAACGGCCGGTTAATTTAACTTTAATTCCTTTTGCCATAATATATAAAAATGAAGCCATCTGAAAAAGATGAAGCCGGATATTTTTCCAAACACTCTGCATGCTGGTCAAAGAAATGAATACCCTGATCAGCAGCACTATAGCAATATAAAAGGCGAACCATTCCCATCCCAAAGAAAGCGGAATAATAACAACCCCGGAAAATGTCAATAAAGTATATATAATGGCAACCACAATATTTCCTCCGAAGAATTCCACCACATTTTTGGCAAAGCCATTGACAGCTTCCCCCCAGGAGCTGTACATTCTGCACATAACATCATATCTACCAAGCAGCGTTGCCGTATTGTATCCTGCTGTTTTCATCATTCTGCTGATCACTATATCTTCAACAAGATTTTGTTTGACTTGTTTATGCCAAAGATGCTCTTTATATACCCGCGCATTAAACATCATAAACTGTCCGTTGGCAGCAGCGAGAGAGGGCCTGTGGCTTTTTCGGACCAATATAAGCGGCAGGAGGCTCAGCAATATCCAGTTCATCAGTGGAACGGTCAGCCATTCGCCCCGGCTCTTCAATAGCTGATGGGGAAATATGGATAACAGGGACAACCGGTAATGCCGAAAAGTATCTGTGGCTTTATTCAACATATCGGTGCTGACAACCATGTCGGCATCCATAAAAAGCAGAATATCTCCACGGGCCTCTTTACCCAGATGATGACAGGCATGGTTTTTCCCCGTCCATCCGGGAGGGATCTGCTGCTTCCCTTTGATCCAGCTTATCCGGGGATCTTTTTCAGAATATTGCTCCAGTATTTGACTTGTTCCATCCTCCGAATGATCGTCATACACCATGAGTTCATAATTTGTATAATCCTGTTTTATCAAAGATTCCAGCAGAACCGGTAGATTATTCTCTTCATTTCTGGCAGGGATCAAAATGGAGACAAGAGGTTGGGAAGAAACCGGATAACCGTCCAGGTAAGGCCGGGTTAAATAATTCACCAACGTCACCATCAAACGCATCAATGCAAAAACGATAATTATCCGGGCTATCATTTCAAGAATCATGGCTTACTCTTTTTGTTGGTCCACCATTTGCCGCATATGGTCATTAAAGGCATTTTCCATATGCTTCAGATCTATATTACCTCCGGGATGATATTCCTTCAGGCCAAAAGTAAGGGCAGGTTTTCGATGTGAAAAATAATCCACCAGAGCTGTGATGAAGACGACCTGCACTTTATCTTCCATTCCGCCTAATATTTTGGTGATCCCCTTCTCAAACCGCACGGGATAATGAAACATGGAGCGGATCTCTCCCTGAGGATAGATGGTTACAAGATTGGCAGGATCCATAAGCAACTTTCGGGTATATCGCAGTGACTCCATAACCGAACGGGAATGCTGTCGAATGGAATAAGCGCCCGCTTTATTTAAAAAGATATGTTTTTTTAATTGGTCCTCCAACATCATGACATGAAACCTTCGATGAAAAATCTTACAATTCAGATAATTGGCAAAAAAGCCGTCCCACCAGCTAAAATGATTCCCGATTAACAAAACAGGCTTGCCTCTGTCGGGAATATCCCCTTTTATGGTCACATTGCGAAAATGCCAATGGATCATAAACCGGGAATAAAACCGAAAAAATCTTATGTAAAACCAGTGATGACGGGCCTTAATCATAAGGTTGCTTGGTTTGATATAGTTTCCACCACGGTGTGCCGGGTGAAGCGTGGTGTTCATAATGATAAATCAATATTGCCAGGAATATGCCCATGTTCCGTTTATTATTTAGTTATACTGTTTAAATGTTTAAATACAACAAAGAGCTTGGCGTAAGAAAATTGTCCCAGGGTTTCGTCTCCCGCATCACGGGTTACCGGTAGCTGCATTTGTTGCCTGTAGTAATGTTTCGCATCGTCGCGCTATCGCCTCACCGCTTAAGTCGCTCTTTCGTACTTTTCCGGGTAGAGCGGGTCGTTGCCTTCCCGCTCCCCCACAGACCCGTACGAGCAGCTTTCCTGCATACGGTTCCTCTTAAAACAGATCCGCTCTCGCTTTCTGCAATTCTTTCGTTGACATCTTTCATACATCTGGTGCATTAAATGTTTCCAAATTGCATGTCCGTTTTAAGGTATCTCCCTTTCCTACTTACTGGCTTTTCAGCATCCGCCAAATTTCCCAGCTTTCAATCGGTACTATGAAGATACTAAGACTGCCTTCGCCCTTCTCCTGCCCTTCAGTTGTCCCTCGGTTCGGATACCACCGCGATATTGCCTTTTTCTTATCGCATCCGCAGGTGGCAATATGAACCTGCGATGCCCGGATCCTTTTAGCGCGATTGACCCATGTTACCGCCTTACGCGTGGAGGCGGGAGGCTCTCCCGTGTTCCCATGCAAACCACTCTGCCTTTGATATAGCCTTAGACTCCGGCCGGGCCAGCATTACTTGTCTTTATTGCAATGCCGGTGTTGCACCAACAAGAACGAAAATTAATGCCCCAGCGTTACACGCTTTCGAAGCTCAATACTATACCTTCGGCAGTCACTGTTTACGCTTCATGCCGCCATCTCTGACGACTATGCAAAACTCGCTTCCGGTGGCTGACCAAACCTTTCCGTATCTCGCCTATATTCGGCGGGACAGGTTTGCTGCAAGGTGTTTCATTATTTATATATATTTAATACGCCTTATAAATCCCCACCTTATGGGCTTTCACGGCGCAACGTTCTTTCGTACTGTCGTACTTTCGTGCTGTCGTACTTTCGTTCTTTCGTACTGTGGTCCTTTCGTACTTTCGTGCTGTTGTTTCGTGACTCTAAAACCAGTATATTCTCTTGTCTCAGCCTTAGCCTCAGCCTCTATAAAGTAACATTCAATGCCCCGAAAAACATTACCAGAAAGAAAAACAAATAAGCTGCCAAAGGGTTCAATACTTTCACCTTCATAACATGTAGCAGGCCGGCAAACAGAAATGATATCAAGAACCAGGCGGCATAATTCTGTAACGGAGGAACCGGGAGTTCCCAGTTCCACATATCCAAAGCAGTGGCCACAGGCTCCATCAAAAAATCCATACCAACCATCAGAGCAGCCGTTATGGTTATTTTGGGTAGGGCAGCCCGGAAAAGTTTTCCGGCAATAAAATAACTACAATAGATCAGCATTACCCAATTCAGCGCAATCATCACAGGAACCCCCCTTATTTTTAAGCCAAGAACGGGACCATAGAAATATTTTCCAAATATTGCGCCGGTTTGCACCCCAAGCACTTCCACTCCAAAACCTGCCAGGGCAATAAAAAGGATTGCAGCGATAAACCGCGGATTCCACTTCCAGTGAAAGGCCAATAATATACCTGCGCTTGTAAGAAGCATATACGGTGTCAACGCCACATAAAGACCGCGCAAAGAAGGTATGCTGATTCCGATGAGCCCCGTAAAATAAATGACAAACAGGAAAATCCTGGTCACAAGAACGGGCTTGTTTTTCGTATGCTTCATCTGCCTTTCATTTTATCTTCAACGATTTTTGCGGAAGCCAGACAAAGCGGTATGCCACCGCCGGGGTGCACACTTCCGCCCGTGAAAAAAAGATTTTTGTATTTTTTGCTGAAATTCGGATGCCGGTTGAAAGCGGCGAATTTCCCGTTCGAGCTGTTTCCGTAAAGAGACCCGTGCCAGGAAGATGTATTTTCCTCAATGGTTACCGGACATATTACCCTTTCACTTGCAATGAATTGTTCAATATCGATCCCCAGCATCCGGTTTATTTTTAATACAACGTTCTTTCTTGCATTGTTGATAAGCTTGGACCAGTTCTGCCCGGTATTTTCCGGCGCATTGATCATAACATACCAGTTTTCGCTGCCCAACGGGGCATCCCCGGAAACGGCCTTAGAACCTATAAAGATATACACGGTGGGATCATGGTAGATCAGTTTGCGATTGAACAAATGGTGAAATTCCGATCGATAATCTTCTGAGAACAATATGTTATGTAGATTCAGATCGGAAAAACTGTTCATGACGCCCCAAAGAAAGATAACTGCCGAGGAAGATTTTTCGGGTTTGAGGCTTTTCCTGAGGAATTTTTGATCTTTTAATAAATTGGAATAGAAATAATGCACATCAGAATCATTCACTACATAATCAAAACGGTATTCTCCGTTATTTGCAATCACCTTTTTTACCTCTTTATTCCCTGCCTCCACCCGTTCCACAGGGGTATTGAAAAGGAATTCCACGTCCAGGGATTCGGCCAATTTCTGTAATGCCTCAACTATAGAATACATCCCATTCACCGGAAAATATACGCCCATATTATGCTCCAGATGAGGAATGATATTCAACGTACCCGGTGCCCGATAGGGACTCGACCCGTTGTAGGTGGCATAACGGTCAAAAAGCTGCACCACCTTTTCACTGGAAAACCACTTTTGATTCACTTCATGCATGGTTTTGAATGCATCAAGCTTATGAAAATGCATCAATGCCTTCAGGCTGTCTTTATTCCACACATTTTTGGGATCATGAATGGAATTAAACACAAAAACATTGGCCGTGAGATCGTACAAATTTTTGCTTTTTTCCAAAAAATGCCGGACATTCTCTTTAGATTCACCGGTCTTTGCAGCCAGTTCTTCTGCAAAAAGCCTTTGATCGCTATATGCGTCAATCGTGGTACCGTCTTCATAAAAATACCGGCAGCTTTGCTCCAGCGATTGGAAGGAAAAATATTCCGAGGGATCTTTGCCGGCCTTCAAAAACAACTCATTGATCAACTCAGGCATGGTGAAAACAGTAGGTCCTGTATCAAAACGATAGCCATCTTCTCTCAGCTCACCCACCTTACCACCGGCTCTTTCATTTTTTTCCAATACAGTAACCCGAAAACCCACCGAAGCAAGACGTATGGCCGCAGCCAATCCTCCTATTCCAGCTCCGATGATACCGACATGATTTTGCATTCAAATATGTCTTTGATTATGTGTAAATCTAAAAAACTAAGCGGCTTAATTAGATGATTTAATATTGTCTGAGACAATGGCTTGATTTTTCAAACAAAAAACATTTAATTTTGTTATACGCGAAATTAAGCAATTTAAATCAAATGAACCGAGCCATGACAAAAAATTTGCCACACACGCCAATGATTATTACGAAGGTATAAATTGGCTGTATTTCAGAGACGGAGCATCATGGCGAGCTCCATCTGACCATTAAAAAATAAACAGATGAAAAAGAAAGTCCTGATTATCGGTTCAGGCCTGGGAGGCTTAACCACAGCCTTAAGATTGGCCAATGACGGGTATAAGGTTGAAATGGTGGAAAAATATCACCGGGCAGGGGGAAGGTTAAATCAACTGAAAAAAGATGGATTTACCTTTGATATGGC
>JAIPAF010000124.1 GCA_021740225.1 Bacteroidales bacterium | reverse complement strand
CGGGAAACTTTAAACTTTGGGATGACCTGACCGCAATATACCTGTATTATCCTGAATTATTCACCACAGATACCACTAACTCAGAATCAATACACTATACGGTCACCGTTAAGGATAACAAAAATGTAAAGGCCAAATACCTGGAACATCTCAGATCTTATAACGATTTCAGCAGCATTGTTTTCCAAAATTTTCCGGTTGACTCAAACTTCTACAGAAAAGACATCAGGAGTTTCATGAAAGAAACCATTGATAAATATGGCATCAGGGAATGGAGGGCTGTGGTGCTTACGGAAGAAATTCATAACCATTTGGGATTAAACTCCATTGTTGGTGCAAAAATGGGCATCAGGGCGATGGTATATTTCCGCACCATGCCGGGTAATCTCACTGTCACCTCCTACTGTGGCAACACTCCACCTTTAAGTTGCATAAACGACGGATTACAGGTATCTTGTGGCACAACTATGGGTCAAGGGAATATAAAGATCACTGATGAAGGCATTCTTCCAAAAGCCGAATTTCAATACAATAACAGCACCGTGGAGATTCAGCTAAAATCCCGGTATTATAAGAAGATCCGGGAAGAAATAGAAAAAACCAAAGAAAATTATGACTTTCCTTCAGAATCGTATTGGAAAGCCATTCGGAAAAAATCATTGTCTTACTGGAGGAACTGGGATCGAAAACAGATTTTCCAGGTTAGTAAAAAAAACGATTAACCCGGTGTTCACTCTTTTTTACCTTTGCTTTGCTCCTCAGTCGCTTCAGGAATAAACTCAAGAGATATGGAATTTACACAGTGCCTTGTATTTTTGGGTGTAAAACCCTCGCCGGTAAACACGTGGCCAAGATGGGCCCCACAATTGGCACAGGTGATCTCTGTGCGCATGCCATCGGCATCGGGTACCCGTTTCACAGCTCCTTCCACTTCATCGTCAAAACTCGGCCAGCCACAGCGGGCCTCGAATTTATCATCCGATCGAAACAATTCGGTACCACAACGCTTGCAGGTATAGACGCCCTTTTCGGTGTGATCGTAGAATTCACCGGAATAAGGTTTTTCAGTTCCCTTGTGGATAATCACCTGTTCTTCCGCTTTGGTTAACTCCTTATATTTCATGGTATCATCATTTTGTGAAAATCCCTGTACAACAGAAAACAGTAAAAACAGAAAGGCAAATACTTGTTTCATAACATCAATTTACGTATATAACAAATCACCGGGCAAAATGGTTTAAGAAATAATTCAGTAAGCATTATTATAGCTATAATCACCGGACCTCTGAGCCATACAGTAAAATTGCAGGAAGAAAAATAGCAAAAAACCTTATTGCTTCTAATATATCTGGCAGATGTATGATAAATTATTCTGATATTTCTGAGTTGGCGTACCCTTGAACTTTTAGATATTCTTAAAAGCTTATGGTACTATAATTATCTCTATCATTTCATCCCAATATACCGCTTGATCTCATTCAGTTTGTTAAGGGCTTCTACGGGAGTAAGGTTATTGATATCGATGTTTTTGATCTCATCCCTGATTTGCTTAAGCACAGGATCATCCAATTGAAATATGGTGGTCTGGAGTCCTGCCCTGTTATCGGCAATCTCTCCCACGGGTTTGGTAACCGTTCCCTTATTCTCGGAATTTTCAAGATCCTTAAGTATTTCATTTGCCCTGGACACAACGCTCTTAGGCATTCCCGCCATACGGGCAACATGTATGCCGAAACTGTGTTCACTTCCCCCTCTCTTTAGCTTTCTAATAAATATTACCTTGTCATCCAGCTCTTTCACAGTAATGTTGTAATTTTTTATCCTGCTGAATGATTTCTCCATCTCATTCATTTCGTGGTAATGCGTGGCAAAAAGCGTTTTAGCCCTGGTTTTGGGATGTTCATGAATATATTCCGCCATGGCCCAGGCGATGGAAATGCCATCGTAGGTACTGGTGCCGCGGCCTATCTCATCCAGCAGTAGCAGGCTTCGCGATGAAAGATTATTCAGGATGCTGGCAGCCTCATGCATTTCCACCATAAAAGTCGATTCCCCCATGGATATATTGTCCGAAGCCCCTACCCGGGTAAAAATCTTGTCTACCACTCCAATCTTCGAGGATTTTGCCGGCACATAACTTCCTATTTGTGCCAGCAGGACAATAAGAGCAGTCTGACGAAGCAATGCCGATTTTCCTGCCATATTCGGTCCCGTCAGGATCATAATCTGCTGGTCTTCGTTATCCAGATATACATCATTGGCTACGTATTCCTCATCAATGGGCAGTTGTTTTTCGATGACCGGGTGGCGTCCCTGGGTAATATCAATGACTTCCGAATCCTGGATCTCCGGTTTACAGTATTGATTTTCATCGGCAATTTTGGCAAACGACAACAGGCAATCAAGCCGGGCAACAAGATGGGCATTCAACTGAACGGCGGAAATGTAATCGGCTACATTCACCACCAACTGATTAAACAACTGGGCTTCCAGCTCCATTGATTTTTCTTCTGCGCCCAGTATTTTCGTTTCATAATCCTTCAACTCCTCCGTAATGTAACGTTCTGCATTCACAAGGGTTTGTTTCCGAGTCCAGTCACCGGGAACCTTATCCTTGTGGGTATTTCTTACCTCGATATAATATCCAAATACACTGTTATAACTCACCTTTAGAGAGGGAATCCCCGTTCGTTCACTTTCCCTCTGCTGAAGCTGTTTAAGATAATCTCTGCTGGAATGGGCTATATCTCTTAATTCATCCAGCTCATCGGATACTCCCTGATTGATGATATTGCCTTTATGGATATTGGTCGGTGCTTCAGGATTCACTTGCTTTTCAATTTTTTCCCGGATAGAATGGCAGGGATTCAACTGCTCACCGATCTTTTTAAGCGGGTCGCTATCGGCATCCCTGCATGCATCACGGACCGATTCAAGGGCATACAGTGCATTTTTTAACTGTAACATTTCGCGGGGTGTCACCCGACCGGCGGCCACCTTGGAGACGATCCGCTCCACGTCGCCCATCTTTTGCAACTGGCTTTCCAGCAATTCCCTGAATTCAGGATTCTGAAGAATATATTCCACGATGCTTTGCCGCTCCCGGATGGATTGAATCTCTTTCAGGGGAAGTGCAACCCACCGACGCAAAAGCCTTCCGCCCATGGGAGAAACAGTGCGATCAATTACATCAATCAATGTTCTGGCCTCCTCATTAACCGGATGAAACAGCTCCAGATTCCTTATGGTGAATTTATCAAGCCATACATAATGCTCCTCTTCGATCCGGGACAATGAAGAGATGTGTTTGAGATTTTCATGTTGTGTGATTTCCAGGTACTGGAGCACCGACCCGGCAGCAATGATCCCATAGGGAAGATTGCTTACCCCAAACCCCTTTAGCGTAGTGGTATTGAAATGCTTTAGAAGCCTGTCGGTAGCATTCTCCTCCGTATAAACCCAATCGTCGAGCTTATAAGTATAAAACCGGTCGCCGAACTTTTCCCTGAATAGCTTCTCTTTTCCCCGTTCAAACAACACCTCCTTGGGTTGAAAACTGTTCAGCAGCTTATCGATATATTCATAATTCCCCTCGGCGGTTAAAAACTCTCCGGTGGAGATATCCAGAAAAGCAACCCCCCCAATGTTTTTCTCCAGGTGAACCGATGCCAGAAAATTATTTTCCTTGTTTTCCAACACATTATCATCAAGTGAAACGCCAGGGGTGACCATCTCCGTTACGCCCCGTTTTACAATCTTTTTGGCTTTGCTCGGATCCTCCAGTTGTTCGCAAATAGCGACACGCTGACCCGCCCTGACAAGCTTGGGCAAATAAGTGTCTATCGCATGATAGGGTATACCTGCCAGATCTACATAGGAAGCCGAACCATTAGCCCTCTTGGTCAGGGTAATTCCTAATATCTCACTGGCCTTTATTGCATCCTCGCCAAAGGTTTCATAGAAATCACCAACCCTGAAAAGCAGTATGGCATTGGGATGCTTTTTTTTAATCCGGTAATACTGCTGCATCAGGGGTGTTTCTACATTCCTCTCTTTTGTCTTATTACGGGCCACTGGTTCCTTTTTTTATCAGGGTTATTTTAACAAATTTATAACAATCATGGAAAGGATAAAAATAATCTCCTGCTGTGAAAATCCTACTTATTAACAATCCTTCAACAGACATTCAGCATATTTCTAATCCCGTTATCTTTTATATCCGGGGAAATTTTTCATCCTGGTAAAAAATGGTTAAATTGAGATCCAATAGATTAAAAATTTAAAATGATGAAAAGCGTACTTATACTGGGCGCAGGAATGGTAGTAAAACCCATGGTAGATTATTTATTAAACAATCAAATCTTCCTTACCATTGCCACCAGAACACAAGCCAAGGCAGATTCCATCCTTCAAAACCACAGCGGCGGACAAAGTATAGAATGGACGGTTGACGACGAAGACAAACTGAATGAAATGGTGCGGGATCATGACATGGTCGTCAGCATGTTGCCCTATACCTATCATCCTATGGTAGCCAAAAAATGCATAAAGTATCAGAAACATATGGTTACTACCTCGTATGTTCAACCCGGCATGCTATCACTCAGAGAACCGGCAGAGGAAGCCGGTATCCTTCTGCTGAATGAGATGGGGGTTGATCCCGGTATCGATCATATGTCGGCAAAAAAAGTAATTGATCAGGTGCACCAACAGGAGGGAAGCATAAAAGAATTTTACAGCATTACCGGTGCTCTGGCTGCACCGGAAGCTGCAGATAATCCGCTGAGGTACAAATTTTCCTGGAGCCCGAAAGGGGTGATTAAAGCCGGGACCAATCCGGCAAAATACCTAAAAAATGATAAAGAGGTGAACATACAGTCTAAAAACCTGTTCAAACATACTTTCATGTTGAATTTCCCGGAAGTAGGAGAACTGGAGGTATACGCCAACAGAGACTCCAAAAAATACATGGATATCTACGGTATATCCGAAGCCAGTACCATGTTCAGGGGAACTTTCCGGTATAAGGGATGGTGTGAAACCATAGATGTGATGAAGCAGTTGAACTTACTATCGGAAGAACCGGTCGATCTGAATGGCAAGACCTATGCAGACCTGATGGCCCATCAGATTAAGGAAACGGATTCCTCCCATATCAGAAAAAAAGTAGCTGCCCATCTCAATATTTCCAAAGATGCCCACGCCCTTGATGCATTGGAATGGCTCGGGCTTTTTGATCATCAACCCATGAAACGAAACCAAGATTCACCCTTTGAGGTTACCTCCGACCTGATGCTTGAGAAGATGAAACTAGATAGCAATGAAAGGGATATGGTAGCCATGCAGCATACCTTCCTTGTGGATTATCCGAATAAGGATCAGGAAGTGATCAAGGCCAGACTCCTGGTGTTCGGAGAACCGGCAGGAGATACCGCCATTGCCCGGACAGTAGCTCTTCCCGCTGCGGTAGCCGTGAAAATGATTCTAGAAGGGAAAATCGACCTAAAAGGCCTTTACCGTCCGGTTGTACCTGAGATATACGAACCCGTGCTCGGAGAGTTAGAGAATAATGGCATTAAAGTAGAGGAACAATTCGGTTTACCGGTGGAGGAAAACATCAAACTTCCGTAGCATTGTCTGCCAGATAACAATTCTCTCCGAAAACCGGGGTCATTCCTCTTACTTTCCTGATCAATGCCATACCTTATATTTATGTTGGGTTAT
>JAIPAF010000123.1 GCA_021740225.1 Bacteroidales bacterium | reverse complement strand
CCATCGAAACCATTTGTCATAGGGTATTTTGGCCATCCCCAGCACACCCATTAGCACGCCGGAGGTGGGTGTGATCATATTGGTGAAGCCGTCGCCAAACTGGAACACCAGTACGGCAGTCTGCCGTGATATGCCAATCAGATCGGAGAATGGCGCCATAATAGGCATGGTCAGCGCTGCCTGCCCCGATCCCGAGGGCATAAGGATATTCAGGAGGGTTTGAAAAACATACATAACCCCGACAGAGCCTACTTTCCCCACATCTTTCATTCCTTCGGCCATATAGTGCAGCAATGTATCTATGATGTTGCCCTGTTCCAGCAGAAAGACAATGCCGCCGGCCAGCCCTACAACTATGGCGGCAGTCATGATGTCCCTGACTCCCTTAAGGAACAGCCCGGCAATGTTGTTGCCCGATTCGTTATAGGCAATGCCGGAAAAAATACCCATGGCCAGGAAAATGGTGGCAATCTTCATGATATACCAGTCGTAGCCCATAACACCCACAATCAGGAAAAGAATGGTATACAGCAGCAGATTCAGTATAAAAAAATGCACCGATTTTCTCAGTCCCATCAAAGAGGTAAAAGCATACAAGCCCGTTAATATGGGAATCATGGGGATGTTGAAGGCATTTCGGCCCACTTCCATGGTGGTCATGGAATATTTCACGGAAAAAATGAGCAATGCAGCCAAAACAACAAAATAAATAATCCATGCAGACACAGGTTTATGATATTCAATATCTTCCCCATCGTTTTCATTGCTTTTCCTCCATTGCTCATCCTCCTCATACACCGGTGAACGGGTGGGATCTTTCCTGAGGCGCTTCATATACCTTAAAACAAAGGCAATACCAACAATATTCAACACCATCCAGCAGAAAAAACGGTATTCTATACCGGAAAACAAGGGTATATCAGCCAGGCCCTGGGCTATTCCCACTGTAAAAGGATTCAGCATAGCACCGGCAAAGCCCAGACCGGCAGCTACAAAGCACATGGAGACCCCCACGATGGAATCATAGCCCATGGAAATGGAGAGGGGTACAAAGATGATCACGAAAGCGATGGTCTCCTCACTCATGCCGAAGACAGCGCCGAAAAGGCTGAACATAAACATGATCAGCACAACGACAATGTTGTCCACGCCGAGAAACTTAATGAACCGGTTGGACTCCAGCCTCCGGGTGAAACGCAGAAAGGAAAAAATTCCCACATCGATGGCCCGGCTTTTGTTCATGATCCAGAATGCTCCGCCTACCATAAGAATAAAGGCAATAATATTGCTTCTGGCTATGAATCCGTGATAAAACGCCGAAAAGATCTGCCAGGTTTGCGGCTCGCTCTTCGTATATTCAAATGAACCACTTTTAACCACCTCCCTTTCTACGCCGCCATCCATAATGGTTTCGCGCTCGTATTCCCCGCCGGGTATAAACCAGGTCAACACGGCGCCGATCACTATGATAAAGAATATGATTACAAAAGTATGCGGAATCTTTCCTTTCTTCAGCATATCACGTAATTTTGGTTTTCAAGGTGGGTAAAATTAAGAGAATTTTGTCATCAGACATGAAGGTTGGAAAGGTTTCCTGAAACTGAAACAGGAAACGGGCATAATGATGAGGAGAAATGATTGTATTAAAAGGATCATTAAGTAGACAAAAAAACCAAATTTCAAGCATCAAATAACAAATAATACATAAATTCCAATAATCAAACCCAGACTGAATAACAGCTCGGGTAAAATTGAAGCCTATGAAGCATCAAAAGAAAACCAAACGCTGTTATACAGTGGAACTATACCTCAAAGGAAAGTCCGTCATAAGCCAGGCTCATATATTCGGGTAATTTGGAATTTACGCTTTCATGGAAGCCCATTTGATGGCTCATATGAATCAAATAAGCTTTGCGGGGGCTGAATTCGCTGATCACTTCCAGGGACTCGGAAAGACTAAAGTGCGAAATGTGTTTTTTCTTTCGGAGTGCATTCACTACAATGTACTTGCTGCCCTCGATCTTTTCCTTTTCTTCCTCCGGAATATAATTGGCGTCGGTAATATAAGTGAAATCCCCAACCCGGAAACCGAACACGGGAAGTTTGTAATGGTACACACGAATGGGCGTGAATTCCATCCCTTCAATAACAAATGGCTGGTTGGTGATCAGATTGAGATTGATATCGGGTACGCCGGGATACCTGTTTTCTCCAAAAGCATAGGGAATCATTTGTTTAAGGGCTTCCAGCACCCGCTCCTCGCCGTATATTTCAATGGGTTTCTGCTTCAAATAATTGATCGGCCGCACATCATCCAAACCGGCTATATGATCGCGATGCTCATGGGTATAAATGATGCCGTCGATATTATGCACCTCTTCCCGCAACATTTGTTCTCTGAAATCCGGGCCGGTATCCAACACAAATACTTTACCGTTTACCTCAATAAGCACGGAGGTTCTCAGTCGTTTGTCCTTTATATCATTCGACCGGCATACATCACAATCACAACCGATAACCGGAACTCCCTGTGAGGTGCCGGTGCCAAGAAATGTTATCTTCAATTGCAGAGTTGTTTTTTGATTTCCATTTTATATGGTTAAAAGCACCAAATATAATAAAATGATGATCCGTCATCATAAACCTTTTTTTAATTTTGAGACCACTCAGTTAAAGAACTTCAATGGCAACTAAAGTAGCATTACATACGCGGGGATGCCCAATGAACTTCGCCGAAACATCTACCCTGGCAGGACAATTTCAGGAACAGGGCTATGAACAGGTGAAGTTCAATGAAAAGGCGGATATTTATGTGATTAACACCTGTACGGTAACCGGCGAAGCAGATAGAAAAAGCAAAAGGGCCGTTAGGAAAGCAAGGAAGCTGAATCCGGAAGCGATAATCATTGCCGTGGGGTGTTATGCCCAACTGCATCCGGAAAAAATTGCTGCGATGAAAGGTGTAGATATTGTCCTCGGCAATAATGAAAAATTCAATATCCTGGATTATCTTGATCAATACAGGGAAAAGGAAAGGCCGGAAATCCACACTTCTGTCCGGAATGACATGGTAACATTTCATTCCTCCTACTCTTTGGGTGACCGTACGCGTTCATTTCTCAAGGTGCAGGACGGATGTGACTATGGATGTGCCTATTGTACCATTCCTTTGGCACGTGGAAAAAGCCGAAATCAAAGCATTAAAAGCCTGGTGGAGGAAGCCCGAACAATTGCCAAATCCGGGGTACAAGAAATCATTCTTACGGGTATCAACACAGGAGATTTTGGACGATCTACCGGTGAAACATTTCAGGAGTTGATACGCCGCCTGGAAAATGTCCCGGGTATTGAGAGATACCGCATTGCTTCGATCGAACCCAACCTTTTGCATGATGACATCATCCGCTTTGTATCCCAATCGGAAAAATTTCTTCCCCATTTTCACATTCCCCTGCAATCAGGATGTAATGCCATACTGGCAAAAATGAAACGAAGGTATAACCGGGAACTTTTCCGGGATAAAGTAAAACAAATCAAAAACCACATGCCCGGTGCTTTTGTCGGAGTGGATGTAATCGCAGGTTTCCCCGGAGAAGATGAACAAAAGTTTGAGGAGACCTATAAGTTTCTTCAAAATCTGGATGCCAGCTTTTATCATGTATTCCCGTTTTCCAGGAGACCCAGTACTCCCGCTGTCCAAATGGAAGACCAGGTGCCGGCTGAAAAAATAAAACAAAGAAGCAAACAATTACAGATGCTTGCCAAAAGGAAAAGCATGATGTTCTACAGGAGACACCTGGGGGAAGAAAGAAAAGTACTCTTCGAGCACCACAACTACAATGGAAAAATATTCGGATATACCGATAATTATATAAAGATAGAAAAGGATTACCGCCCCGACCTGGCCGGAAAAATAAAAAAGGTGGCTTTACAACAAATCAACAAACAAGGCAATGTAGAGGGAAAAATCCTGGAATCTTAAAGGGTAATGGCATAACAATTATCTTTGTTAAGTAAAGTTATTTTGCTCCTTCTTTTTCAGATATCGCCACAACCAGGTATAAGTAAGGATTCCTGTTAAAATATTGGCAAGAAAAGCCGACCAGAACACCCCCGTAAGGTCCCAGTACACGGAAGCCAGCCATGCCAAGGGAACATAAAGACCAAACATTCTAAGGGCAGTTAATCCTGCAGAGGGCATGGGTTTATTGATGCCATTGAATACATTTACCCCCACCATAAGGATACCCTGAAATCCGTAGCTGAAGGATACGATAAGCAGATATTCGGCAGTAATGCGGATTACCTCGGCATTGTCGCTAAATACACCTGCAATGGGTTCGGACCAGAGCTGGGCGATAATAAAAAGCAACATTCCCCAACCCAGGGCAAAGAGCACACCGACATTAAAACCTTTTACCAGCCGCTTCACCTTCCCTTTGCCCCAGTTTTGCCCGGCATAAATGATCATGACAGAACCCAGTGCATTCACCAGGATCAGGGAGAACATCTCCATACGGGAGACTACACCGAAGGCTGCCACTGCTTCTTCACCAAATTTGGAGACAATACGGGTCACAATACCGATGGAAAGAGGGGTGATCAGCACACTTGCCGCCGCCGGAGCGGCTATATAAAGTATTTTTTTCCAGGTTCGCAGCACTTCCTTCAAAGGCGGCAAAAATACCGTCAGCAACTGCTCTCTCCTGATCAGTACATACATCGTCAGGATCATACCTGTTCCCCGCCCTATGACTGTCGCTATAGCTGCTCCTTTGATTGAAAGAAAAGGGAACGGCCCGTATCCCAATATCAAAAAAGGATCTACAATGATGTTCACGATAGCGGAAATGGTCATGAACATGCCCGGAGTAAAGGTATCGCCGGTGGCCCGGATGATGTT
Source organism: Bacteroidales bacterium (assembly GCA_021740225.1). GTDB lineage: Bacteria > Bacteroidota > Bacteroidia > Bacteroidales > UBA12077 > JAGXLC01. The sequence continues at coordinate 1,041 of JAIPAF010000123.1, read as the reverse complement.
GTTGCCCACCATGGGAAATACCACTACCAACATGCCCCAATACCATATACTCATATAATCCTTAATATAGGGAAGTACTTTTTCGGAAGCTCCCATAGCCCGAAATAAAGGTTCGATGGTCAATTGTCCTATCACCACAAAAATTGATACAACCAACAATCCCAATAAAAGGGCCTCGGAGGCATAGCGTCTCAGTATCGCTTTGTCTTCACTAACAATAGAACGAGACATCAGAGAAGAAGTACCAATCCCAATGCCCAGGGCCAGAGCGCCTACCACCATCACTACCGGAAAAGTAAAACCCATTGCCGCCAGCTCATCCACACCTACCTGACCAATGAAGTAAGTATCGGCCAGGTTGAACATTACCATGCCCAATAAACCCAAAACCATAGGCCAGGTAAGTTTCATAAGCATAGGCGCTATTGGCCCCCTGGTTAAATCGGTGTGTCTTGGTTTCATTCCTGCCCCTCCCCTTTTAGAAAATTTTGGGAGTTCTTAATCATTCTGTTTAGCAAATCGAATGCTTGCTCTCCCTCTTCATTAGTGAATCCGATCAACAAAATATTTGTCCATCCCTGAAAAATATTCCTGAATTCCGGCATTAATTCCCTTGTCTTATCGGTTATATAGAGATTAAAAGCCCTTTTGTCTTCTTCATCCTGCATCTTTTGAATAAAATTGTTCTTCTCCAGGCTTCTGATCAAACTGGATGTGCTTCCCTTATCCAGATGAAAATGCTCCGATATATCGTGCTGCGTAATCCCTTCATGATGGAACACATGCATCAGAACCGGCATCTGGCCGTGCCCCAAACCATAGGGTCCCAGCTTCCTGTAAAAATAAACGCGGGCTTGCCGGTGTAATATAGATATCAACCGTCCGATGGACCGTTCTTCTTCTTTTGCCATAACTTCAAAATTTGACTGCAAAATAACAACAATTTAGTTGGAACTCCAACCAAATTGTTCGATTTATGTTCTTTATTATTGCTATTACCTTTCCTGACAAGCATTGTTGGAATTAAATCAGCCAATATTA
>JAIPAF010000122.1 GCA_021740225.1 Bacteroidales bacterium | reverse complement strand
TTGAGCATATCGACTGCTGGGCAAAATTTTTATCCACAAATAAAATATTGATCGGCGAAGTCCCGGAAGATGATCCGCGTTACGAAGATTTTGAAGCTGTGGCCGATTATTATGAAAATGCCACTTCTGCCTGGGGGACGAATTATGAAGTTCATCGCATTTTCACCCCCGGAGGAACGCCGGCAACTCCTTATACAAACTCCCTGATTTTAAATGATCGTGTTTTTGTTCCGCTTACAGGAAGTGAATGGGATGATGAAGCTATTGAAACTTACGAAGAAGCTATGCCGGGCTATGAAATTATAGGCATAGATGACCAGGGATATAATTGGGAAGATACGGATGCCCTCCATTGTCGTACGCATGAGATGGCTGACAGGAATATGCTGAAGATTAAGCATAATCCTTTGCTAGGGGAGGTTGAAGACGCCGAAGAGCAGGTGATTGAGGCCGAAATCATTCCTTTTAGCGGGGAAGAATTGTATGCAGACTCTCTCAAGGTGTACTACAAGTTGGATAATGAGGAGAATTATTCTTCAACACTTATGGAAAATACCGGCGGCGACACATACGAGGCTGCTATTCCTGTACCCAATCCCACCACTGAGGTGTCCTACTATATTCATGCAGCAGATGAGTCAGGACGAAGCGAGAATCATCCTTACATTGGCGCTCCCGACCCGCATGAGTTCCAGGAGACCGGTTCAGTAGCCGACATTGAAACGAAAGTTGAACAATTGAGCGGAGCGTGTCAACAGGATGAAACTGCCGAAGATCAGATGATTATCTACAACAACGGATCGGAAGATTTAAGCTATAACACCGTAGTGAATTATGATGATGAGGACGGGTGGCTTTCCGTTACTTCCGGCTCAGGAATCATACCTCCCGGCGATTCAGCGGTAATGGATGTTACAATGGATGCTGCCGGTATGGCTCCGGGGAATTACTCGGCTGATTTGCTTATCAACTCGAACGATCCGTTTAATGAGCAAGTGGTTATTCCTGTGACGTTTGATGTAACAGTCAATACGAATATTACGAAAACGGCGGAGGATCAAATCAAGTTTATACCTAACCCATTTAATGAGAATCTGAAAATGATTATTGATATTTCCGGGGAAAAAGCTTTCACGATTGATATTATTAATATCCGGGGACAGGAAATACGGAAATGGAGTCAAGCTGATACTCAAGGGAGGAAATATATAAACTGGAACGGCACCAATCAATCAGGACAGGAAGTTCCCGATGGTATCTATCTTATTAAGGTACAGTCCGGTAAAGAAGTCTGGGTCAGGAAAGTTCAAAAGTTCTAAATTGATAATCCCTCGGTAAAAAGGGAAACTTCCATTAAACTTTATAATTTGATATTCAGCAACTTCGCCTCAGAAAGGCTAAGGTGAAAGTTGCTGAATATTTTTATGTTACGTTTTTGAAGGATGTTTATGGGATTACTTAAACGTCAAAATCATTCTTTCCCGGACAGCTTTATTATTTAACCCACGATTTTTCTGTTGCGACTGGTTATGGCCGCTGCAATGGTGATAAGTAAGAGCATTACAGTACCAAAAACACCTATTCTTCCTATATAATCGCCATAGCGGACATAAAAGGTGATTTCATCGTTTTTATTGATGGATTTATTGATGACAGCTTCTTCCCAATAAGGAGTCTTTTTTGAAATTTCTCCGCGTTGATTGATAAAACCTGAAATGCCCGTATTTGCAGAACGTGCTATGCTTCTCCTGGTTTCTATTGCCCGCAGCGAAGCATATGCCATGTGCTGTTTATACCCGGGTGTGTCACCCCACCAACCATCATTAGTGATAATCAACATAAAATTAGCTCCGTTTCGAACAAATCCTGCAAAAAAATCTCCGTAAACTGACTCATAACAAATCGCCGGACCGGTTTTATCACCTGTAAACGTTTTAAAGGGTCTGCGGACAGAATCGGTGCCGAGGGTACCTACCGTACCCCCCAAATCGATGGCGAGGTTCTCAATGTGCTTAAAAACACTTTTAAATGGCATTCTTTCTACTCCCGGCGTGAGTTTTGATTTATGATACAATTGCATATTCATTTCAGTGTCGAGATAAATGGCCGTGTTATAAGCATTGTAATATCCCTTTGAATCATTGAACTGTCTCGCCGATAAAGGAATTTCTTCATCTTCTTCAAAAATATAGTAGGTGGAAGCTCCTATAACAATGGCTTTATCTTGATGCTTTCGCATGTAATCTTTGAGAAGCTGAATACTCTTGCCACGATTGATATGTTTTTCATAAAGAGGCCGTTCCTGTATTGCCGATTCGGGACATACAATGTATTGGGTGGTACTGTCTGTCTTTTGATCCGCCAATGAAAAAATATGGTTGAGAATTTCCTTGGGTGATTTATTATACTGTTCAGAATAGGGGTCGAGATTAGGTTGTACGACAGTTATTTCTACCGGGTCATCCTCTTCAGAATAATTCTTATAAATGGAATGGGAGATAATCAAAGGAATGGTAATAAATAGCAGGGCTACTACTCCATTAGCAATAGCAGGGCGCAAAAATGTCTCTTTTTTGAGAAAAGAGTAGGAAGCTTTAAAAATCAAGATGTTTACGATCAATATCCAGGCTGTGCCCCCAAAAGTTCCTGTGAATTCATACCACTGAATCCATTCGGGATAGGAAGCAAAGACGTTGCCAAGGTTTAACCAGGGCCATGACAAATCCCAGTCAAGGTGAAAATACTCCCAGGCTATCCAGTAAAAGATTAAAATAAATAAACCATTGGGATTTTTCGTTATCCGGTGGCTTAGGTGGTACACATAGAAAACAATCGCCATGAATAGCGAGTTGAGTACCACAGCCATGACGCCCCCAAAAATGGTCGAATTTAAGATCCAATATGTCGTCAGGGCATTCCAGATAAAGAAGGTGATGTAGGCATACCCCAGAATATGGATTTTGCTGCTGCTTTGTTTTTTCCGGGTATACTCTTGCTCAATATAAAAAAGTGGCAAAAAAGCCACAAAAATCAAATACGGGAACCCGTTCTCCGGCCAGGATGCCGCTAATAATAGGCCCGAAGCGGCAGCCAGTAAGAGATATTTATATTTTTTCATAGATGTTTTTAATATAAAAAGTGATCATATGGATATCTTTGAACATGTATTCTTTTCACTTCTTGGTATAGGACCTCCCTGAATTCCTGAAAGTTTGTTTTGTTTTTAGCTGATATAAAGAGCGTGGTTGCATTCATTTTTTGCATCCAGCTCTCTTTCATTTCTTCAAGGGTTATATTCTCCCGATTTTTGGGAGTTAAGTCCGTTTCTTCTTTCTCAATAGGGTTGTAAGCATCTATTTTGTTGAATAGATAAATCGTGGGTTTATCCCCGGCTCCGATTTCTGCTAGTGTATTATTAACCACGCTGATTTGTTCTTCAAAATCGGGATGGGAGACATCTACCGCGTGGATAACAAGGTCTGATTCCCTTACTTCATCGAGCGTAGATTTAAAAGATTCGACAAGGCTGTGGGGGAGCTTGCGTATAAATCCGACGGTATCGCTTATCAAAAACGGGAGATTACCTATCACGACTTTCCTCACGGTGGTGTCCAATGTGGCGAAAAGCTTGTTTTCAGCAAAAACATCGGTTTTGCTAAGGCGATTCATAATTGTCGATTTCCCTACATTGGTGTAGCCGATTAAGGCCACACGAACCAGGTTGCCGCGGTTACTTCTTTGGGTGGCCTTTTGTTTATCAATACTCTTTAGCTTATTTTTCAGGCGTGTAATTTTATCCCGGATGATACGACGGTCTGTCTCAATTTCCCGCTCACCGGGGCCTTTAGTGCCGATACCACCGGTCTGTTTCTGCAAGTGTGTCCACATACCGCTAAGGCGCGGCAGAAGGTATTCGTATTGGGCCAGCTCAACCTGTGTGCGTGCGTGTGCTGTTTGAGCTCTCTTGGCAAAGATATCCAGGATAAGACCGTTGCGGTCCATGATTTTGCATTTTAGAGCCTTTTCCAGATTTCGGATTTGGGTGGGTGATAGCTCTTCGTCGAAAATTACAACATCGATTTTGTGCTCTTTATTGTATTCATAAATTTCTTCAATCTTGCCCGAGCCTATGTAATACTTGGGGTTAGGTCTTTGCATTTTTTGGGTAAAAAAGGCTTTAGGAGTAGCGCCGGCTGTTCTGGCAAGGAAAGAGAGTTCATTAAGGTATTCCTGTAACTTGTGATTTTCTTGTTTGTTTGTGGCAATACCCACTAAGACAGCTCTCTCTTTTTTTTCTTTTTTTATTGTTGTATTCGTGTTTTCCATTCCTTTCAGTACTCCTCTGCAAAATTAACAATTCTGTTTCGGTTGGGTTTGTTCGTTATGGTATTTCTTTATTTCTTGTTAGCGGGGCTCTGGGGTTGTTCTATATTTAAGTGATAATAGATTTTTTCTGTCCCGTCATCGTAAACTTCTATTATTTTGCCCGTTTTCAGGTTTTGTTTTTGAGCGGAATGCAGTAGCCGCCGATATACGATATAGGAGCCTGACATAATGCTGAATGAATTTTTGTAGGGGAATTCAGCCACCAATCTCTTTTTTTTGGGGATCTGAATAATTTTATAAGGAGGCTCCAGGTTATGAGCCAATTGGATATTATTGCTTTTAATTATCCATCCGGTTTGTCTGATAAGATTCTCCCTAAAGGGTTGATTTGTAATTGCCACCCCTCTCTCGCTCATCATGTCTTTACTAACCAGGTCATCAAAAATTTTGTTACGAACATTGGCAGGATCTTCATACAAATCCACTTTACTGACAAGTGCATAATAAGGCCCGCTTTCCCTGTGGTTGATGCTTACTTTATCAAAAAAACCGGCATACCACAAAAAGCCGACAAAAAGCACTATTATAACGAGAACTACCTTGCCCAAAGATTTCAGGAATCGGTTCATAGTCTAACTTTTTTTACTCTTCATTTTTTTCTTTTTGATTCGTGTTGTAAAGTAGATGGAAATAAGAATGATTGCTAAATAATAGAAAGACTCTATAATATTGACTCCTGTCATTATGTGGCTATAGATCTCATGTAAAGAAATCATTATTAGAGGAATAAAACCATAACGTTGGAAGTCAGAATGTTTGAGCATGATAATAATTAATACAGCGGCTATTAATGTAGCAGTCAGGATGGTTGTCAAGACCCCGGAGGGCTCTTCACTAAGGTAGAATTCAACACTAAAAGCCAGAAGAAAAAGAATTACAGCGGCTTTCAGGAGTATATGTCCTGGATCATTTTTGGAATTACGTGCCATAAAATACTTATTATGTCCACGAATTTATGAAGAACAATTTATAATCAAAAGTTTTTCAGAATTTTCTTATTCCGATTATTTCCCGTGTATCTTTGATGGTCTTGGAAGCGTTTTCGCGTGCTCTTTCCGCTCCCTGCCGTACCACCTTACTCAGGTACTGCTCGTCTTTTGTCAGTGCTTCAATTTTTTCTCTCAAAGGATCGATAAAAGCAATCATATCTTCGGCCAGCTTTTTCTTTAGATCACCATATCTTATCCGGCAATTATTATACTCTTCTTCAAAATAATTACAGGTGTCATTGTTCGAAACCACTCCCAGTAAGGTAAAGAGATTTTGAATATAATCCGGTTTTTCCTGGTTCATTTCGGTAGGCCCGCTATCGGTAACCGCTTTCATGATTTTCTTTTTAACGGTTTTCGGGTCATCGGTCAGGTATAAGGCATTTCCTGTCCCTTCGGATTTACCCATTTTTCCGCTACCATCCAGGCCGGGAATTTTAACAAGGGGCTCCCCGAAGTTATAAGGCTCGGGTATGGGGAAATAATCCGTGTTATACATCCGGTTAAAACGGCGTGTAAAGGTACGTATCATCTCCAGGTTTTGCTCCTGGTCTTTACCTACCGGGACTTTTGATGCTTTGTGGATGATGACGTCCGAAGCCATCA
>JAIPAF010000121.1 GCA_021740225.1 Bacteroidales bacterium | reverse complement strand
CATAAAGATAATTCCGAAGACTTTAAATTAAAATAAAGGCCATTATTACCTTCAAAAGCCATTTCGGATAATCTATCGCGCACTCTAACGAGGCGCTTTTTGCCTGGAGCTAACATGTTGCTATCGCTGTTTGCCTTCTACAAAGGCCCGGAGAAAGAAGGTGAAGCAAACACCCGATCGGTTTGGAACCGCTTGGTGGGTGGTCCTGTAGCCTTGGAGTACTTAGTGACTTCCTTTGAGTAACTTCGTGGTTAAAATTAAATTCTTAAACCACAAATAATCACTAAGTACGCACCAGGTTATACGAAGATTTGTGATTGGTGAATTGCCGCCAAATTTTTTCTGATTGCTTTATCCCTACAACCGAATGACCGTAAGGACTAAAGAATTACCGGGCTGGTTACTGCTTACTTTCAATCAAACAATCAAACTCTTCGTCGAACGCTTTTGACAAACATTCTCAGAACCGCATGTCAATCACTTCTGCATCGGGATGAGCCTCCGTATTGAATACAAAGGTAGAATCATGCACGGATTGGTTGGTTTTCATGTTCTTGATTTCAATGGTATATCGGCTTCCGTCTTTGGCGAAAATTTTGGCCGAGTGGATCTGTATGGCTTCCTGAGTGAGGTAAAGCCTGATTCTGCTGTAGTCTTTGTCGAGCGTTTTGGGGTAGAGGTCGATCACATAAACCTCCTGGCCATTCATGGACTCTTTGCCCAGAAATTTGTATTTGAAATTTTTTTTCTTGTATATGTCGAATATCTGGTGGGGGTGGTTGATGATGTCCGAATCCTCGTTCTGAACCGGCTCCGAGATATTCACTTCATTGGGGCCTTGCAGATAATTCCAGAGGGTTGTACCGTTATAGTATATCGTAGAGTTCCGCAACTCCAGTTTGTATTTTTCTCCTTCCATGATGACTGATCCGCTCCATGTATTTTCACTTTCCGATTGGAGACTTTTGTAATGAAAGGTAAAATCGGCCGTGATGTTCTCGTAGGCGTTGTGTTTTTCCGCCAGGGTCTTGAGCAGTTTCTCCGCGTTCTTATCCTGGGCAGATATGTTAAAGCCCGAGAGCAATATGATGGTCAGTAGCGCAATGTATTTCATTTTGGATCATCTATTGATTCTTGTTAAAAAGATTATTCAAATATTGTTCCAACGCATACTCATCGGGAAAAAGTACATGACGGGCCTTGCTGCCTTCGTGAGAACCAACGATATTAGCGGTTTCCAGTTGGTCCATGATTCGTCCTGCACGGTTATACCCTATAGAAAGCTTTCTTTGAATCAGCGAGGTAGAACCCTGTTGATGGCGCACTACCATCCTTGCGGCCTCTTCGAAAAGGTCATCCCATTTATCCACTTTTTTGGAACCGTTTTCGTCTAAACTGTTCTCATCTTCATATTCCGGTAGTTCAAATGGTTGTGCAAATCCCTGTTGGTTGCTGATGAAATCGGTTAATTTTTCGATGTCTTCCGGATCAATGAAGGCGCATTGCAGGCGGGTAAGGTCACTACCCGTTGAGATCAGCATATCGCCGCGCCCAATCAGTTGGTTGGCGCCTGTACTGTCCAGGATGGTTCTGGAATCGATCTGAGAGGTTACCCTGAAGGCAATTCTGGCCGGAAAGTTGGCTTTGATCACCCCTGTGATGATATTCGTGGTAGGCCTTTGAGTGGCGATGATCAGGTGTATGCCTATGGCTCTTGCCAGTTGGGCCAGGCGGGCAATGGGACTTTCTACCTCTTTGCCGGCCGTCATGATCAGATCGGCGAACTCATCGATCACCACCACGATGTAAGGAAGATATCTGTGCCCCTTTTCCGGGTTGAGCCTTTTTTTAATGAATTTCTTGTTGTATTCACTGATGTTCCTCACATGGGCCATCTTCAACAGGTTATATCTGTCATCCATTTCCAGGCACAAGGAATTCAAAGTTTTTATGATATCCTGGTTATCCGTAACTATGGGTTCTTCAATATCCGGTATTTTGGCCATGTAATGGTTTCTGATCTTGAAATAGGGGGTGAATTCCACCTTTTTCGGATCCACCAGAACAAATTTGAGTTGGGTGGGATGTTTCTTATAAAGCAGAGAAGTGATGATGGCATTCAGACCTACCGATTTACCCTGACCTGTTGCGCCGGCCACCAGGAGGTGGGGGAGTGTACCCAGATCAATTACATAGGTTTCATTGGATATGGTTTTTCCAAGTCCTATGGGAAGCTCATGCCTGGCCTCCCGGAAATTTTTTGAGGTCAGTATAGACCTCATGCTGACCATTTCCCTTTTTTCATTGGGTACTTCAATACCAATGGTTCCTTTACCGGGTATCGGCGCAATGATACGGATGCCGAGGGCTGCCAGGCTAAGGGCTATATCATCTTCGAGGTTCTTGATTTTTGATATTCTGATACCGGGCGCCGGAACAATTTCGTAAAGGGTTACCGTTGGCCCTATGGTGGCTCTGATCTTATCAATTTGTATTTTGTAGTTGCCTAAGGTTTCAACAATTTTGTTCTTGTTCCTTATGATTTCCTCCTTATTGATCTCTTGCTCACCTTCCTCATCACCATATTCTTCGAGAAGCTCGATCGGAGGCAATTGAAAGTCACTCAGTTCAAGTGTGGGATCATAATCCTGAATTTCCTGATTTCTAAGATCTCCTTCTTCCCGTTCTTCTTCGGATTTCTCTATGGTAAGCTGAATGTCCCCGTCTTTCGAAGCTTCACCATTATCCGGTGTTTTTGAGTCTTCAACTTGTTTGTTTGTTTGTTCTCTATGTCTGGAATGGGAGGTTCCGGATTCCTTTTCAGGTGTTATTTCCTGCTTTGTATTTTTTACCTCTTCCGGTGTACTCCATTCTTTGACAGTGTTTTCTTCTTTTTTTCCTGCACTGGCTTTTTTATTACGGCCGGTTTTTATTTCCCCGGATTTTCGGATGTCTCCAACGGCGGAGACATTTGCCGTTGCCATCTTTTTACTGCCACTGAAAATCTTTCCGGGAAGGGAGATCACTCCCTGCTTAATTTGTTGAATGGATACGGGGTACAAGGATAAAATAAAAGCGGTAAGAAAAATGATCAGCAGAAAGGCCGTACCTACCTTTCCTATAAAGGCATTCATCCATTGAGCCATGAACAAACCGTGACCTCCTCCAAGTCCGTTGATCAGGTAACCATCCATGCCTTCAAACAAATATCCCAGCAGTAACGAAAGCAAGATTAATCCCAGAATGGAATATTGTAATGTTTTTTTAACAGGCAACAGTTTTACTTTGAATAATTTAAAAGCCAGGATAACGAGAAAAAAGGGAATAAAAAAGGAAGCGACTCCAAACCATTTGGCAATAAAAAGATTGGCCATTCTGGCTCCTACTTTCCCGGCCCAGTTTTCCACTACCACATTGGCATTGGAAACCACCTCACCCCACTGAAAACTTTGGTCGGTTTTCCAGGTAAAGAAAAAAGAAGTAAAGGCAAGGGTGATATAAATGGCCAGGAATAAAAAGAAAATCCCCGTTAAGAACTTAAACCTGTCATCCTGCACTTTTTGCTTTTTGGTCTTTTTGCCCATGGAATAACTTCAATTTAGAGAGACTCTTTTATGGGATGCAAAATAATATAAAATTAATGATAATTTGGCCCTAATGATTCATAAATTTTGTTAGTTTTGTTTTTTCTTGACATACAATAATAAATAGTTGGTTATGAGGAAATTAGCGGTACTGGCGTTGGGAGGAAATGCGCTGATCAGGGAAGGTCAGTCTGGCACGATAGAAGAGCAGGAACAGAATGTTACCGATACATTGGAAAATATACTTTTTTTGCTTGAAGAGGATTATCATCTTGTAATCTGCCATGGTAACGGGCCCCAGGTAGGCAATCTGTTGATGAAAAATGATGCCGGGGAATATGTCTATGGATTGCCGCAGATGCCTCTTGATGTTTGCGTTGCTGATACCCAGGGAGAAATTGGATATATGATTGAGCGAATGATGCTTAATTTATTGCGTAAATATAAGATCAATAAGGATGTGGTTACACTTGTCAGTCAGGTTGAAGTAGATAAAGACGACCCGGCATTTCAGGATCCTCAGAAGCGGGTAGGGAAAACCTATAATAAGGAAGAGGCTGACAAACTGTCCGGGGAGAAAGGTTGGATTTTCAAGGAAGAGGTGAAGACCGAAGGCGGGTGGAGGCGGGTGGTGCCTTCTCCTTTGCCTAAGTCCATAATGAATGAAGATGTGATAGAAGTCCTTGCCCGGCAGGGTAACATTGTAATTACCTCGGGAGGAGGTGGTATTCCGGTTTATATAGATGAAGAGAACAGGGTAAGACCGACTGAGGCGGTTATAGATAAAGATATGGCCTCTTCTTTGCTCGCCGCAAAGATAAAAGCGGATGAATTTTATATTTTGACCGATGTTCCTTATGTGTATATAAATTATAAACAGCCCGGAGAGAAAAAACTGGATCCTTTGGATGTGGCCGATGCCAAAAAGTATCTTGCCCGGGGAATGTTCTCAGAGGGTAGCATGGCTCCAAAAATAAAGGCAGCCGTTCAGTTTGTTGAAAAGGGTGGAGAAAAAAGTGTGATCACCGAAGCCAGGCTGCTTAAAGACAAAACTTATGGAACCAAGATTATTGCAGCGTATGAATAGTGAAGAAGCAAATGAATAAAGCACCAAATAACAAATTTCAAATCCCAAATAATAATCAAATCCCAATGATCAAAAGTTTAAACCTTGCTGGTCCGGATTTGGGTCATTAATAATTGGTCATTGGATATTATTTGTTATTTGGTACGTGTGATTTGGGAGTTTATAAACAGATTCTACATTTTTTCAAATTTAAATTAATAAAGTTATGGCATTCAACATCCGAAACAGGAATTTTCTGAAGCTTCTTGATTTTACTCCCGGTGAGATCCGGTTTCTCCTGGATTTGTCGATGGATATGAAATCGGTCAAATACAGCGGCACGGAACAACAGAAATTAACAGGCAAGAACATTGCCCTGATCTTTGAAAAGGCTTCAACCAGGACAAGGTGTGCTTTTGAGGTAGCAGCCCATGATCAGGGAGCCAATGTAACCTATCTTGGTCCCACCGGTTCACAGATGGGTCAGAAGGAGTCTATGAAAGATACGGCCCGGGTGCTGGGAAGAATGTATGACGGTATCGAATACCGGGGATTTGGTCAGGAAGTGGTGGAAGAACTGGGTAAATATTCGGGTGTACCTGTATGGAACGGTTTGACCAATGAGTTTCATCCCACTCAGGTGTTAGCCGACTTCATGACCATGAAGGAACATAATGATAAACCTTTAAATAAGATGAAGTTTGCTTATCTTGGGGATGCCCGGAACAATATGGGCAATTCCTTATTGATAGGTGCCTCCAAGATGGGGATGGATTTTCGTTCTGTGGCTCCTAAGGAGGTTCAGCCTTCCGATGACCTGGTACAGCAGGCCCGGGCAATAGCTGAAGAAACAGGCGCCCGGATCATAGTGACGGATAATATCGAAGAAGGAGTTAAAGATTGTGATTTTCTCTATACCGATGTATGGGTATCGATGGGCGAAGGAGAAGAGGTGTGGAAGCAAAGGATAGAGCTTCTGAAACCTTATCAGGTCAATCAGGAGATGATTCAGAGAACCAACAATCCCAATGTTAAATTCCTGCATTGTCTTCCCTCTTTCCATAACAGGGAAACAAAGATGGGAGAGGAAATTTATAAGAAATTCGGCCTTGAGTCCATGGAAGTGACCGATGAGGTTTTTGAATCGGAGGCTTCCATCGTGTTTGATGAGGCTGAGAATCGGGTCCATACGATAAAAGGTATTATGGTGGCTACACTGGGGCAGTGAGCCGATTTCGTATTTTGGGTCTCGGATTCCGTTTAAACCGGGTGACCCGAAACCCGAGACGCAGGACAGTGTTAGCCTATCCACTCCTTAACAAAGTAATAGGCCATAAT
>JAIPAF010000120.1 GCA_021740225.1 Bacteroidales bacterium | reverse complement strand
TACCACCCGGTTATCTTCTCTGAAATATTTATTGGCAACCCTTTTAATGTCGTCCTTGGTTACACTTAAATATTTTTCCAATCGGTGGTTGATCAGATCGGTATTGTTGAAATAGGTATAGTTACGTGCCAGATTTTGAACCCTTCTGGCGATGGTGCTGTTTTGCTGAACAATTTGGGTTTCGAATTGGTTTTTTAATTTCTCAAATTCTTTATCAGAAATTGTGTTGTTTTTTACCTTGTCAATCTCCGCATCCATTGCTTTCTCTAGCTTTTTATTATCAACACCCATATTGGGAAGGGCTAACACGATGGCTACGCCGGGGTCTTCCAAAGGCATTGGAAAAAGACTAACCTGCGTTGCCAGTTCTTTTTTATCTACTAAATTTTTATACAGTCTGGAGCTTTGTCCTTCCGACAATAATGTGCTGAGCATATCTACAGCATAATAATCATCGGTACCCATGGCCGGAGTGTGATAAGCTTGTATAATTGCAGGAAGCCGGATGTTGTCATATACAGTATCCCGGATCTCCTTGTTTTTAACAGGCTCTTCAACATCTGGTCTTGGTATTTCCTCTTCCTTTTTCGGTATGTCTGCAAAATATTTTTCTATCAGTTTTTTGGCCCGGTCTTTTTCAATATCCCCTGCAACGGTCAGCACTGCATTATTCGGCACATAAAATGTATCATAGAATTGTTTTATATCCTGATTGGAAGCCGAACGAATATGATTGGTATCACCTATGGTGGTCCACCTGTAAGGATGTTTGTTATAGGCCCTTTTCATTGTTTCAATCATAATGCTTCCATACGGTCGGTTGTCATAGTTTTGTTTTTTCTCTTCAATAACCACTTTTTTCTGGGTAGCAATGCCTTCCGAATCAATTTTGGCATGGAGCATTCTTTCCGATTCAAGCCATAAACCCAATTCCAACTGATTGGATGGTAAAGTCTCGTAATAGTATGTGCGATCATTTGAGGTACTGGCATTAAGCGTACCTCCGGCTTTTTCCACATACTCTGAATATTCCCCCCTACCAATGTTTTTCGAGCCTTCAAACATCAAATGTTCGAATAAATGCGCAAATCCTGTTAATTGAGGATCTTCATTTTTGGAACCCACATGGTACATCACCGATACATTGACAATGGGAGTAGAGTGATCTTCATGTAAGATGACATGCAGCCCGTTATCCAGGCTGTATTCTTCAAACTGGATTTTCGGGGTTTGCGCTATTGACCCCGACGCGATCAATAACGACAATCCAAAACACATTAGAAACTTTTTGACATTCATAAATTTTTATTTAATGGGTTAAAATTTAGGCCAAGTTAGAAAATTTTTGTTTCACAATCAAAGCGGTTTGAAAAAAAAACATATTTTTTATACCGATTTTATCTCCTAAAATTGATATGTTTCATAAGCAGCATGCTTAAACGAATCAAAATGATTTTTTACAGTAATAACAATGAACCGGTAAAATTGCTTGCATTATTTAAAGAATTTTAACTTTTAATCTATTGTTAAAAGTTAAATGATTTTTTTCTTCGGGCTAATTTTAATATTTAAAAATACAGGTGCATTATGAAGATTAAAACATTATTCGGTTTGGTTGTTGTCGCCCTCATGACGACTTCTTCACTTGGGCTTAAAGCTCAGAATTTAAACCAAAATCAACAACAGCAAGAGATTGAAGTCAGTGATAGCGAGCTTCAAACTTTTGCTCAAATCATAAGGGAAGTTCAGGCAGTTCAGAAACAATCTCAGGGTGCTATGATGAAAGCAGTTCAGGAGAGCGAAATGGAAATGAAAAGATATCAGGAAATTTCTCAGGCAAAAATGCAGGGTAATGAGGTTGAGATGACGGAAAAAGAAAAGCAAGCTTATGCTTCTATTCAGAAAGTCATGCAGGAAGAACAACAGAAAATAAAACAGCAGATGTCCTCAATTATTCAGGAATATCCGATGGATGAACAGCGATTTTCTCAAATCAACAAGGCTTTGAGAAATGATAAAGAGCTGCTGAATCGTTTGAAGCAACTCATGAGTAAGCAACAACAACAGCAAACACCACAACAGTAATAGCTAAGGTGGAAATGCTACAAGATTATTACCTGGCTCTTCAATGTTGAGTTTTAATAAACTTAAACAAACATTAATTATTTGTGAATAGTTCGCCGGGTTAGGATAATCAATGGATTTTAATTTTATTTGTACCAGGTTCCGTTTTTTAAAAACGGAACCTGGTATTTTTTATTGGTGCGATATACTTATCGTTTTCTGTCAATTAATTCAAAAAAAACTAACCATTATGGCACAAGAAGTATTTTTTTCTTCATTAAAAAATAAAACACATAAAAGTCCGCTGCATAAGATCAGTAAATTGTTAAAAAAGGTTAATGTCAAAGGCACCTTTGAAGAGCAGCAATTGATAGCTGTTAAGGTGCATTTTGGTGAACTGGGGAATACGGCTTTTCTTAGGCCTGTATTTTTAAGGCCTGTAATAGGCGAACTGAAGGATATAAATACAAGGCCTTATCTTACTGATACCAATACGTTATATGTAGGCATGCGGACAAACAGTGTGGATCATCTTTATTGCGCCAACTGGAATGGTTTTGGTTATTCCACTTTACAGGTACCTACTGTTATAGCTGACGGGCTTAGAGGTGAGAATAGCATGGAAGTGGAAGTGAATCTATCCCTGTCGGATAAGGTGCATCTGGCATCTGATATCATCAATGCAGATGGTATCATGTTTGTAAGCCATTTCAAAGGCCATGAGTTGTCCGGAATTGGCGGAGCCATTAAGAATCTTTCTATGGGTTGTGCCAGCAGGCAGGGCAAATTGGATATGCATTCCATATCACGGCCATCTATAAATCAGGAAAAGTGTACTGGTTGTGCCCAATGTGTGGATTACTGCAATGAAAAAGCTATTGAGCTTAGTAAGACAGCCTATATTACAGAAAACTGTGTGGGTTGTGCCCGTTGTATTGGCGTTTGCCCTGAAGGCGCCATTGAAATCAATTTTGATGCATCTTCAGAGAATATCCAAAAGAAAATGGCCGAATATGCCTATGGTGTAAAAAGTATTTTCGGGCCAAGGATGCTGTATATTAATGTTATTACAAATGTTGCCCCTGGCTGCGATTGTGATCCTGCGAATGATGAACCCCTGGTCCCCGATATCGGCTTTCTGGCATCGACTGATCCGGTGGCCATCGACAGGGCTTCGCATGATCTGGTGAAAAAGGCCAATGGGGGCAGTGATCCTTTCAGGGAATTTTACCCTCACCTGAATCCCACTATACAACTTGAGTATGCAGGTGAAATAGGGCTTGGGACCAATGATTATAAATTGGTCGAGGTATAAGAATTAATCACTTGATATTCATTTGATTTCATATAAGTCAGAAAGGAACATCCGCTTTTATTTTTACCGGTTCAGGGGGGCAGATAGGAAAAGATCAACACCGGCAAAGCTAGTTACTTTTCTTTTACTTCTTCTTTTTGTTTAGACTTTTCTGAGTCTTCCCTCTCCTCCTTTTTACTTGAAAAAGTTCTGATAAACCAGTTTTTCCTCACTGTTTCCGCAGCTTCGTCGAGTTCTTTGGCGCTCTTGTCTATACTTTTAAGCGTACTGTCCATTCTTTCGGCGAAAGCACTATCCGTTAGTAATTTATAGATTAACCCTTTGCCGGTTTTCATATGACCGGTAAATTCCGCAAGATTATCGGAAATGGTTCTGGCTTTCCGGATGGTATAGATTAAATTTTGGGATGCTGTATCAATGTTGTTTGTGAGTGAACTGTCGGTGAATATCTTGCCGAAGACACCTTCGCCTTTATTGATTTTACTGGTAATATCTCTTAGATTTTCTGTTGATTGAACCATGTTGTTTCCCGCCTTATCGAATTGTTTGGCAAGCATGGTGTCTGATAACATTTTTCCGGCTATTCCTTTTTCCTGGTTGATTTTTTCGGTAATTAGATTGAAATTCTTTGTTAATTCTGCAGTATTGTTACTGATTTTATTCAAGTTGTCCGAGAAAGAGGTATCTGTAAAAAGGCTTCCGAAAATGCCTTCACCTTGATTGATCTTGGTAGTGATCTCTGCAATGTTTTTTGTTATAACAGTAGTGTTGACACTTGATTTATCCAGTTCCTCAAGTATTTCATCCATTTTTACGGCTTCTACAGTTCCCAAAACGTCTCCTTCATCTACGACTTGCTCTGTGGGAGTTCCTGAAGTTATGTTTACTACTTTGTTGCCCATTACACCTTCGGTGCCAATCTCCATTTTGGAATCTTCCCGGATAAACTGGTGAACCTTTTTTTCCAGGGTAACCTGGACCTGCACCAGCGTATCATTGATCAGTTGAATGTTGGATACGGTACCTACATTGATACCTGAATAGCGTACATTATTGCCTACTTTTAATCCGCTTACATCCTTGAAAACGCCATTGACCGTAAAGGTATTTCCAAATAAATTCCTTTGTTTGCCAATGATATATATGGCAGAGGCAAAAATGGCAATTCCAACGATAATAAAAAATCCCAGCCGTATGCCTTTTCCTATAGTTAATTTCATGATTTAGCGATTTTAATTAAAAAAATTGTTAATCCAGGGATCCTCACTTTTTTTAAGTTCATTGTATTTTCCCGATTTATAAAGTATACCGTTTCTCAACACATGGATGATGTTGGCCGTTAATCTGACACAGCTGATGTCGTGGGTTATGATGATGGATGTGGTATTATATTTTTCCTGAAGGTTAATAATGAGGTTGCTGATTTCTTTCGAAGTAATGGGATCCAAACCGGTAGTGGGCTCATCGTATAAGATAATCTCAGGTTTGAGTATAAGAGTCCTGGCCAGGCCAATTCTTTTTTTCATTCCTCCGGAGAGCTCACTGGGGAGAAGATCAATTGCTTTTCTCAGATTCACATTGTCAAGGGCTTCGTAAATTCGGGCCTCGAGATCCTTTTTATTTTTGGTCAGTTTGTTCCTTATAAGCGGAAACTCCAGGTTTTCCCTTACCGTCATGCTGTCATAAAGGGCGTTTCCCTGAAAAAGAAAGCCAATGCGTTTTCTTACTGTATTGAGTTCATCTTTACCCAATGTGGGTATATTTTGGCCGAAAATTTCAATTTTCCCGTCATCTGGTTCAATCAGCCTGACCATACATTTGATCAGAACAGATTTACCGATTCCCGATTGCCCGATTATTACTACATTTTCTCCCTTGGGGATTTTTAAGTTGACATCTTCCAGGACCAGGTTATCCTGAAAACTTTTCTTCAGGTTTTCAATATCCACTATCGGATTTTTTCTATCGCTTGTCCGGTCTTCCATAATTGTTAAAATTGCAGCATTTGCAATGAGTGTTGCAGTTCAACCACAAGCAGATCAATAATGAAAATGGCTACGGAGGAAATTACCACCGCTTCATTGGAGGCTCTTCCAACACTTTCTGTACCAAATCCTGCCCTGTAACCTTTATAACTACCTATTACTCCTATTGCAAACCCAAAAATAAAGGTTTTTATTGTGGCAGGGATTACATCATAAAAGTGCAGGGGGGCAAAAGCATCGGTAATATAAAGGGGGATGGAGATTTCACCATGCAGATTAACTGCAATGTATGATCCAACAAATGATATGGCATCGGCAAAAAACACCAGGATGGGGATCATTAGTGTAGTAGCGAGCACCCGGGTTCCGACGAGGTATTTCATTGGGTTTGTTCCGGATACCTCCATCGCATCGATTTGTTCTGTTACTTTCATCGAACCCAGTTCCGCACCAATACCTGAACCCATTTTTCCCGCACAAATTAGCGCTGTTACGACGGGTCCGATTTCCCTTACGATAGAAACAGAAACCATGCTGGGTAAAAGGGATTCGGCTCCAAAGCTCACCATAATCGGACGGGATTGTAGTGTGATCACCAGACCCAGGATGAAACCAGTTACCAATATAAGGGGTAATGTGGTGTATCCGAGAATATAACACTG